>JBCCWI010000091.1:0-16678 GCA_039193795.1 Actinomycetota bacterium | reverse complement strand
CGTTCTCCGGGCCGCCCGAGCCCTCGTCCATGTACGACGGGCCCGGACCCGCCTCGCCCATCCACCCGGCGTCGGCCTGCGGCGGCACGGTGTAGCCGATGTGGCTGAGTGAGAACAGCATGTTCATCGCGCAGTGCTTCACGCCGTCCTCGTTGCCGGTGATCAGCGCGGCACCGACCTTGCCGTAGTCGCGGTACTGGCCCTTGTCGTTGAGGTCGTGGGTGTAGCCGTACATGCGCTCGAAGACCCGGTTGCAGACCGAGCTCTTCTCGCCGAGCCACACCGACGTGCCGATGATGACGATGTCGGCGGCGTCGATCTTGGCCTGGATCATCGGCCAGTCGTCCTTGTCGTAGCCATCGCGGCCGGCGTAGTCGTGCTTGAGGCCCGCCGGGATCTCGTAGTCGACCGGCCGCAGGTACTCGACCTCGACGTCGTTGGCCTCGAAGATGCCGCGGGCGACGTTCATCAGCGCCTCGGTGTGGGAGAGGTTCGGCGAGCGGGTGAGGGTGCAGTTGAGCATCAGCACCTTCAGGTCGGAGTAGTCCGCCGGTGCGTCGCTGCACAACGCGTCGGTCATCGACTGGAGCTGCTCGGTCATGTGGGGTGGGTCTCCTCGGGTCGTCGCCGCGATCGGGGTGGGTCGAGGTGAACTGTAGTGAGGTGGACAACCCGCGCGCCGGGGCTCGCGTTCCCGGCACCCGCGCCGTCAGCCGGCGGGCACGAGGGGCCCACCGGTCGGTAGGCTGGCGGCGACCACGTCGAATCGCAGCGCGACTCCCCCGCAGCACCCCCATGCGATCGTCCACGTCCTCGTCCACCCCGCATCGCCTCCGCCTCGTCGCCGCGTTCGTCGCGCTGACGCTCCTCGCCGCCGCGTGTGGCGGCGATGACGAATCCGGTGACGGGCCGGCCAGCGACTCCTCGACCGCGTCCGCGTCCGACAGCGCGTCCGCCAGTGCATCGGCCGCTGATCCCGCCCCCGAGGAGGATCAGCAGGAGGAGGAATCTGACGAGGGCGGTGACCCCGCCGACGAGGAGCCTGCCGTCGACGAGGAGCCGGAGGCGGCCGAGACGCCGGCGGATCTTCGGGCGACCGATCAGCGCGGCGTCGAGGTGACGCTCGACGAGCCGCCGCTTCGGGTCGTGTCGGTGTGGGACTCCATCGACGCCCAGAATCTGCTCGCCCTCGGGATCGAGCCGGTGCTCATCGGTCGGGTCAACGAGGGCCGGCCGGCCCCCTGGCTCGACGACTACGCCGGGATCGAGACCTACGACCTCGGAGCCGGCCCGAGCGTCGAGCTGCTCGCCACCTACCAGCCGGACCTGATCGTGATCGCGTCCTACGACCCGGACTCCTACCCCCTGCTCGAGGAGATCGCCCCGCTCTACGTCGCCGACAACAGCATCCCGTGGCGCGACGAGATCCGATCGCTCGCCGCCCTCGTCGGCCGGACCACCGAGGCGGAGGCCCTGATCGCTTCCCACGAGGCCGCCATCGCCGAGGCGGCGGCTGCGTTGGCCGACTGGCAGGGTGCGACCCTGTTCGCCGCGGCGGTCACCCCGTCGAGCGAGCTGACGGCCTTCACCGACACGTCGCCGATCTCGGCACTGCTCGTCGAGTTGGGGCTGGCACCGCTGGTCGCGTCGATCGACGGCAGCAACACCCAGTCCTACAGCCTTGAGTTGATCGGCGACCTCGAGGGCGACGCGTTCTTGCTGGTCGACGTCTCGGGGCTCGCGGGGTTCGATCTCGAGCAACTCAACCAGGACTTCCTCGGCGGTCCGTTGATCGGCACCATGCCCGCCGCCGCGGACGGGGTCTACCGGATCAGTGCCGAGTCGAGCGCGGCGCTGCGCCTCGTGAACGCCGCCAACCTGCCGTACCTGCTCGACGAGCTGGTGCGGGTCCTGACGGGCGCGCCGACCCAGTGATCGACGCGACCCGAGGCGACCTCGGCCCGGTCAGCCGGGCAGGGGAACCCACGGGTCGTGGTCGTCGGGCACGAGTGGGAAACGCTGCGCGGTCCAGTCGGCCTTCGCCTCCTCGATCCGATCGCGATCGGAGTGGACGAAGTTCCACCAGATGAACCGCTCGCCGACCGGCTCCCCACCGATCACCACGGCCCGACCGGGCCCGCGCAGTTCGGGCGTGGCACCGGGTTCGAGCACGGCGAGGTGGCCCTCGGGGAGCGGGTGGTCGTCGACGGTGAGTCCGTCGTCGACGGCGAAGACCGCACGTTCGCGGTGGGAGTCGTCGACACGGATGGCGCCACCGGCCAGTCCGACCTCGGCCAGGATCAGCGGCGACGATCCCGGGATCGGCGCCGTCATGCCGAAGCCCGTACCGACGGCGAGCCGCACCGTCACCTCGCCGAAGCGCTCCTCGGGAACCTGATCCGCGGGACAGTGATCGAAGCCCGCCGGACCGTCCTCGGACTCGGCGGGGAGTGCGACCCACATCTGCAGGCCCTGCGCCAGGCGCGGCATCGCCACGTCGTCGGGGTGCGACCGTTCGGTGTGGGTGATGCCGGAGCCCGCCGTCATCCAGTTGACGGCGCCCGGCGTGATCGACTGCACCGACCCCACCGAGTCCCGATGGACGATCCGTCCCTCGAAGAGGTACGTGAGCGTCGACAGACCGATGTGGGGATGGGCGTCGACGTTCATCGCCGCGCCGGCGGGCATCTCCTCGGGCCCCATGACGTCGAGGAAGGTGTAGGGCCCGACCATCCGGCGCTTCCGGAACGGCAGGAGACGACGGACCTCCCCGGCTCCGACGGGGCGGATCCGGGGCTCGATCGTCATCTCGATGGCGGCGGACGACGGACCGGCGGGCGAGTCGGGGGTTGCTGCGGACATGGCTCGATTCTGACCCGTCCCCACCCGCTGTGCGACGCCGTCAGCGCGGCGTCGCCGCCGGGATGTTGTAGGGCGTGACCACGTGGACCGGTGCCGCCTCGGTCACGGGGCGACCGGGCACCGCACGATGGACCTGCATCACCAGCCGGAGCGCACGTGCGGCATCGGCACGGAGGTCGTGGTGGAGCACGGCCGAGACGGCACCGGTCGAGAGCAGGCGACGGTTGTCGCCGTCGAGGTCGTGGGCGACGAAGACCTCGGGCTTTCGGCCGTGGCGGGCGAGCACCTCGAGCACGGCGATGTTGCCGCCCCCGATCGAGTAGACGGCGTCGATCGGATTCGCGGCGGCGATCGAGTCCAGCTCCTCGCTGATCACCGAGTCGAGACCCTCGGTCTCCGACAGCTGATGGAGCATCCAGTCGGGACCGATCGACGCGGCCGTCGAGCGGAAGCCCTGGATCCGCTGCTCCTCCCCGGCGAAGCGTTCGCTGCTGACGGTGAGCAGCACGCTCCTCGGCCGTTCGTCGGTGCCATGGCGCCACCGGTCGATCAGGTAGGCGGCGGTCGCGCCGGCGGCCCGGTTGTCGAGCCCGACGTAGGCGTGCCGGCGGCTCCGCGGCACGTCGGTGACGATCGTCAGCACGGCGATCCCCTGATCGACGAGCCGGTCGACGGCCGCGACGACGACCGGCACGTCGGGCGCCTTCAACACGACGGCGTGTGAGCCGCGCTCGGCGATCGCGTCGAGATCGGCGACGACCGCGTCGGGGTCGACCCGCTCGACGAGGTGGGGCCGCATCGTGAACACCGCCGGTTGGGCCGCCGGGATCACGTCGTCGAAGGCATCCCAGACCGCAGAGGTGAACCGACGCGGCGCCTGCATCACCAGATCGATCGTGAAGGTCCGCCCGCCCAGCTCGAAGGCATCCTGGCGACGTTCCAGTTCGACGATCGCCCGCCGCACCCGGGCGACGGTTGTGGCCCGGACCCCGCCGCGATCGTTCAGCACCCGATCGACGGTCGCCGTGCTGACCCCCGCCTCTCGGGCGACGGCGCGGATCGGGAACGGGTGCGAGCCCATCGCCCCAGTCTGGCACGTGGATCAGAAATGATGGCTTTCTGATGGATCCAGGCGCTGGTCACGCCCGCCCGGCCGTCGTAGCGTCGACCCATGAGCCCGACCCCGGATCTGCAGCGCCACCGCACCTTCTTCTCGGTCGACGACGTGGACGTGGCCGACCTGCGAGACCTGGTCGACACCATCACACCGACGGAGCAGTACCCGAACGCAGCGGCGATCGAGGACGAGGTCGTCGTCTACGACATGGCCGTCGAACGTACGCCTGATCAACGACGGGCCGTGATCGAAGAACTCGCCCACGTCTTCTCGTTCGGGCCGGGCGTCGCGGTGATGCGCAATGCCGTACGCCCCAAGATCGTCGACCGGGCCACCGACGAGTTCGACCGCATCATCGCCACCGAGAAGGCGGCCGGCGCCGGCAAGGGCGATCACTTCGCCGCCCCGGGGGCCAACGAGCGCGTGTGGAACGCCCTCGAGAAGCTTGCGGTGGCCGCCCCCGACGTCTTCGTCGACTACTACGAGTTCGATGCGCTCGCGATCGCGTCGACCGCCTGGTTGGGCCCCGCCTACCAGGTGACGTCCCAGCTCAACGTGGTGAACCCGGGAGGCGTCGCCCAGTCACCGCACCGCGACTACCACCTCGGCTTCATGACCGACGACCAGGCCGAGCGTTACCCCACCCACGCCCACCTGCTCTCGCCGATGCTGACCCTGCAGGGCGCGGTCGCCCACGTCGACATGCCGGTCGAGTCGGGCCCGACCATGCTGCTCCCCCACTCCCACCGCTACGGGCCCGGCTATCTGGCCTGGCGGCGGCCCGAAGTCATCGACCTGTTCGCCGAACGCCACGTCCAGCCCGAACTGCACAGGGGCGATGCCGCGTTCTTCAACCCCGCCGTCTTCCACGGCGCCGGCACCAACCACACCTCCGGCGACGGTGCCGTCCGACGGATGGGCAACCTCCTCCAGATCTCGAGCGCGATGGGCATCGCCCTCGAAGCCGTCGACCGGGACCGGATGTGCCGAGCCGTGCTCGGTGAACTGCAAGAGCGCCGGGCCGGGGGCTGGACCCTCGAACAGCTCGATCGAGCGATCGCCGCCACCGCATTCGGGTATCCGTTCTCGACGAACCTCGACCTCGACCCACCGATCGACGGGCTGGCGCCGCCGAGCCAGGCGGACGTGTTGCGCGACGCGGTCGAGGCCGGCTGGACCGCGGCCGACCTCGCCGCCGCACTCGACGCGTACCAGGACCGCCGGCGAACCCACTGAGGCGGGCGCAGGCGCACCCCGCCACCGCGCCGGGCACACTGGCGCATGGCCGACACCACGACCGAACCCGCGACCGGCTTCTCCTGGAGTCGGGTCGCCGGCTTGTTCCGACCTCACCGCACTCGAGTGATCGGGGTGGGCGCGCTCGTGCTCGGCACCGCCGTGCTCGGCATCGTCAACCCCCTGCTCATCCAGGTCACGTTCGACGACGGCCTGTTTCCCGACGACGGCACCGGTGCCGACCTCCCGCTGGTCGTCACGCTCGCCCTGATCATGCTCGGCATCACCGCTGCGACGACCGTGCTCGGCGTGGTGCAGACGATCGTCACCAACCGGCTCGGTCAGGACGTGTTGCGCGACCTCCGCAACCGGCTCTACGAACACCTGCAGCAGCTGTCGCTGTCGTTCTACAGCTCCTCGCGGACCGGCGATCTGCAGAGCCGGATCACGTCAGACGTCGGCGGCGTGCAGACCGCGGTCACGTCGACGCTGTCGAACATCCTCTCCAACACCGTCACGTTCATCTCGGCCGTGATCGCCATGCTGTTGCTGTCGGTCCCGCTCACCTTGCTGTCGCTGGCCACGGTGCCGTTCTTCATCGTCGCCACCCGCATCGTCGGTCGACGGCGCGAGCAGTTCACCGCTGAGACGCAGGCGGCGACGGCCGAGATGACGATCGTGACGCAGGAGACGCTGTCGGTCTCGGGCATCACCCTCGCCAAGCTCTTCGGACGTCAGGACTACGAGATCCACCGGTTCGCCGAGGCGAACGAACGGCTGGCTGCGGTCGCCACCCGACAGCAGGTCATCGGCCAGTCGTTCTTCACCGTCGTGCAGGCGTTCCTCGGCGCCAGTCCCATCATCGTCTACGTCGTCGCCGGCATCCTGCTCAACGACGGCGACTCGGGCCTCTCGGCGGGCACGATCGTGGCCTTCACCACCCTGCAGTCGCGCCTCTTCTTCCCGGTGGCACGCCTGCTCGAGACCACCGTCGAGCTCCAGTCGAGCCGGGCGCTGTTCTCCCGGATCTTCGCCTACCTCGACGCCGAGGCGGACGTCACCGAGGCCGACGACGCGGTCACGATCGCCCGCGCCGACCTCCACGGTCGCGTCGCCTTCGACGACGTGCACTTCGCCTACGACCCGGTCCCCGCCGCCGACGACCCCGACGACCCCGACCACGCCCCCACCGGACCAGGCGACGCGCTCGACGGCGTGTCGTTCGAGGCGCGGCCGGGGCAGCTGATCGCGTTCGTCGGCCCGTCGGGGTCCGGCAAGTCGACGGTGCTCTCACTCGTCGCCCGGCTCTACGATCCGCGCACCGGTGGGGTCACCCTCGACGGCGTCGACCTGCGCGACCTGTCGTTCGGGTCGCTCGCCGACGCGATGGGGTTCGTGACCCAGGAGAGCTACCTGTTCGCCGGGTCGCTGCGCGACAACATCGCCTACGGCAGACCCGACTGCACCGACGCCGAGGTCGAGAAGGCGGCGCGTGCCGCCGCCATCCACGACCGCATCATGGAGTTCGAGGAGGGCTACGACACCGTCGTCGGCGAACGCGGCTTCCGGCTCTCGGGCGGTGAACGCCAGCGGATCGCGATCGCCCGTGTGCTGCTCCACGACCCCAAGGTGCTGGTGCTCGACGAGGCGACCTCGGCGCTCGACACGGCGTCGGAGCGCCGCATCCAGGCCGCCCTCGACGAACTGGTGAGCGGCCGCACGACCCTCGCCGTCGCCCACCGCCTGTCGACGATCCAGTCCGCCGACGTGATCCACGTGATCGACCACGGCCGCATCGTCGAGTCCGGCGACCACGAGACCCTCCTCGCCGACGGCGGGGTCTACGCAGGGCTCTATCGCGAGCAGTTCGGCGACGGCCAGATCGAGACGACGTGCAGCGACGGCACCGTGTACAGCGACGGTCGCTGCGAGTACTTCCACGCGCTCAGCCCCGAGGAGAAGGCCGAGCTGTTCCGCAAGCGCAACCTCACACCCGCCTGACCGAGCCCGTCGGCCGGGCCCGCCGATCAGGACGGATCGCCGTGCATGGCCTCCCACACCCGAGCCGGCGTGAGCGGCATGTCGACGTGGCGGACCCCGAACGGGGCGAGGGCGTCGACCACGGCGTTGACGAAGGCGGGCGGTGACCCGACGGTCGCACACTCGCCGATCCCCTTGGCGCCGAGGGGGTGATGGGGCGAGGGCGTGTGGGTGTACAGCGTCTCCCAGCTCGGGGTCTCGAGCGCGGTCGGGATCACATAGTCCATCAGCGTGCCGGTGAGACAGTTGCCGTCGTCGTCGTAGACCATCTCCTGCATCAGCGCGATCGCCAGGCCCTCGGTGAGCCCACCCTGCACCTGCCCGTCGACGATCGTCGGATTGATGTGGGTGCCGCAGTCGTCGACCGCGACGAAGCGCCGCACCTCGGCGACACCGGTGCCGGGGTCGACGTCCACCACGCACAGGTACGCCCCGAACGGGTACGTGAGGTTCTCGGGGTCGTAGCGGATCTGATCGGACAGCCCGCTCTCCACCCCAGGGGGGAGGTCGCCGCTGTAGGCGCGCCGCGCCACCTCCTTGATCGAGACCTGCCGGCTCGGCACGCCCCGCACCGAGAACGTCCCGGCCGTCGACTCGATGTCGGCCGGCGCCGCTTCGAGCATGTGGGCGGCGATCTCCACGGCCTTGTCGTGGAGTCGCCTGGCGAGCAGCGTCGCCGCCGCGCCCGACACCGGCGTGGATCGGCTCCCGAAGGTCCCGACGCCGACGGGGGCGGTGTCGGTGTCGCCCTGGACGACCGCGATGTCGTCGACGGGGAGACCCAGCACCTCCGAGACGACCTGGGCGAAGGTCGTCTCGTGCCCCTGACCCTGCGAGGTCGCGGCGATACGCAGGACGGCGGTGCCGGTGGGGTGGATCTCGAGCTCACACCCGTCGGCCATCCCGAGCCCCGCCATGCTCATGTGGGCGCGCGGCCCGGCGCCCACCGCCTCGGTGAAGAACGACACCCCGATTCCCATGTACTCGCCGTCGAGTCGCTTGCGCGCCTGCTCGGCTCGGAGGTCGTCGTAGCCGGCGGCCTCCATCGCCAGTCGGAGGGCGGGCTCGTAGTCGCCCGAGTCGAAGACCCAACCGGTCTTGGTCGTGTACGGGAACTGCTCGGGCCGCAACAGGTTCTTCAGCCGCACCTCGCACGGATCCATGTCGAGTTCCGCGGCGAGTCGATCGACCATGCGCTCGACGAGGTACACGGCCTCGGAGATGCGGAACGAACACGCGTAGGCCACACCGCCCGGCGCCTTGTTGGTGTGAACGGCGACGAGGTGCGCGTACGCCGCTTCGATGTCGTAGCTGCCGGTGAAGACACCGAAGAAGCCGGCCGGGTGATCCGCCGGCGTCGCCATCGCGTTGAAGGCGCCGTGGTCGGCGAGGACGGTGCTGCGCAGACCGAGGATGCGACCGTCGGCGGTCGCCGCGATCTCGCCGCGCATCGAGTAGTCGCGGGCGAAGCTCGTGGTGACCAGATTCTCGTTGCGATCCTCGGTCCACTTGACCGGCCGTCCGGTGACCAACGCCGCGACGATCGTGCAGAGGTAGCCGGGGTAGATCGGGACCTTGTTGCCGAACCCGCCGCCGACGTCGGGCGCGACGACCCGGATCATGTGCTCGGGGATGCCGGTGAGATCGGCGTACGCGGAGCGGTGGGCGTGCGGTGCCTGTGTCGTCGACCAGATCGTGAGTCGACCCGTCGTGTCGTCGAGCTCGGCGATGCATGCGCACGTCTCGAGCGGCACGGGATGCACCCGGGGGAACACCAGGTCCTCGGCGACCACCACGTCGGCCCGTTCGAACACCGCGTCGGTCGCGGCGCGGTCGCCGGTCGACCATTCGAAGGCGCGATTCCCGTCATCGCCCGCACGTTCGTCGCGGATCTGCGGGGCGTCGGGATCGAGGGCCCGTCTCGGATCCATCAGCGGCTCGAGCGGTTCGTAGACGACCTCGATGAGTTCGAGTGCGTCCCGGGCGGCGTAGCGGTCCTCGGCGACGACCACGGCGACCCCTTCACCCTGGAACCGCACCTTGTCGGTCGCCAGCACCGCGTGGGTGTCGAAGGACAGGGTCGGCATCCACGCCAGGCCTCGCTCGGCGAGGTCGGCGCCGGTGAACACGGCGACGACCTTCGTGTGCGCCGACGCCGCGGTGGTGTTGACGGCGACGATGCGGGCGTGGGCGTAGGGCGATCGGAGGATCGCGGCGTGGAGCATGCCGGGCCGGTGGATGTCGTCGACGAAGCGACCGAGGCCGCGCACCAATCGGTGATCCTCCTTGCGCAGCATCGGCCCCAGACCCGATGCGCCCGCCGAGGGCCCGACCGTCGTCATCGCAGGTCCTCGGCCATTCGGTCGGCCGCCCACCGGATCGAGGCGACGATGCTGGCGTAGCCCGTGCAGCGACACACCTGACCCGAGATCGCCTCGCGGATCGTCTGCTCGTCGGGGTCGGGATCGCGGTCGAGCAGGGCGCGGGCGGTGAGGATCATGCCCGGCGTGCAGAAGCCGCACTGCAGCCCGTGGCAGGCGATGAACCCCTCCTGCACCACATCGAGTTCGCCGTCGGTCTCGAGCCCTTCGATCGTGTCGACCTCGTGGCCGCCCGCCATCGCCGCCAGCACCGTGCAGGACTTGACCGGCTCGCCGTCGAGTCGAACGACGCATGCGCCACAGTTGCTGGTGTCGCAGCCCCAGTGGGTGCCGGTGAGTCCGAGCTCGTCGCGCAGGAGGTGGACCAGCAGCATGCGGGCATCGACGTCGCGTTCGACCGGCTCGGCGTTGACCCGCAGCGCGACCCGCATCTCAGATCACCGTCCCCTGAGCGCGGTCGACGGCACGTCGCAGGCACCGGGTGGTCAGCTCCTTCACCAGGTGTCGCTTGTAGGCCACGCTGCCGCGCTGGTCGGCGCGAGGGTTGCAGCCGGTCGCCGCGATCTCGCCGACCGCGGCGAACAGCTCGTCGGAGGGCGTCGCGCCGCGCAGCAGGTCGGAGACCGGCTCGGTCGAGGCCATGTCGGGGCCGACCGCGGCGAGGCCGACACGACCATCGCCGATGACCGCGCCGTCGAGCCAGACGTTGGCGGCGACCGAGACCACGGCCCAGTCCCCCGCTCGTCGTTCGACCTTCTCGAACGCGCTCCCACCACCGGTGCGAACCGGGATGACGAGTTCGGTCAGCATCTCGTCGTCGCCGACCGCCGTCTCGTACGGGCCGCGATAGAAGTCGCGGATCGCGACGGTCCGGTCCCCCGTCGCCGAGCGGATCACCAACCGGGCGTCGAGCGCATCACAGACCGCGGTCAGGTCCTCGGACGGGTCGGCCTGGCACAGCGAACCGCCGATGGTGCCGCGACGTCGCACCAGGGGGTCGGCGATCACCCGCTCCGCCTCGCGGAAGATCGGCAGTCGCCGAGCGAGGGTCTCGGACTCGAGCAGATCCGCGTGCCGGACCATCGCCCCGATCGTGATCTCCGCCCCACCGTCGTGGATTCGCGCCAGGTCGCTCAGCTCGTTGATGTCGATGAGATGGTCCGGCGTCGCCAACCGGAGCTTCATCATCGGGAGCAGGCTGTGCCCGCCGGCGACGAACCGGGCACCCGGGCCCAGCCGTCGGCGCAGGTCGATCGCCTCGTCGACCGAGGTGGCCCGGTGGTACTCGAAGGGCGCCGGAACCTGCATCAGTCGCCGATGCCCATCGAACCGATCATGACCACAGGGTGATGTGCACGCTCGGGCGGAAGTGGCCGACCGTGGTCCCCGAGCCCTCGAGCATGGCCCGGATCGCCCGCGGGGTCTCGATGAGCCGCATGAGATCCGCGGCCGCCGGCGACGTGCGATCCGCTTCGGGGGTGAAGGCGGTCCAGCATCCGGGTGCTCGGCACCGGGCGTCGTCGACCCGCACGAGCGCTTCGCTGGCGAGGCCCCGCTCCACCGCGAAGGACGGCACGAGGGCGATCCCCGCCCCTTCGCGAACCTCCTCGAGCGCGGCGGCGTGGCTGGGATAGATCCGCTGATTGGTCTCGGGCACCCCGACCCGTTCGAGGATGAACTGGGAGACACCGGCCGGCTCGACCGCGGACGGCCCCAGCAGCCAGGTCTGCTTCTCGAGCTTCGCGTCGGCCAGGTCGAGGGTGGTCGCGGCGATCAGTTCGTAGCGCAGGAACGGCGTCTCACGAATCGATGCGGACAGCGTGGACGCGCTCTTGGGCCCGATGGCCACGTCGACGGCGTGGGTGCTCAGCAACTCGGCGAATCGCTCGAGCGGGTGCACGACGAGCTCGACCTGCAGGTCGCCGGCGGCGGTCGACAAGAAGTCGATCAGGCCGGGTGCCGCGTACTCTGCGAAGAGGCTGGTTGCGGCGATGCGCAGCGATCGGTGACCCTGACCGGCCTCGATGACCTCGCGTCGGGTCTGGGCCTGCAGACCGAGCAGCTCGAAGGATCGCTGGGCGAGTCGCAGACCACCGGGGGTGAACACCAGGCCCTTCTCGGATCGGTAGAAGAGACGGTCGTCGAACTCCTTGCGAAGCGCACCGACGTTGTAGGAGACCGCCGCCTCGGTCACCCCGAGGGTGGCCGCGGCCTGGCGCACGGAGCCTTCCCGAACGACGGTGGAGTACGTGCGCAGCTGCGTCGGCGTCACGCGGCGACGGTACCTTAAGCATCCCCTTAAGTGGAATTTCCCGAGCGACGAGCGACCGCTACGTTCGCCTCGGAGCGGTCCTCGGACCGCATCGCTGACCGCAGAACAGCATGTGGGGGGAACCACGACATGACGATCGAATCGTCGGGCCACAGCGCGGGGAACCCGCGGCTGTACGAGCTGATCGCCGACTCGCCCAAGGACGGGCCGAGCCCGACCGTGTGGGCGTGGCCGCAGCTGATCGACCACCTCAAGGTCGCCGGTCAGCCGGTGCAGGGGCCCTGGCCGCCGCACCAGGAGCCACGTCCTGATCCCGATCCCGATTCGCTTCCACGCGCCGTCCCCGATCCGGAGGGCCCGGGCTCGGGCCCCACCGGCCAGGGCTGACGAGGAGAGGTAGGAGTTCCCATGTTCCCGTCCCGTTTCCGCTACGAGTCTCCGACGAGTCTCGACGACGCGATCGCGCTGCTGGCCAGCGACGAGGATTCCAAGGTCCTCGCCGGCGGCCAGAGCCTGATCCCGATGATGAAGCTCCGCTTCGCCAACCCGGCGCTGCTGGTCGACATCAACAACATCCCCGGGCTCGCCGAGCACGGCCCCGACGCCGGCGGCGGCTACCGCATCGGCGCGCTGGTCCGTCACGCCGACCTGGAGAAGTCGACGACGCTCGGCGACCACCAGCCGACCATCGCCGCGGCCGCCCCGCTCGTCGCCGACCCGATCGTGCGCACCCGCGGCACCTTCGTCGGCTCGGTCTGTCACGCCGACCCCCAGGGCGACTGGGCCTCGTGCATGGTCGCCCTCGACGGGTCGATCGTCGCGCAGGGCCCCGACGGTCGCCGGACCATCCCGGTCAACGACTTCGTCCAGGGCCCCTTCCAGACCGTGCTCGCCCGAGACGAGATCGCCGTCGAAGCGGTGATCCCGGCGGCGAGCGGCACCCGCAAGGGCGGGTACCTCAAGCTCGAACGCCGCGTCGGCGACTTCGCCACCGCCGGCGTCGCCGTGGCGCTGGAGATGTCGGGATCGACGGTGACCAAAGCCGGCCTCGGCCTCACCGGCGTCGGCTCGGCGACCATCAACGCCCACGAGGCGGCCTCCGTGCTCGTCGGCTCGTCGCTCGACGACGCGACGATCGACGCCGCCGCCGAAGCGGCCGCCGGCGCGACCAGCCCCAAATCCGATCACCGCGGCAGCGCCGACTACAAGCGCCACGTCGTGGCGACGTTCGTCCGCCGCCTCCTCGCCCAGCACCAGCCCGCCGAAGCAAAGGTCGCCTGACATGACGTTGTTCGAAGAAGTCCAGGTCACCACGACCAACGAGATCCCGGTCCGCCGGGTGCAGATGCGGGTCAACGGGGAGGAACGGGCCGCCAACATCGAGCCCCGGCTCCTGCTCGCCCACCTGATCCGCAACGGCCTCCAGCTCACCGGTACCCACACCGGGTGCGACACCACGAACTGCGGCGCGTGCACGGTCTTGTTCGACGGGCAGCCGGTCAAGAGCTGCACCGTGTTCGCCGTCCAGGCCGACGGGCACGAGATCACCACCGTGGAAGGGCTCGCTCGCTCCGAGCAGCTCCATCCCATCCAGGAGGGCTTCAAGGACGAGCACGGCCTCCAGTGCGGGTTCTGCACGCCCGGCATGATGCTCAGCGCCAAAGCGCTCCTCGACGAGAACCCGAACCCGACCGAGGACGACGTCCGCTGGGCACTGTCGGGCAATCTCTGCCGCTGCACCGGCTACCAGAACATCGTGAAGGCCGTGCTGTGGGCCGCCGAGAAGCTGCGCGGTGACGCGCCGGCCGAAGAACCGGCCGCCGCCGAGGGAGGGGACGCCTGATGGCCCTCGACGAGATCAAGATCGGTGGCCTCGGTGCAAGCCGAAAGCGGGTCGAGGACAACCGCTTCATCCGCGGCAAGGGCAACTATGTCGACGACGTCGTGCTCCCCGGGATGCTCCACATGGAGATCCTGCGCAGCCCGCTGGCCCACGCCAAGATCAAGTCGATCGACGTCAGCGCCGCCTGGGCCATCCCGGGTGTCCGCCTCGTCCTCACCGGCGAGATGATGGCGGCCCGCAACCTCGCGTGGATGCCGACCCTGTCCTATGACACCCAGGCCGTGCTCGCCACCGACAAGGTGCGCTTCCAGGGCCAGGAGGTCGCGTGCGTCATCGCCGACGATCCCTACATCGCCAAGGACGGCTGTGAGGCCATCGTCGTCGAGTACGAACCCCTCGAACCCGTCGTCAACCCCCAGCAGGCGATGGCCGAGGGTGCGCCGCTGATCCGCGACGACAAGGTCAACCAGGCCGACAACAAGATCTTCGACTGGGAGGTCGGCGACAAGGACGGCACCGACCGGGCCTTCGCCGAGGCCGACGTCGTCTCCGAGATCGACATGCACTACCCGCGGTCGCATCCCTCGCCCATCGAGGCGTGTGGCTCGATCGCTGACTTCGATCGATCGACGTCGAAGCTCACCGTCTACATGACGACGCAGGCGCCGCACATCATCCGCGCCGCGGTGTCGCTGGTGGCCGAGATCCCCGAGCACATGATCCGCATCATCGCCCCCGATCTCGGCGGTGGGTTCGGCAACAAGGTTCCGGTGTATCCGGGCTATGTGATGTCGATCCTGGCGTCGATCCTCACCGAACGGCCGGTGAAGTGGATCGAGGACAAGAGCGGCAACCTGATCTCGACCGGCTTCGGTCGCGACGTGTACCTCAAGGGCCAGGTCGCGATGCGCAACGACGGGAAGATCCTCGGCGTGCGCATGCACACCGACTCCGACCACGGCGCGTTCTTCTCCGACGCCCAGCCGTCGAAGTTCAAGATCGGCCTCATGCACTCGGCGTTCGCCTGCTACGACATCCCCAACGCCCACCTCACCGCATCGGGCATGTACACGAACAAGGCCCCGGGTGGCGTCGCCTATCGCTGCTCGTTCCGTGTCACCGAGGCCATGTACTTCCAGGAGCGCATGATCCAGGCCGCCGCCGACGACCTCGGCATGGACCAGGCCGAGTTCCGCCGGGTCAACCTGGTGAAGGACGACGACTTCCCGAAGCGCACCCCGTTCGGCTTCCTCACCGACTCCGGCCAGTACGAGAAGTGTCTCGACATCGGTCTCGAAGCGATCGGCTACGCCGACTTCAAGCAGGAGCAGGAAGCGGCACGCGCGCGGGGCCGCCTGCTCGGCATCGGCATCTCGACCATGACCGAGCCGCTCGGTGCCGGCAACAGCCGCGAGTACGACATCTTGGGCATCAAGATGTTCGACTCGGCCGAGCTGCGGGTCCACATGACGGGCAAAGCCATCCTGCGCACCGGCGCCAAGACCCAGGGTCAGGGCCACGAGACGACGTGGGCCCAGATCGTCGCCCACGAACTCGGCATCCCCGCCGACGACATCGTGGTCGAGGAGGGCGACACCGACACCGCACCGTTCGGCATGGGCACCTACGCCTCGCGCTCCACCCCGGTGGCCGGTGCCGCCGTCGCCATGGTGTCGCGCAAGATCCGGGCCAAGGCCCGCAAGATCGCCGCCCACCTGCTCGAGGTGTCCGAGGAGGACATCGAGTGGGAGCTCGGCCGGTTCTACGTGCGCGGCGCCAACGACCGGGGCGTGTCCATCCAGGAATGTGCGATGGCCGCCTACAGCAATGTGCCCGACGGCATGGAGCCCGGCCTCGAGAACAACGCGTACTACGACCCACCGAACCTGACCTGGCCCTTCGCCTGCTACATCGCCAAGGTCGAGGTCGACCCCGAGACCGGTGTCTGGGACGTGCTGCGCATGGTCGCCGTCGACGACTGCGGTGTCCGCATCAACCCGATGATCGTCGAGGGCCAGATCATGGGCGGCCTCACCGAGGCCTACGCCATGGCGAACATGCAGTTCATCACCTTCGACGAGGACGGCAACTGCATCGGTTCCAACTACATGGACTATCTCCTGCCGACTGCGTGGGAGACCCCCGGGTTCGAACTCCACGAGGTCGTCACGCCCTGCCCACACCACCCCATCGGGGCCAAGGGCATCGGCGAGTGCGCGACCGTCGGCGGTCCCGCCGCCTTCGTCAACGCGGTCATGGACGCTCTCAAGCACACCGGCGTGCGCAACATCGACATGCCGCTGCTCCCCGACCGGGTCTACGGCGCACTCACCACCGGCAACGACATCTCCGGCATGCCGCCGGTTCGCACGGACGTCTGAGCCCACGATGGCCGGCACCGCACACCGCGCTCTCGAGGGCTGGGGGGTCCTCGAACGCGCGGTCGAACTCGCCGAGAGCGGCGAGCCGTTCGTGCTGGCCACCGTCGTGTGGCGCGAGGGCCCGTCCTCGGGCCAGCAGGGTTCGCGTGCGATCTACACCGCATCGGGGCAGATGCACGGATGGATCGGTGGGGCCTGCGCGGAGCCGGTCTTCATCCGGGAGGCCAAATCGGTCCTCGCCGCCGGTCAGCCGCGCCTGTTGGCGTTGGGTGCCGACGACCGCTTCGGCGATCTCCCCCAGGGCACCGAGGCCATCGCCATGTCGTGCCAGAGCGAAGGCGCTCTGCAGATCTACCTGGAGCCGGTCGTGCCCGTTCCCCACCTGGTCATCGTCGGAGCGTCGCCCATGGCCGCCAGCCTCGCCGGGATGGCGGCCCAGCTCGACTGGCGGGTCGAACGCCTGACCGGCGCAGAGTTCAGCGAGGGCATGGTCGGCGAGTCGTCGATCGTCGTCGTCGCGACCCAAGGCCACGGCGACGAGGACGT
>JBCCWI010000090.1:0-16687 GCA_039193795.1 Actinomycetota bacterium | reverse complement strand
TTGAAAACCAGCGGGCCTTCACGGGTCCCGGGGGTTCGAATCCCCCTCCCTCCGCCACCATCGTCCGTGCCGCCGGTCGACGAGCGCTCCCTCGTTCCGCACGGCTGGGCCCGCGCTCCCCATTGAGCCGACGCCGGCGCGGATCGGCGAAAGTCAGCGGCCGGCGGGCCGGCCGGCGTCTACCGTCGATCCGTGAGCTGGTACGACGCCATCGCCGACGAATACAGCGGCTGGTCCGGCGAGATCGCCGGCGACATCGACTTCTACGCACGCCTGGCGCAAGCCGCGGACGGGCCGATCGTCGAACTCGCCGTCGGGGACGGGCGGGTGGCGATCCCCGTCGCTCGCGCCATCGACCGGCCTGTGATCGGGATCGACGAATCCTCGGGCATGCTCGCACGCGCCCGGGAGCGGGCCGAGGCGGCCGACGTCGACCTGGACCTGCGGATGGGCGACATGTGCGACCTCACACTCGACGAACCGGCGAGCCTCGTCTACTGCCCCGCTCGTGCCCTGCTCCACATCCCGACCTGGTCGGCGCGACGACGCCTATTCGAGCGCGTGTTCGATGCGCTCCGCCCCGGTGGACGGTTTGCCTGGAACGTCTTCGCCTTCGACCACCGCGTGGCGGTCGAGCTCGATGGTGCGCCGCTCGAGACGCCGTCCCCTCATGTCAACCGGTACTCGGTCGCCGACAACCGGGTCGACATCGAGCTCCAGACGGGTGAGATGACGTCGCTGTGGTGGGCGACCAAGAACGAGTGCCTCGGGCTGATCGACGTCGCCGGGCTCGAGCTCGAGACGATCGACGGCGACTTCGCCGGGAATCCGTTGCGCGACGACAGCACCGAGTACGTGTTCATCGCCCGTCGGCCCTAGCCGCGGGTCTCAGTCGGCCGCCGCCTCGATGTGGGCCATGATCTCCTCGGTCATCGCCGCTGCGTGGAGGGTGTCGGGAGCGAACGTCGCCCGGAACAACGGGATGGCCTGGGTCAGCTCGGTGAGCAACTCGAGATGCGGATGCCCCGCACCGACGACTCGAGCGATCGCGTCTCGCACGTAGGCGAGGTCGAGGCCCGCTTTCACCGCCTCGTCGATCCCTGCGTCGGCGCGCATCGCGGTGATGAGCCCGGGCACGAGATCGGGCTGGCGTTCGGCGGACTCGCAGCGATCCCGAACGATCGCCCGAAGATCGGCGATCGGATCGTCGGTGACCTCGTCGCTGCGTGCGGGCATGGCCCGGATCGCATCGGCGAGCAACGCCTCCTTGGTCGCCCACCGTCGATAGATCGCGCCCTTGCCCGCGCCGGCACGGGTCGCCACGTCCTGGGTGGTCAACCGGTCGAACCCGACCTCGAGCAGCTGATCACCGGCGGCCTTCAGGATCGACGCGGTGAGGTCTTCGTCTCGCTTCCGCCCGACCGGCTTGGCAGGGCGACGGCGCAGTTCGTCAGCCATGGCGCCACCGTAACAAGACCACCGGGTTCCGGAACTCGCCCACGACAGCGGGCGGGATCGGTGCGGGATTCACAGTCGACCGAATCCGGTCGATGCTGAAGGAATGATCTGGTCCATCCTGCGCCGTCCCGACCTCGCGTCGACGCCGGTCCAGGAGTACCCCGAACTCCTGCGAGAACTCCGGGCTCGCTACCTGCGGGCGGCGCGGTTCACCGCGCCCGCGACCGTCCCCACCGCGACCCTCTATGCCGCCATCCTCGTCCCGAGCGCCAACACCACCGCGCTGGTGGCCTGGTGGGCGCTCACCATGACCCAGCTCGTCACGTACTGGCCGGTTTTTCGGCGGGCCGACCTGTCGGATCGCTGGCATCGCCAGACGATCGTCGCCCAGGTCGTGGGCGGCATCGTCTGGTCGCTCGTCCCGATCGTCGCCATGCCGGCGACGACCGAGTGGCAGATGTTCGTCGCGACGATGACCCTGGGCGTGCTGGCGAGCAACGCCATGTTCGCCGCCTCGCTCCACTCGACCTTCGTGTCCTTCCTCGTGCCGTTCACGAGCCTCACCTTCGTCGGCTTCGTGCTCAACACGGAGGGGTCGGTTCGCCTCGTCACCGCCGGCCTCGTGCTCTACGCAGCCGGATTCAGCGCCGTCCTCGGTGCGATCCGACGCGCCGACGACGTGGAGGCGGCGTCGCTCGGCATCCGAAACGGACGGCTCGCCGAGAGCCTCGAGGCGGAGAGCGAAGCCCTGCGGATCGCTGCGGCCGACCTCGCCTCGGTCAACGATCGGCTCGAGTACGAGGCGACCCACGACAGCCTCACCGGCCTGGCGAGCCGACCGGTGTTCGTCGATACGCTCCGTCAGGCGATCGACGCCGAGACCGCACCCGGATCGGTGGGCGTGATGTTCCTCGACCTCGACCGCTTCAAGTTCGTCAACGACTCGTTCGGTCACACGGTCGGCGACGCCCTGCTGCAGGCCGTCGCCGGTCGACTGTCGGTCACGCTCGACGACGACGAGGTCCTGGCCCGCATGGGGGGCGACGAACTGGTCGCCCTCGTCCATCTCGGCTCGCGGCGTACCGCCGCCGAGAGCGCCGACCGGGTGCTCGCCGCGCTCGACGAACCGTTCGTGCTCGGCGACCGGCCCGTGTCGATCGGCGCGAGCGTCGGCATCGCGGTCTCCGACGGCGACTCCGGCGCCGCCGACCTGCTGCGCTTCGCAGACACCGCCCTCCTGCGCTCCAAGACCGACGGCCGGGGACGATGCACGGTGTTCGACGCCGCCATGCGGCTCGAGCTCGAACGACGGTCGCGCATGGCCGACGAGCTGCGCAACGCCATCGGCAGCCCGCAGATGACCGCCTTCCTGCAGCCGATCGTCGAGATCGCCACCGGCCGAGTCGCAGGCGCCGAGGCGCTGAGTCGATGGAGCCACCCCTCGGGCGTACGGAGCGCCGGGGCCTACATGGACCTGGCCGCCGAGCTGGGGTTGGAGGCCGACATCTCGATCGGCGTCATCGAGACGGTCGCCGCCCTCCAAGAGCGCCTCCTTCGCGACACGGTGCCCTGGATCACGGTCAACATGCCGCCCCAGCAGCTCGGCCAGGTCTTCGAGCACTTCCGCGACGCCCCGGAGATCCTCGCCAACCTCACACTCGAGATCACCGAACGTGCCGCGGTGGCCGACCTGTCGCAGGCGCAGCTGCTGCTGTCCGCAGCCCGCGAGGCGGGCGCCCAGGTGTTCCTCGACGACTTCGGCGTCGGACAGTCGTCGCTGTCGGTGCTGACCGACCTCCCGCTCGACGGCATCAAGATCGACGCTGGCTTCGTTCGCCAGCTCAACGCCAGCGAATCGGCCCGCGCCGTCGTCGAGACGATCAGTGACCTCGGCCGCCGACTCGACCTCGCCGTCATCGCCGAAGGCGTCGAGACCGGCGAGCAGGCCGAACGACTCGCCGATCTCGGGATCGAGCTCGTGCAGGGGTTCCTCTACGCCCCGCCGCTGCCCGCCGACGCCTTCATCGACTGGTGCGCCGACCGGTCCACCGGACGGGTCGGCGAATCGGCGCCACCAGGGGTCTGATTGTCGAGTCGACATCGGCGACCACTCCCCTTGCAAATCCAGTCGGAATGCCGATGGGTAATCCATGCGACTGCTGCGGCGCCGGGGCGCCGGTTTCGACCCGACAATGGGCGACGACGAACTCCAGATGGCAGTCGACCGTCTGTGCGAGGGCGACTGGCGATTCGTCCAGGAGCTCTTCGCGCGCCGCGACGACAGCTGGGTGATCAGCACCGTCCTGCACGACGAAGCGACCGCCATCCCCCTCGGACGCTTCCTCGAGTGGGAGTCCGAGTCGGGCTCCGCACTCGCCATGGCCCACCTCGGCCAGGCCCGGGCGGCCGAGGCTTGGAAGATCCGCGGCACGATGTACGCCCACGAGGTCACCGACGACATCCGCGACGCCTTCCTGCTCGCACTCGAAGAGGCCGAGGCCACCCTTCAAGAAGCCGTGCGCATGGATCCGGCCATGGCCGAACCGTGGGTCGGGCTCATGTCGACCGGCCGGGGGCTCGAGCTCCGCAAGGAGGAGGTCGAGCGGCGCTTCGTCGAGGTCCACGCCCGCGAACCGTTCCGGCCCGACGCCTGCCACCAGATGCTCCAGACCTTCACGGCGAAGTGGATCGGCAGCCACGAGGAGATGTTCCAGTTCGCCGAGTGGATCCAGCGCGAAGCGCCGGCCGACTCGCCGTGCGCCGATCTGATGCCGATGGCGCACATCGAGTACGTGCTGTCGGGCCACGAGCCGGGGCTGATGCTCAGCGAGTACCTTCGCCGGCAGCGGGTCTCCGACGAGCTCCAGTCGACCGCTCGGCGGATGCTCAACGCAACCTCGGGCCGAGCCGAGACCCGTCACCTCCAGGCCCTGAACCTCTTCCTGCTCACCGTCGAGCCGATCAACGCGATGGCGGGCCGGATCGTCCGGGAGGCGATCAGCCGCATCGACGATCGACCCACCGCGATGCCGTGGCGCTACTACGGCGACCGCATCGACGTACGGTTCGCCCAGATCCGCGACGAGAAGGCGAAAGCGGCCAAGCGTCTCTGAGCGGAGTGGGCCAGACTGGCCAGATGTCGCTCTCGATGACCAAAGCCGAACGCGAGGCCTTCCTCGCCGACCTCCACGTCGGCGTGCTCGGGGTGAACCACGGCGAGGTGCCGCTCGCCGTACCGATCTGGTACGACTACGAACCCGGTGGCGACATCTGGGTGCTGACCAGTCCCGAGTCGATCAAGGGCCGGGCGCTCGCCGCCAGCGGTCGGTTCTCGCTCTGCGCCCAGACCGAGGCGCCGCCGTACCGCTACGTGACCGTCGAGGGAACCGTGGCCAGCGTGGAGGACCCGACAACCGAGGACGCCCGCCACATGGCCCATCGCTATCTGGGGCCTGAGCTCGGCGACGCCTATGTCGAGGCGACCGCCGACGAGTCGACCTCCAAGCGCTACCGGTTGACCCCGCAGCGCTGGTACACGGTCGACTACGCGAAGCAGTTCGCCTAGACGGGCAACCCGAGGTTGACCAGACCGAGCGAGCCGGCCCCGTTGTGGGTCGTCGCCTCGGTCAACACGATCCCCGAACCGTCGAGCCCGGGATCGACGGCGATGCCGTCCGACGCCCACGACGTGTCGGGTGACCCGAACTCGGCGTAGGGCGACGAGGCGTAGACCGCTTCGGTGTAGGCCTCGTCGAAGTAGAGCTGACTGGTGAGCACCTGATCGCCCCCGACCCGGGCACGAACATGGATGTGGACGGCCCGCCCCTCGTACCAGCCCGGATAGATCGTCTGGAACTCGAGGATCCCGTCGGCGTTCGCAGTCTGGAACCCGCGGCAGAACGTTGTGCCCTCGCCCTCGTCCTTGCCGCTGCCACCATCGACGAAGGACGAGTAGTCGCCGGTCGCGTCGGCGTGCCAGATCTCGACCTCGGCGCCCGGAATCGGCTCACACGTCTCGTCGACCACGCGGATACCGAGCCGCAGCGGATGGCCCGGGTACCCCTCGGTGACGTCGCGCCGATCGAGTTGCTCGATCGTCGGGAACGGCCCTGCGGTGGTGGCGGGTGGGACCGCGCAGATCGGCAACGCGGCGAACGCGGCCGCGGTGAGCGGTTCGAGGCCGTCGGCCGTACCCGAGGGGTCGGCGGTCGTCGTGGACGCGACGCCGTCGGCCGCTGCAGTGGTGGTGGGCGTCGCGCCGGTGTCTCCGCCGCCGCCGTCAGCGCCTCCGCTACAGGCGGCGGCGACGAGCGCGGAGGCACCGATCAGAAAGGTCCGGCGATCCGGCAGTGCTGCGTCCATGCCCGGACCGTAGCGAGCCGATGCTGTGGATTCGGTAAGAGGAGCACGCTGAACCGACCCTGAATGAAGTTCAGGAACGCCTCGTGAATCTGGGTCGGGCGCCGATGGAGTCCCATGCGCTGGAACCGAACCACGACGCGAGGGTACGACCCGGCATTCGGGGACCCGGATCTCCGAGCGGCCGTCGGCCATCTGATCGACGGCGACTGGCGCTTCATCGAGCGCCGATTCTGGACGCCACACGAGTCGTGGGTCCTGAGTACGGTGCTGCACGACGACCAGGTCGACATTCCGCTCGCCCGCTTCGAGGAGTGGGCGGCCGGGTCGGGCAGCGGACTCGCCGTCGCCCATCTCGGCCAGGCGCAGATCTCCGCCGCCTGGAAGAACCACGGCGAGGCGGGCAACATCACCATCGCATCGGATCGGTTTCTCGACGGCATGGACCGCGCCGAACAAACGCTCGCCGACGCGGTCCGTCTCGACCCGACGATCGCCGAACCCTGGGCCGGGCTGCTGATCACGGCGCGGGCACTCCGCCTGCCCTTCGCGGACATCGAGAACCGATTCGTCAACGTGCACACCCGCGAGCCGTTCCGGTTCGATGCCTGCCACCAGATGATGCGGGCGATGTCGGCGCGGGGCGGAGGCAGCCACGATGCGATGTTCGAGTTCGTTCGCTGGCTGAACGCCGAAGCACCGGCCGAGGCGACAGCCCGCAGCCTCCTGCACCTCGCCCACTTCGAATACGCGCTCTCCGATGCGGAGCCCGGCCTCACGCTGACGGACTACCTCACCCTCCCCGAGGTCGCCGCCGAGCTGCACCGCGCCGGCCACAGCTACCTGCGGGCGACGCCACCGACCGCCGGGCCGCAACACCTGCAGGCGCTGAACCTGATCCTGCTCATGGTGGTGCCGAACGACCGCCTGTCGGGCCAGATCGTGCGGGAGTGCATCCATCGGATCGACGATCGGCCGACCGCACTCCCCTGGTCCGCGTGGGGCGACGACGTCCATCGGCGGTTCCACGCGGTGAGCGACGAGCGCCTCCGCGCCGCCGAGCTGTTCTGAAGCTCAGAGGCAGCGCCGGGCGACCTCGAGGAACCCCTCCCCGCTGCCGTCGTCGAAGTCGCGCAGGTTTAGCAGCCCGGTCGAGACCCGCTCGATGAAACCCCACTCCCAGACCTCGTCCGGGTCGACCGCACACCGCGTCGCGAGCCGGGTGGCTCGCGCGCGGAGCAGGGTCGGGGTGTCGCCGGCGAGCAACGGCTCGTGGTACTCCCGCATCGGCACGGCCAGGTCGTGGGCCCGACTCGACGCCACCCCTTCGGGGTCGACGAACTTGTGCGCCGACCCGGCGCGCAACGTGTTCCATCCGTGGGCGTCGCCGTGCACGAGCACCACATCGCTCGGGTCGAAGGCGCCGGCGCGGCGATGACAGAACTCGACGGCTCGATCGACGATCGCCCGTTCACAGGCCTCGCCGGACCGTCGCCACTCGTCGACGATCATCTCCGCCAGCCAGAGGGCCTTGTCGGCACCGGTCGGGAACGGGTGACGGACCGGAAGCGGGCGCCAGAACTCGAGCAGCGTGTCGGCGATGACGTCGAGCACCTCGTCGAGATCGTGGCCCGACTCGTGGAGGTTGGGGCCGAGCCGCTCGAGGAGCAGAGCACGATGCGCGCCATCGGTCTCCAACAGGGTGGCGCAACCGCGACCGTCGGCGTGCTCGTGGGCCGCCCGGGCGAGTTCGAACTCCGACAGTCCGACGACCTCCGACGGCAGCCCCACCTTGAGGACCGCCTCGGTGCCGTCGGATCGGGTCACGGCCAACACACACCCGGCCGTGCCGCCCGCGAACGGAGCGCCGACGGCGAGACCCCAGCGTTCCGCGAGGTCGTCGATCACGCTCGGCAGGGCGGCGAGCCAACGCTCCCCGACCCCACCCGCAGCACGAGCTCGTCGGCGGACGAGCTCGGGGAGGTCGTCCATCCGGCCGGCTAGCCGCCGATCGACAGCGTCACGCCGGTCTCGCGTTCCGACACCGCCCACAGCGTGTCGATCGCCGCCGCATGCGAACCACGACGGAAGAGACGCTTGCCGCGAGCCGCACCGTTGATCGCACCGCGCGGGCCGTAGTAGCCGCCGTTGGACGCAGCCGGATCGGTGGCGGCCCGCAGCTGCGACAGTGCCCCCTTGGCCTGATCCATGCCGAAGCGTTCGGCTCGGGTCACCCACTCACCGCCGATCGACCCGCCCGACTCCGCGGCGGTCGTCTTCTGCAGGTTGGTGTTCGAGAGCCCTGGGTGGGCGACGAGGCTGATCGCTCGCGACCCCGCCGCGGCGAGGCGGTCGGCGAGCCCGAGCCCGAAGTGGAAGTTCGCCAGCTTGGCCTGCCCGTAGGCCCGCCACGGCTCGTATGCGCCGTCGCGCAGGTGCGGATTGGCGGAGTCGACCGGCTTGCCCTGGAACCGCGCGATCGAGGTGACGGTGACCACGCGGCCGGCAGGGGCCGACTCGACCGACGGAAGCAGGAGCGCCGTGAAGGTCCAGTGGCCGAGGTGGTTGATGCCGAACTGCATCTCGTACCCGTCGGCGGTCTGGCGTTCGGGCATGGCCATCACGCCGGCGTTGTTCATCAAGATGTCGATGACCGGATGGGCCTCGACGATCGACGTGGCGGCGGCCGTGATGTTCGCCTGGTCGCCAAGGTCGAGGTTGACGACCTCGATCGACGCATCGGGTTGATCCGCACGGATCGTCTCGAGCGCCGCCTCCATCTTGGCGACGTCGCGCACGGCGGCCACGACGTTTGCGCCCTTCGCCGCGAGGGCGATCGTCGACTCGAGCCCGAGCCCGCTGTTCGCTCCGGTGATGACCGCGGTCTTGCCGCTCAGATCGGGGATGTCGTTCGTGCTCCAGGCCATGCCCGGAGACTAGGTCGGATCAGTACGGAACCGGCTGGAACTTCGGCTCGAACATCGCCACCGCATCGGGATCGAAATACGGCGCGTCGCCGTCGATCTCGAGCCGCCGGATGACTCGCTCCTGGGGCCAATGATCAGCCGACGCCCGATGGAGGGTCGAGCGCTCGTCCCAGATGGCGAGGTCGCCCTTCTCCCACTGCCACCGCACGTGGAAGCGGGGCTCCTTCACCCACTCGCCGAGGAACGAGATGATCGCCTTGGACTCCTCTTCGCTGAAGCCCACGATGCGATCGATGAACCGGTGCGAGTACATCAGCGAGCGTCGCCCGGTCTCGGGGTGGGTCCGAACGAGCGGATGCTCGACCGGGGGATAGTGCTCGCGGAGCCCTGCGACGATGCCTTCGGCGGCGGCCCCCGCCTTCTCCCACACGCCCTGGATGAAGGACTCGTTGTCGTGGGTCACCCGCAGCGACGACACCAGGGTCTGCAACGGCGCCGCGAGTTGGTCGTAGGCGGCGGTGGCCGAGCACCACATCGTGTCGCCACCGATCGCACACGGCGTCTCCATGTGGAGCAACGCGTAGGCCGGAGGTTCGGCGAGCCAGGTCGCGTCCGTGTGCCACGCATCGGCCGCATTGGGAGACTCGGGCCCGTCCTTGATCACGGTCATCCGAGGCTCGGTGGCGCCGAGCAGGCGCTGCACCGGGAAGATCGAGGGGGTCCCGAACCGGCGCCCGAGCTCGAATTGCTCGGCTTCACTCAGATGTGCGCCCCGGAAGAACACGACCTCGTGTTCGAGGAGCGCGGCCTTGATGTCGTCGAAGGCGGCCGGGTCGCGTGGGTCGACATCGTCGAGCCGTGCACCGAGCGCCCCCGCCACTCGTGTCACCTGCATGGCGACACCGTAGCGGCGGGGGCCGATCGGAGATCAACCGGTGGGGATCAGACCAGCGCCGGTTCGCGGGGCGTCTCGGCCTCGCCTTCGCCCTGACCGACCTCGTACTCTGCGGGCGGAAGCGCCGAATCGCCCTCGATGTCGATCTGGGGGATGAGACGATCGAGCCACTGCGGGATCCACCAGTTGGTGTCGCCCATCAGCTTCATCGTGGCCGGCACGAGGATGATCCGGACGATCGTGGCGTCGACGAAGATCGCCGTCGCCAGGCCGAGGCCCATCATCTTCACGAAGGGATCCGTGCCGAGGACGAACCCGCCGAAGACCGAGATCATGATCAGCGCCGCCGAGGTGATCACCCGAGCGGTCGAGGCGATGCCGTGGATCACCGACTGATCGTTGTCGCCGCTGATGATGTACTCCTCGCGCACCCGGCTGAGCAGGAACACCTCGTAGTCCATCGACAGACCGAACAGGATCGCGAACATGAACATCGGCATCATCGCCACGATCGGAATCGGTTCGGCGACGCCGATCAGCTCGTTGCCCCAGCCCCACTGGAAGACCATGACGAGCACGCCGTAGGCGGCACCGATCGACAAGAGGTTGAGGATCGCGGCCTTCAGCGCGACGACCGGCGAGCGGAAGACCCCGGTCAGCAAGAAGAACGACAGACCGATGACGGCGGCGAGGAACAGGGGCAGCCGCGAGGCGACCTTGTCGCCGACATCGCCGAAGCTGGCGGTCTGGCCACCGACGTGCGCGGCTCCGTCGGTGCCGGCGAGCACCTCGGGGAAGACCTGATTGCGCAGTCGCTGGACGGTGTCGTAGGTCTCGGCGTCCTGCGGCGACGTCTCGGGGAACGCAAGCACGGAGGTGACGTCGGAACCCTCGGCCGGCGGTGCCGCCTGGACCGACGCGATGTTCGGGTCGGCGGCGACCGCGGCCGCGATCTCGCCGGCCAGCTCGGGATCGCCGGCGGTGTCGACGGCGATGAGCAGCGGGCCGGAGAAGCCGGGTCCGAAGCTGTCGGCGAGGAGGTCGTAGGCCTGGCGCTCCGTGCGGCTCTCGGAGAAGTTGCCATCGTCGGGGAAGCCGAGTTCGAGGGCCAGGACCGGAGCCGTGAGGCCGAGCAGGAGCACGGTGACACCGATCGCGTAGCGCCAGGCGTTGCGCGAGACGTGCCGGCCCCAGGCCTCCCAGCGCTCGCTCACGCCGGAGCGGATCTCGGTGCGGCGGTGCTTGCGCAAGCCGTTGATCTTGTGGCCGGAGATCCCGAGGAACGCCGGCAGCAAGGTGATGGCGGCGACCACCATGATCAAGACGACGACCGACGTGGCGACACCGGCTGCGGTGACGAACGGGACCCCGGCGACGGCGAGGCCGAGAATAGCGATGACGACGGTGCCACCGGCGAAGATGACGGCCTGGCCGGCGGTGGCGACCGCCCGACCTGCCGACTCGACGACGGTCATGCCCTGGGACAGATACTCGCGGTGGCGGGTGACCAGGAACAGGGCGTAGTCGATGCCCACGCCGATGCCGACCATCGCTGCCATCTGCGGCGCCCACGACGGGATGTCGACCAGGTAGTTGACGAGACCCATGGCGCTCACGCCGAGGGCCAGACCGAACAGCGCGGTGCCGATCGGCAGGCCCATGGCGATCACCGATCCGAAGGCGACGAGCAAGATGATCACCGCGGCGATGATGCCGATCATCTCCCCGGTGCCGGTCTCGGCCTCCTCGAAGGTGAAGTAGAGCTCGCCGTTGGCCTCGACCCGGTAGCCGGCGGTTTCGTCGAGCTCTTCGCGCACCTCCTCGAACGCTTCGAGAGTGGCGGGCGACAGCTGGTCGCTCGGCGGGTACAGCACCCGCATCAACGCGACGCTGCCGTCCGCGGAGAGCTGGGGGTCGGTGACGGCGACGACCTCGTCGAGGGCGGCGAAGTCGGCGCGGATCTCCTCGATGGCGGCCGCGTCGTCGGCGATCGACGCCCCGGCTTCGGTCGAGGCGACGACGAGCTGCGCGCTGACACCACCCTGCTCGGACTGTGCCTCCTCGAGCAGGACGAGCGCGTCGTCGCTGTCGGTGCCGGGCACGGTGAAGGTGTCTTCGAACTCCTTGCCGACCGAGGCGTTGGAGGCGATGACGATGACGGCCAACAGCAACCAGGCACCGAGCACGGTGAAGGGTCGTCTGGCAGCGAACCGGCCGAGCCGGTACAACGCGGTGGACATGGGGTCTCCTTCGGGGGAAAGGACGAAATCTGAAGGCGGTGTGACCGGGGACCGGCCCCGAGACGGAATGACAGCACGACTTCCGCTACGCCGCCGTAGCGTTTTAACAGATCGTAGCGAGTTTCGCTACGCTCTCGGAGCAGAATTCTCCCTCGAGCAGGACCATGGCCCGACCCCGAAGTGAAGAAGCCCGCGAGAAGATGCTACGCGCGACCGCCGAGATCGTGTTCGACGACGGCGTGAACGCGGTCACCATCGACGAGATCGCCCGACGCTCCGGCGTCGCCAAGACGACGATCTACCGCCACTTCGACACCAAGAACGCCCTGCTGGTGTGCGCCCTCGACGGCGCCACCGCCTTTCCCGAGCTGCCCGACACCGGCACGCTCCGTCAGGACCTGATCGACTTCTTCCACGACCTGATGCCGATCTTCGACAATGTCGACATGCGCGCCGTCGGGCTCGACCTGATGGCGGCAGCCACCCGAGACCCCGAGCTCGACGCCCTGCACCGTCGCTCGGTCGAGGACCGCATCGGGCTGATGCAGACGATCTTCGAACGCGCGAAGCGGCGCGGCGAGGTTCCCGAAGACCTCGACTACACCGACGCCTTCGACTTCCTCGAGGGTCCGTTCATGGTCCGGACCCTGCTCTACCCCGAGAAGGTGAAGGACATCGACGTCGAACGCACGGTCGATCGAATCGTCGCCGCCCTCCGAGCCTGACGGCGAAGGGTTGCCCACAGCTCACATAACGTGTTTGCTATGTCGTTATGGCCCTCGCCGAGTCACCCACCACCCTCGACCTCGAGACCGTCCTGAAGGCGCTCGCGTCCGAACGACGGCTGCAGATCCTCGACTGGCTCAAAGACGTCACCGGCAACTTCCCTCCCCAGGAGCACGGTGATCCGGTCGCCGACGGTGCGTGCAACCTGTTCATCGTCGAGAAGCTCGGCGTGAGTCAGCCCGCCGGCAGCCGACATCTCAAGGTGCTGGTCGACGCCGGTCTCATCATTCCCACGCGACGCAAGGGCTGGACCTACTACCGCCGCGACGAGGCCGCCTTGGCCGCGGTCGCCGCCCGGATGACGGAGATCTGATCATGGGCATTCGCATCGGCGCCGACGTCGGCGGCACCTTCACCGACATCGTGATCGAACGGGTCGACGGCTCCTACGCCTCGACCAAGGTGCTCACGACGCACCAGGCACCCGAGGTCGGCATCCTCGACGGCATCGCCCGCATCGCCGACCAGGAGGGCATCGACCTCGGCGACGTCGAGCAGATCATCCACGGCACGACCCTCGCGACCAACGCGCTGATCGAACGCCGCGGCGCCTGGACGGCGCTGGTCACCACCGACGGCTTCCGCGATGTCATCGAGACCCGCACCGAGAGCCGCTTCGAGCAGTACGACCTCGACATCGTTCTCCCGACCCCGCTCATCCAACGGGTCGACCGGCACGTGGTGAGCGAACGCCTCAACGCACGCGGTGAGGTCCTGGTGCCCTTCGACGAGGACGGCGCTCGGGCCCTCGTCTCCCGCATCGCCGAGGAGGGCTATGAGTCCGTCGCCGTCGGGTTCATCCACGCCTACGTCAACCCGGCCCACGAACACCGTTTCCGCGATCTCCTCCTCGCCGAGATCCCCGACATCGCCTGCTCGATCTCGAGCGAGGTGTCGCCGCAGATGCGGGAGTACGAGCGGTTCAACACCGTCTGCGCCAACGCCTACGTCCAGCCGCTGATGGCGAGCTACCTCGTCCGCCTCCGCGACGAGTTGGCGGCTCGCGGCGCGACCTGCCCGCTGTACCTCATCCACTCCGGCGGCGGACTCATGTCGGTCGAGTCCGCGGCCGCCTTCCCGGTCCGACTCGTGGAGTCCGGGCCCGCCGGTGGCGCGATCTTCGCCGCCGACCTCGCCGCCCGATACGGCCGCGACCGGGTGCTGTCCTACGACATGGGCGGCACGACGGCCAAGATCGCCCTGATCGAGGACTCCACGCCGGCGACCGCGAAGTCCTTCGAGGTCGACCGCACCGCCCGATTCAAGAAGGGCTCGGGCATGCCCATCTCGATCCCCGTCATCGAGATGATCGAGATCGGCGCCGGCGGCGGCTCGATCGCCTCGGTCGACACGCTCGGCCAGATCCGCATCGGCCCCCACTCGGCCGGCTCCGAACCCGGACCGGCGTCCTATGGCCGAGGCGGCGAGGACGCAACCGTCACCGACGCCAACGTGCAGTTGGGCCGCCTCCACCCCGACACCTTCGGCGCCACCGACATCGACCTCTCCCCGGGCCTCGACGCCGAGGCCCTCGTGCACTCGGTCGGTGACCGGCTCGGGCTCTCCGCCGCCGACGCCGCACGAGGTGTCGCCGAGGTCGTCGACGAGAACATGACCAACGCCGCCCGCGTGCACGCCGTCGAGAACGGCAAGGACCTCACCGGCTACTCGATGATCGCCTTCGGCGGCGGTGGGCCGCTCCACGCCGGCCGGCTGCTCGACAAGCTCGGGCTGGACGAACTGATCGTCCCGCCCGACGCCGGCGTCGGCTCAGCGGTCGGGTTCCTGCGTGCACCGTTCGCCTACGAGGCGGTCCGCAGCTTCTACACCTCCACCGCCGACTTCGACGTCGGCGGCGCCAACCGGGTGCTCGCCGATCTGACCGACGAAGCGATGGCGTTCGTTCGCGAAGGCACCGACGCCGAGGTCACGGTCGAGCGTCAGGTGGCCATGCGATACAAGGGCCAGGGGTGGGAGATCCCGGTCCGCCCAGGGACCGCGCCGTTCGACGACATGGCGGCCGAACTGCTCGGCGCCGAGTTCACCAAGGCCTACGAGGAGTTCTTCGGCCGCGCCATCGACGATCTCGCCATCGAAGCGGTCAGCTGGTCGGTTCGGGTCGCCTCGGTGGTCGAACACCCGACCCCCGTGACCCTCACCACCACGGGCCGGGCGGTCGAGGCGTCCACGACCCGCACGATGTACGACCCGGTCACCGGTACCGACGCCCGGTCCGTCGTCGTCCACCGCCGCGACCTCGCAGCGGGGGCGCAGGTGCGCGGTCCGGGCGTGATCGTCGAGGAGCAGACCACCACAGTGCTCGCGTCCCACCACGCCGCGACCATGCAGGAGGACGGCACCCTGCTCGTCCACCGACTCGAAGCGGGAGGTGCGTCATGAGCGACGCCGCACGCGAACTCCACAACCAGGTGATGTGGAACCGCCTCATCTCGATCGTCGAGGAGCAGGCACTCACACTCGTCCGCACCGCCTTCTCGACGTCGGTACGCGAGGCGGGCGACCTCTCCGCAGGTGTGTTCGACAAGGACGGCCGGATGATCGCCCAGGCGGTCACCGGCACACCCGGGCACGTCAACACGATGGCGGCCGCGGTCGGCCACTTCATCGACGACATCGGTCCCGAGCGGATCTACCCCGGCGACGTGTACGTCACGAACGACCCGTGGAAGGGCACCGGGCACCTGCACGACATCACGGTGACCACACCGGTGTTCGCCGACCCGGCCGACGAGTCAACGCTCATCGGGTTCTTCGCGTCGACCGCCCATGTCGTCGACGTCGGCGGCCGCGGCTACGGCCCCGAGGCGCGCGAGGTCTACGAGGAGGGCATTCGGATCCCGATCCTGAAGTGGGTCGAGCGAGGCGAGCTCAACGAGGGGCTCGTCACGATGGTGCGCTGGAACGTCCGCGAATCCGACCAGGTCATCGGCGACATCCACGGGCTCGCCGCATGCAACGAGACCGGTCGCCGGCGACTCCTGTCGATGCTCGACGAGTTCGACCTCCCCGACCTCGAGGATCTGGCCGGGTTCGTCTTCGACCGCACGCACGCAGCGACGATGGCGGCACTGGCCCACGTCCCCAAGGGCACCTACGAGAACACGATGGTGGTCGACGGCTACGACCTGCCACTCACACTCGCCGTCACCCTCACCGTCACCGACGACGGCATGCACGCCGACTTCACCGGCACGTCGCCGATCTCGAAGTTCGGCATCAATGTGCCGCTCGGCTACGCGGAGGCGTACTTCACCTACGCCATGCTCGTCGCGCTGGCTCCGGAGCTGCCGAACAACTTCGCGTCGCTCGCCCCGTTCACCGTGAGCGCACCGCCGGGCGTCATCCTCAACGCCGAGCACCCCCATCCGGTATCGGTCCGCCACGTGATCGGTCACTTCGTGACCGACCTCACGCTCGGGGCGATCGCCCACGCCCTCCCCGACGTGATCCCGGCCGAGGGGGCCGGTGCGCTCTGGAACTTCCAGGCGAGCGCCCGCCAGGCATCTCCCGATGATCCGAAGCCGCCGGTCGAGTTGCTGATGTTCAACAGCGGCGGCTCGGGGGCGCGCCCCAGGCTCGACGGGCTGACGGCGACGGCGTTCCCGTCGGGGGTGCGGACGATGTCGGCCGAGGCGACCGAGCAGGTCGGGCCGATCATCATCTGGCGCAAGGAGATCCGCGAGAACTCCGGAGGTGCCGGCAAGCAGCGAGGGGGTATGGGCCAGATCCTCGAGGTCGGACCGACCGACGGCTACCAGTTCGAGTTCTCGGCGATGTTCGACCGGGTCGCCAATCCGGCCCGTGGGCGCGCCGGCGGCGAGGACGGCCAGCCGGGTGCGGTCTACCTCGACGACGGCACCCCGTTCCCCACCAAGGGGGTCGAGACCGTGCCGGCCGGCGCCCGGCTCGTCATGGAGTTGCCCGGCGGCGGCGGGGTCGGCGCTCCCGCCGAACCCGACCCCGTGGCGGCCGAGAACCACCCCCCCCCGGGCGACGGGTCC
>JBCCWI010000089.1:0-17013 GCA_039193795.1 Actinomycetota bacterium | reverse complement strand
GCCGACCGTGCCGGGCTTGGTCATCCACTCGGCCGCACCGACATAGGTGCCGCCGCCTTCGGTGGCGGCGTAGTACTCCCAGATCGAGTCGCCCCACCACTCGATCATCTTCTTCTTGGTCTCGACCGGGCACGGCGCTGCGGCGTGGACCATGTAGCGGGTCGACGACACGTCGTACTTGTTCCGCACCTCCTCGGGGAGCTGCAGCATGCGGTTGAACATCGTCGGCACCATGTGCGACGACGTCACCTTGTACGTCTCGATGCGCTGCAACGCGCCCTCGGCATCCCACTTGTCCATCAGCACCACGGAGTGACCGAGGTGGAGCGACATCGTGGTCCAGTTGTTCACGGCCGTGTGGTACAGCGGTGCCTGGGTGATCTGGACGTTGTCGTCGTGGGGCTTGGTGCCGAACAGGTAGAGCAACCCGCCCGACGCCGACTCGTCGGGATGCGCCGGGCTGAGCGGCCGCCGCACCCCCTTCGGCCGGCCGGTGGTGCCCGACGTGTAGAACATGAACGATCCGGTCGGACCGAGATCGTCGGGCCGACTCGTCGGCTGACCGTCGAGCAGATCCGAGAACGGTCGGAAGCCGTCGACGGGTCCGCCGATCACGAACCGGTTCGCCTCCGGTGTGTCGCAGTCCTCGAGCACACGCGTCGCCTCGTCGGCGAACCGGGCGTTGACGATGAAGGCCTTCGTCTCCGAGTCGTTCACGATGTAGCTGATCTCGGGACCGACGAGATGCCAGTTCACGGTGGTGACGTAGTAGCCCCCCTGGAAGGCGGCCAGGCAGATCGCGACCTGCTCGAAGCTGTTGGGCAGCACGGTCGTGACCTGATCGCCCGGCTCGAGGCCGAGCGCTCGGAGCCCGTGGACGATCCGGTTGGTGAGCTCGTAGAGCTCGCCGAAGCTCATCTGCTCGTGGTCGGGGTCGACGATCGCGAGATGGTCGGGGTCGGCTTCGGCGATCTTCCAGAAGCCGAGGGCGTCGGTGTTGGCCATGGCCGAGATGGTGGACGCCGTCGCCGCTGCGGCGCCAATCGACGGGACGCGCCGCCGGTCAGCGCGAGGCCGCTCGCTACCCTGGCCGCCATGCGCTCCCCCCGGCTCATCGCACTCATCGCCGTGTTCGCCCTCGTCCTCACCGCGTGTAGCTCCTCCGGTGAAGACACGGTGGGCGGTCGCTACGACGATTCGTCGTCGGCGTCCGCAACGGCCTCGGACGGCGATCAGGCCGAGCCGGCCGACTCCGCCGAGGGCGATGACGCCGAGGGCGACGATGCGTCCGGCGCGACCGACGACACGGCCCCGGAGACGGCGAGCGAGCCGACCGAGGATCCCGAACCAGCCCCGACGACCATCCCCGCGGCGCCGCCGGTGTTCGAGGGCGAACGGGTCGTGGCGATCGGCAGCAATGTGTGGCCGATCGTCGGCGATCTGCTCAGCCTCGGTGTCACACCGGTCGCGATCTACAGCCAGCTCGGCAACCAGGAGCAACCCGACTACATCACCGAGGCCTACGGCGAGGTGCTCGCCGACGTGCCGGTCACCTATCTCAACATCGCCGAGATCAGCCCCGAGGAGATCCTGCTGCTACAGCCGGACCGGGTCGTGATGCCCGACTTCTTCGAGGCGCTCATCACCGTCGATCCCGTTTGGAGCGAGGCGCTGTCGACCGACGACGCGGCGATCTACATCCCCGTGCGCAACTGGCAGGGGTCGCTGGGCGTCCTCTCCGAGGCGGCGGGCACGAACGCCGACGCGGCGATCGCCGAGCTCCAGGCGACCTATGACGCCCGAATCGCCCAGATCGCCGCCTCGCTCGACTACGACCCGGCCGAGGTGCTGTTCAACACCTTCCAATGGAATGAGGACGGCACCTATCTCCCGACGCTGCGCGATGCCCCGATCGTGCAGATCGCCGACGAGCTGGGCTTCCAGATCCACCCCTCGCTGGTGGTGGAGAACGGGCCGCCGCTCAGCCAGGAGACGGTGACCGAGATGGACGCGGACCTGGTCTTCATCCAGGTTCGCAACGTCGACTTCGATTCGCTGGCGACCGATCCGCTGTGGTCGCTCACCGAGGCGGGACGCACCGGCAACACCTTCGAGCGGTTCCAGTTCGGTCAGCAGGCCGGCTGGCTCGAGACCCTCGAACTCCTCGACCTGCTCGCCGCTGAGCTGCCCCGCTATCAGCCCGGCTGAGCCCGGAGCGGGTCAGGTGTCGCCCGACGAGTCGGTGAGGGCGATCACCGCGAACGCCGCCCCTTCGGGATCGGTCACGACGGCGAACCGTCCCGGATCGATGTCCATCGGGCCGGCGTGGAGCTCGCCTCCGAGCTCGCGGATCTGGGCGACCGAGGCGTCGCAGTCGTCGACGCCGAAGTAGGGCAGCCAGTGGGGAGGGGTGCCCTCGGGCCCCATGATCGGAAGCACCGACGCCACCGCGTCCTCGCCTCGACGCAGGAACGTCATCGGCTCATCGGCACCGATGTCCTCCGCCGCCACGGTCAGCCCGAGCACGTCGGCGTAGAAGCCGGCGTCGGCGGCCGGCGCGCTCGTGTAGAGCTCGGCCCACGTGTAGGCGCCGGTCTCGTTGACGACCTCGCTCCCGATCGCGTCTCGGGCCTCCCACATGCAAAACACCGCACCGGCAGCGTCGACGGCCACCATCATGCGGCCGGCGGTCATCACGTCGAAGGGCGCGGCCATCACGGACCCACCCGCCGCCTCGACCCGTGCCGGCATGGCGTCGACGTCGTCGACGGTGATGTAGGTCGACCAGTAGGGCGGGATCCCCATGTCGATCTGTTCCTGCTGCTGAGGCATCAGCGCGGCGGCCGCCTTCCCGCGCGTCATCGCCATCGTGTAGCCGCCCGCCTCCGGCTCTGGAGCGGTGTGCATCTCCCAGCCGAAGACGGCGCCGTAGAACGCCTTGGCGGCGTCGAGATCCCGGCTGGACAGGTCGCACCACGATGGGGTGCCGTGAACGTGGGATGCGCGGTCGGCCATGACGACTCCTCGGGCCTGGCGACCGGCGGTCCCGGCCGCTCGAGCACCAGTCTCTCGCGAGCCGGCGACGGCCTCAAGGGCGCTTCGGGCGCGGCGAGCCGAGCGCAGAAGCGCTCGGTCGTGTCCTCGTATCGGTGCCGACTGTCGCGTGCAGCCGTGGCCGCCGAATCGGCGGCCGCTGGATCAGCCGACGGGCTCGACCGGGTTGACGGCGGCGAGCTCGAGGATGTCGAGACGCTCGCGGTACCAGTCGGCGGGCACCATCGTCTTGCCGGGCAGATCGGCGAGGGCGGCGTCGACCAGCGTGGTCACGTCGTCACGGCCACCGGCCTCGATGCGGAGATCGAGCAGGGCGTCCATCACCCGGGAACGGCTGCATACGTCGCCGCTGACGTCCTTGCGCATGGCTTGGATGGTGGTCTCCAGATCGCTCATACCCATGACAACGCCTCCTGACGAAGAATGTTCCGGATGTTGGTGTGACGTCAGTCCTACCCTCGTCGGTTCCCCGACGGGGGGACCTGAGGCTCGGAGCCGACATTCGGAACCGTACCCGGGCCCGAATGCCTAACGGCACACCGGCCCCGAAGGTTTCGCGAAGAAACCTCTGTGGCAGGATCGGTCGATGGGACGTTTCGATTACAACGGAGCCGTACAAGTCGGCATACAAATCCAGCCGCAGGCGACCACGGTCGAGACCATGCGGAACGCATGGCGGGCCGCCGACGATCTCGGCGCCGACTCGATCTGGATCTGGGATCACTTCTACCCACTCTTCGGAGACCCCGATGCCACCCACTTCGAAGCCTGGACCCTGCTGGGGGTGATGGCCGCCGACACGACCAACGCCAAGCTGGGCACGCTCGTCACCGGCAACAGCTACCGCAACCCCGAACTCCTGGCCGACATGGCCCGAACGATCGATCATGTGGCCGGCGGCCGCATGTACCTGGCGGTCGGAGCCGGCTGGTTCGAGCGCGACTACACCGAGTACGGCTACGAGTTCGGCACCGCACCGGGTCGGCTCCGCCAGCTCGGCGAGGACCTCCCCCGCATGCGCGGCCGACTCGCCAAGCTCAACCCGCAGGCGATCGGACCGATGCCGATCATGATCGGCGGCTCGGGCCCCAAGGTCACGCTGCGACTCACCGCTCAGTACGCCGACGCGTGGAACACGTTCGGCCCGCCGGAGCACTTCGCGGAGAAGAACCAGATCCTGAACGAGTGGTGCGAGAAGCTCGAGCGAGACCCGGCCGAGATCGAGCGCACGGTGGCGATCGGTGCCGACGACGTCGACGGCATCGAGCGCTACGTCGAGGCGGGCGCCGACCACGTCATCGTCATGACCGGTGATCCGTTCGATCTCGCTCCGCTCCAGTCGTTGATCGACCAACGCGACGCCCTGAGCTGACGCACGACCCGGCGTCGGACCGAACAGCGCAGACGGCGCCGTCAGCGAACGCCGCGGAAGGACTCCAGCCAGTCGTCGGCAGCCTGCAGCCGTCGCCGTAGGGCCGGCTCGTCGGCTTCCGCGACCCGGTCGACCCCGGCGCGCTTGTTGAGCTCGGCGTTGACCATCGGGTGTTCCATCCCGGTGACACGAACGAGTTCGAGCACCCGGTCGGCGTTCCACTGACGCAGGTCCTTCTTGCGTGCATGCTTGGTGCGCAGATCGCCGAGCGCCGACCTCGCATCGAAGTCGCGGCCGGGGAGCTTCGGCGGCGGCGGCAGGTCGATCGGCAACCCGGCGAGATCCTCGGCCGCGATCACGATGTCCTCGTGAGGGTCGATGCCGTCGTCGGCCGGCGGCGGGGTCTCGTCGCCGTCGAGCGCGGTCGACGACAGCGCCTGGAACAGCGACGGCTGCTCGTCGATCTGCACGGCCCGGTTGAGGTCGTCGAGCGCGGTCTCGCGCTGGGCCTCCTTCTCGATGCGTTCGTCGATCGAGTGCCGGCGCTGGGAGGCGATGTTCTGCGCGTGGTACCGGAGCCGCGGATCGTCGGGCACGTAGAAGTACGCCTTCTGCGAGGCGAGACCCGGCATCCATCGAGCGATCCGGCCGACCGCCTGACGGAAGAAGAGTGGCGTGACGGTCGTGGTCGCGTGCACGGCGACCCGCAGACGTGGGATGTCGACGCCCTCGCTGATCATGCGGACTGCCACCACCCACGCCTGATCGGACCGTGCGTAGGTCTCGATCACGTCGGAGGCCCGCGGATCGTCCGAGAGTGCGATCGCCGGTGTCTCCCCCGTCCATCGCTCGAGCAGCGCGGCGCAGGCCCGGGCGTGGTCCTGGTCGATCGCGATGACGAGGCCGCCGGCGTCGGGCTGCTGACGACGAAGCTGACGCAGCTTCTCGTCGGCCTTGACCAGCACGGTCGGGAGCCACTGCCCGTCGGCGTCGAGCGCGGTGCGGAGGCGAGCGCTGCGGTCCTCGTACGCGACGTCGTCGGAGAACGACGCCTCCTTCAGTGATCCGTCCGCTGCGATCCACTCCATGTGCCCGTCGAATCGGGGGAAGAACACGGGCCGGACCACCCCACCGTCGACGAGCGCCTTGCCGTAGTCGTACTCGTAGTCGCTGACGGCGTCGCCGTGGTCGCCGAGCGTGTACGAGACGAACGGGATGGGGGCGTCGTCGGACCGGAACGGCGTGCCGGACAGGAGCAGACGGGCGTTGGCTTCGGCGAACGCCTCCGCGACCCCCTCGCCCCACGACAGGTCACCGCCGGCGTGGTGGACCTCGTCGAGGATCACGATCCCGCCCCGGCTCAGGTTGAAGAGCGTCCTGGCCGCGGAGGCCACCTGGGCGTAGGTGACGACGATGCCGTGCATGTCCGACGGGATGTCACCCGTCGACGCATCCCACTCGGGTTCGAGGTGAAAGCCGAACCGCTCGGCGGCCGACGCCCACTGAGTCTTCAGGTGGCGGGTCGGTGCGACCACGACGAGCGGGAGCCGTTCGCCCCGCAACCAGTGGCGGGCGGCGGTGAGCGCGAACGTCGTCTTGCCGGCGCCCGGACAGGCGACGGCGAGGAAGTTCGCGGAGCCGTGATTCAAGAACGCCTGCAACGCCTCGTGTTGCCACTGGCGCAGTGTGATGGATCGGTTCACGACTCGTCGGGGACACCGTGGGGGGCGAGCACGGCGGCCGAGGGTAGCGAGCGGAGATGCGGGCGCGACGCACCCTCAGAACTACCCTTCCGCCATGGCCGACGAACGACCGATCGAGGAACAGATCCGCTACGAGCTCAAGGGTTCGGTCGCCTGGATCACCATCGACCGCCCGCAGGTGGGCAACGCCTTGAACCCGCCCGGCCGGGACCGGATCCGGGATCTGATCAACGATCTCAACGTCTCGAAGCAGGCACGCTGCATCGTGTTGACCGCCTCGGGCGAGAAGCTGTTCTGCCCGGGTGCCGACCTCAGCCACGTGTACGAGAAGGACCGGCCCGAGGGCGTACCGCAACAGGTGGCGGGCGATCCGCGCCGACTCATGCTCGACGGCCAGTACACCCTCTTCCCCGCGATCCTCGACAGCGACATCCCGATCATCGCCGCGGTGAACGGCACCGCCGCCGGGATGGGCGCCCATCTGGCGCTGGCGTGCGACCTCGTGATCGCAGCCGACAACGCCAAGTTCGTCGAAGTGTTCGCCCGCCGGGGTCTGGTCCCCGACGCGCTGGGCCCCTGGCTGTTGCCGCGCATCATCGGCGTGCGCAAGACCATGGAGCTGATGTTGTTCGCACGCGATCTCCCCGCCCAGGAGGCCGCCGACCTCGGCCTGGTCAACACGGTCGTGCCGGCCGCCGAGTTGGAGGCGACGGCGACCGAGTGGTCGGAGCGCATCGCCGGCGGTCCGACGTTCGCGTTCGGTTTGACCAAGTGGCTCGTCAACCAGAGCCTCGACGTCGACCGGGCCACCATGATCCACAACGAAGCGGTGGCCGTGGAGATGAACAACAACTCCGAGGACTGCCAGGAGGGGATCGCCAGCTTCCGTGAACGGCGCGACCCCGTCTGGAAGGGCTACTGAGCGGTCAGGATCTCGACCCGTCGTCGGTCGATCTCCACCAACTCCTCGGCGACGAGCGACTCCGCTTCGGTGAGCGACGTCACCAGGGTCGTGAACGTGGTGCGAACCTCGTGCATCCACACCCGCGGCTCGATGGCGACATCGGTGGCCCGAAAGCGCTCGACGGCGCGTTCGAGGTCCGGATGGCAGTGCCGGACCGCAGCGATGTCGTCGATGGTGGCCTGGGCTCGGTAGGCGCCGTACAGCCCGCGAGTGGTCAGCGCCTGGAGTCCCGGGCGGATCGTGTCCGGCTGAAACTCACCGATGATGATCATCGGCTCGCCGCTCTCCCAGCCATCGTGGACCAGTTGATGATCGGCGATCTCGATCTCCATGAGACAGTCCCGGAGTCGAGCGACCGCCCGCCGGAGCTGACCCAGGCGCTCGACGGCGGGCGGACGACGCTCCTCGAGCTCGCCCAACTCCTCGAACGCCACCCCGCCTCGATCGCGCACGATCGCGCTGCGTCGATCGATCTCGCCACCGACTCGTGCTCGCGCCAGGTCGGCTCCCTCGGCGTTCGCGGTTGCGGCCGCCAGGTCGGATCGCATCGCCGTCCGACGTTCCTCGATCGAGCGGCGGGCGACGTCGACCGCGTCGATCGTCGCGCGGGCGGCGGCCGCTTCGTCCGGCGTGGGGCGGCCGAACGGGATTCGACGCCCGGCCCTGGCCACGACCGCTTCGGCCGCATCCTCCGTCTCCGCCAACGCATCGAGCTCGGACTCGAGCCGAGCCAGATCCTTGCGTCGCGCGGCGGCGCGACGTTGGGCATCGGTGCGCGACCGCGCGTCGGCCAACAGGTGTTCGAGGTCGTCGCTCATGGGTCAGATCAAGGCGGCGAGCAGGCCGATCGGGATGATGATCCAGCTGACGGCGAGCAGGATCATCGAGATCAGGGCGAAGGTCTTCGACTGATCACGGGGCGGACTCCCGCACCGGCCGATCGTCTGGTACAGCGCGTCGAAGGGCTTCTCGGTCGTGAGCACGATCCGGCGGCGAGCGATCGCCGAGCCGCGCAGCACGATCCAGCTGACCGCGGCCAGCACCAGGAACAGGGCGATCGACGCGATCACGCGGTTCAACGGCTCCTTCACCGACGCGACCAGCAGGTTGCCGACCGTGCCGGCGCCGACGACGATCACGCCGATCAGCACGCTCGGGATCCCGATCGGGTTCTTCTTGAATCCCTCGTAGACCAGGTCGGCGTCGCGGCGGGCCCGGGTCAGGAGTCGCAGGTTCGGGTCCTCGGGCAGACAGTTGGCCTGCCGACGGGCGTAGAGCTTTCGCAGGTTGTCGGCGAGCGACTTCTGGTGGTTCGAGACGATGAACCGGGTCACCAGCTGCACCAGGAAGTTCGCGATCGGGTCGAGCGGACCCGGAATGCGGGTCTTCACGCCGCGGGCGCCGTTGCGGTCGAGCACCTCGAGGGCGCGGATCGCGCCGGTGTGCGCCGCCATGAACCGCTCCGGGTGTCCCAGCGGACGCTTGCCGGCCAACTGGAGCACGATGTCGCGCCCGACCGGATCGGCCCCGCCGAGTTCGCGCAGGATCTCGTCGGCCTTGTCCGAATCGCTCTTGCGGAACGCGTTGAACGCATCGAGACGTTCGTCGAGCTCGTCGAGGACGAGGTTGCGCTCCTCCTCGGTCTTCTCTGTTTCGGCCATGTCTTCCCCTCCGACGGGGCGAGACACTAGTCCGGCGGAGAACGTCGCTCAGCCGTCCTCACCCACCAGCCGCAGCGGTCGGCTACGACAGCCGCACGTGGAGGTGCTCGACACCGCGCAGGGTGAACCGCTTGCGCCAGGTCGGCTCCTCGAGGATCTCCCACGTGTCGTAGCGATCGAGCATGCGGCCGAGCAGGGCCTGCCCCTCGAGTCGTGCGAGCGCGGCGCCGAGGCAGAAGTGGATGCCGGAGCCGAACGACAACACCTGGGAGTCGGTGCGGGTGACGTCGAACCGGTCGGGGTCCTCGACCAGGGCCGGGTCGCGGTTCACCGCACCGATCAGCACCATCGTCTGCGATCCCGCCGGCAGGTGGGTCCCGCCGACCTCGATGTCCTCGAACACGTACCGGCCGTCCATCTGCACCGGCGGGTCGAACCGAAGCACCTCCTCGATCGCGCCGGGGATCAACGACCGGTCTTCGCGCAGCAGCCGATGCTGCTCGGGGTGCGCGACGAGCTGGCGCACGGTGTTGCCGAGCAGATGGGTGGTCGTCTCGAACCCGGCGGCGTAGATCAGGAGCGTGTTGACGATGATCTCGGATTCGGTGAGCTTGTCCTCGCCGTCGCTCGCTTGGATCATGCCGCTGAGCAGGTCGTCCTGAGGGTCGGCGCGCCGCTTCGCGATCAGGTCGACGACGTAGGCGGTGATCTCCTCCCCCGCCGCGTCGGCGGCGGCGACCTCCTCCGCGCTGGCGGTCGGTTCGATGCCCACGCCGAGCGCGGCGATCAGGGGCCGCAGGTACTCGCGATCGGCCTCCGGAACACCGACGAGCGCACTGATCACGTTCGCCGGGAGCGGGAACGCGACCTCGTCGACGAAGTCGCCCTCGCCGCCGAGGTTGTCGAGCAGCTGATCACACATGGCGGTGACCTCGGGCCGGAGCTTCTCGACCCGGCGAGGCGTGAAGGAGCGCGACACGAGGCTTCGCACCCGCGTGTGGTCGGGCGGGTTGAGGAACAGCATCGACATCGTGCCTTCACGCCGACGCCGCTCGGTGCCGTCGACCCCACGCCGCTCACCCTCGACCGCGGCACCGCTTCCGCACCGCGGATCGCGCAGGATCGCCCGAGCGTCCTCGAACCGGGTGAAGACCCAGGTGCCCGTCATGGCGCTCTGGAACACGGGCATGCGCTCCCGGAGCTCGTTGTAGCGCGGGTACGGGTCGGGGATGACCGCCGGGTCGGTGAGGACCGTGACGAGTGTCGCGTCGGGGTCGAAACTCATGGCGCCACGATGGCGGAACGGGGCCGTCGGCTCCAAAACGCTCAGCGGCCGTACACGAGCCGATCGGCATCCCAGCGGTGGTGGGCCAGCTCGTGCAACACGAACCGGGCCATGCCCCGGATCGTGAAGTGCTCACCCGGTCGCTGCTCGGCGGCGAGGTCCCATTGCGGATCGTCGAGCGCACCCAGCGTGGCCCCGAATCGGCGGGCGTGGGCGGCCATCGTCTCGGCGACCAGCACCGGTTCGTGGCGGTTGTAGTCCTCGTCGGTGACCGCCGCCTCGTGGTCCCACCAACCGAGTTGTTGACCCGGCTCGACCGACGTGCGCCGGACACGCTCCTCGAACACGCCGACCACGTCGCGGGTGTGGCAGGCGTACTCGAGCGCACTCCAGGTGTTCGGCTCGGACCACCGACGAAGGTCGGCGATCGGTGCCGTCGCGAGGAACCTCCCCCACGCTGCCGCCTGGTCGGTGAGCGCCCGAGCGACATCGCGGTCGGCGATGGCCGCGGCGTCGAATCCGCAGTCCGGGCACGCCTCGAACTGGCTTCGCGTCCAGTCGCGCCCCTCGGCCATCAGCCGGCGGCGATCGCCACCGCGATCTCGGCGGCGACCCGAGCGTTGTTCTCGGCGAGCGCGAGGTTGGCCGGCACGCTGTCGCCGTCGGTGGCGGCGGCGATCGCGGCGAGCACGACGGGAGTCACGCCCGGCCCGCGCACGCCCTGGGCATCCGCATCGGCCAACGCCGCAGCGATCGCGGCATCGATCCGGGCCGGGTCGAGCTCGTCGGCGACGGGGATCGGATTGGCGACGAGCACGCCACCCGGATGGCCGAGATCGGCGTTCGCCGCGAGGAGCGCCGCCACCTCCGCACCGGTCTCGACCGTCATCGTCACGCCGACGCCGGAGTCGCGGGTGTAGAAGGCCGGGAACCGGTCGGTGTTCCACCCGACCACCGGCACCCCCAGCGTCTCGAATTCCTCGAGGGTCCGGGGCAGGTCGAGGAAGGCCTTGGCCCCGGCGGAGACGGTGACGACCCGATGGCGAGCGATCGCCGACAGGTCGTGGGACACATCGCCGGACTCGGCCGCGCCGCGGTGCACCCCGCCGATGCCCCCGGTCGCGAACACGGCGACGCCGGCCCGGGCGGCGAGCGTCACCGACGCGGACACCGTCGTCACGCCGATCCCGAGGCCGACGGCATGGGCGTGGCCGAGGTCGCGAGCGGCGATCTTCGTGTCGCCGGCCAGCACCCGTTCGACCTCGTCGGCCCCGACCCCGACCACCCCGACGCCGTCGATCACCGCGGTCATCGCCGGTACGGCGCCGGCGGCACGCACCGCCGACTCGCAGCGGGCGAGACACTCGCGGTTGGCCGGTTCGGGCAGCCCGAAGGCGCTGTAGATCGTCGACTCCATCGCCACGACCGGTCGCCCGGCGGCGAGCGCATCGGCCACCTCGGCCCCGACTCGGAAGACCTCGCGTTGCATGGATCGGAGGCTATTGCCCGGAGATGGCCGAAGGTTGCCGAGTCGAGTATCAATGGCGCCGTGATCGACGCACTGAACGCCACCTGGAATGCCATGACGGGCGAGGGCCAGCCCTTCGCCATGACCGAGACCGAGGTCCGGGGGATCCCGATGCGGGTCTTCACCGGCGCCCCGCCCAACATGCGCTTCATCTGGGAGATGTCGGCCGGGCACGGCGACAAGCCCTACATCGTGTTCGAGGACGAGACGATCACCTACAGCGAGGCTCACGCGATCGTCCGCTCGCTGGCCGCCTACCTCGTCGAGCAGGGCGTCGAACCCGGCGATCGGGTCGCGATCGCCATGCGCAACTTCCCCGAGTGGGCGCTCTCCTACTGGGCCACCCTGTCGATCGGGGCCGCGGCGGTCGGGGTGAACGCCTGGTGGACCCCGGCCGAACTCGAGTACGGCCTCGGCGACTCACGACCCAAGGTCGTGATCTGCGACGGCGAACGGCTCGAGCGCATCAACGAGATCATCGACACCCTGCGTGAGGACGGCGACATCCACGTCGTCTCCGTCCGCACCGACGTCGAGCTGCCCAGCGGCGGCGTCCGTTGGGACGCCGTCGTCGACGGCGAGACCGCTCCGGCCGAACTTCCGGTCGTGGAGATCGACCCCGACGCCGACATGTGCATCTTCTACACCTCGGGCACGACCGGCTTCCCGAAGGGCGCCCAGCTCACCCACCGTGGGTCGGTGCACAACCTCATGCACATGGCGTTCGCCAACGCCGTCGCCGGGGCGGCCGCCCAGGCCGTCGCCGAAGCCGGCGAGGTCTCGATCGAGCCGCCCAAGGAGGTGCCGCCGTCGGCGATGGTCCCGACCCCGTTGTTCCACGTCACCGCCAACAACTGTGTGCTGCATCCGATCACCTTCCTCGGCGCCAAGCTCGTGCTGATGCACAAGTGGGATCCGGGCCGTGCGCTCGAACTCATCGAGCGCGAGCAGGTCGCCACCTTCACCGGCGTGCCCACCATGAGCCGGGAGCTGCTGCTCCACCCCGACTGGGAGACCCGCGACACCAGCTCGCTCGGGTCGATGGGTGGCGGCGGCGCCGCGCTGCAGCCCGACCTGGTCGAGAAGATCAGCTCCGCGAAGGGCGCCGTGCAGCCCTCGACCGGCTACGGCCTCACCGAGACCCACGGCATCATCACCGCCGTCGGCAACATCTTCTTCACCGCCAAGCCCACCTCGGCCGGTCGCATCATGCCGACCTTCGACTACAAGGTCGTCGACGAGGAGGGCAACGAGGTGCCCGCTGGTGAGCGCGGCGAGTTCTGCGTGAAGGGCCCGGCCGTGGTGAAGGGCTACCTCAACCGGGCCGACGCGACCGCCGAGGCGATCGTCGACGGGTACTTCAACACCGGCGACATCGTCTACGTCGACGAGGACGGGTTCGTGCACATCGTCGACCGCGCCAAGGACATGGTGTTGCGCGGCGGCGAGAACGTGTACTGCGCCGAGGTCGAAGCGGCGATCTACGAGCATCCCGACATCGCCGAGGCCGCGGTGTTCGGCGTGGAGGACGAGCGCCTGGGCGAAGCCGTCGGCGTGGCCATCCACCTGGTGCCGGAGTCCTCGCTCGACCAGGACGCGTTGACCGCCCATCTGCAGCCGCTGCTGGCGAAGTTCAAGATCCCCGAGCACGTGTGGTTCATGGACGATCCGCTGCCCCAGAACGCCAACGGCAAGTTCCTGAAGCGCCAGCTGCGCGAGCAACTCGCTCCCAGCGACGGCTGACCACCGCAAAGTCACCGCTCAGCCACCGGCTGAGCGCGTAGCGTCGTTCGCCGTGACCGACGCACGCCGTGCCACACCGGCGGACCTCCGCGGTTCGCCGCTCACCGACGGGCTCCGGCTCGTCGGTTCGTACGCGCGCGCTCATCGACGCCCGTTCACCGTCTCGACCGTCGGCTCGGTCGTCTACGCGGCCGGCACCGTCGGCTCGGCGTTCGCGCTCGGATGGGCCGTCGACGAGGCCCTGGTGCCCCACTTCGACGGCGCAGACAGCCGCCACTGGGCTGCGGTCGCACTGCTGATCGGCGTGATGATCCTCCGCTCGGTCGGCGTGATCACCCGTCGCTACTTCGCCGGCATGTACTCCAGCGCCAACCGGGCCGATCTCCAACGGGGCATGGCCGACCGCATCGTCGCCATGCCCCTCGACGAGCTGAAGTCCCAACCGGCCGGTGTCGTGCTGGCCCACATCGACGCCGACGCCGAGTCCGCCATCGAGGCGACCCACCCCGCACCGTTCACGATCGGCGTGCTGAGCATGCTGGTCTTCGCGATCGTCGGTCTCGCGACGATCGACCTCCCGCTGATGTTCGCGACGGTCGGCGTCCTGCCGATCGTGTTGGCGACGAGCTGGATCAGCACGATCGTGTTGGAGAAGCCGACGTCGGTGGAACGGGCCGCCAACGCCGAGGTGACCGCGGCGACCACCGAGATCATCTCCGGGACGCAGGTGATCAAGACCCTCGGCCGCGAGGACGCCGAACTCGAACGCTTCGCCCGGGTGGTCGACGACCTCCGGGCCAAGCGGGTCCGGGTCGCGATCATGAAGATGCTGATCGACGCCGCCTTCTCGGCGCTGCCGCAGCTCGCGATGATCCTCATCATCTATGTCGGCGCAGGACGCGTCGCCGACGGCATCCTCGGGCCCGGCGACCTCGTCCAGGCCGTCGCCCTGTTCGGCGTGCTGTCGTTCCCGATGCAGGTCATCGGGTTCTTCCTGACCGACCTGCCCGTGACCGTCGTCGGGCGTCGTCGCGTCGATTCGCTGCTCGGACGGCCTGATGATCCGCTCGACTCGACCCCGGTCGACCCGACGGCGCTCCCGCCCGGGCCACTCGGCGCGGCGCTCGTCGACGCCCGGGTGGGCGAGGCGGGCCGGCCCCGGATCACCCAGTTCGATCTCGCGATCCGGCCCGGCGACCCCCGGGCGCTCGTCGGGTCGACCGGCAGCGGGAAGTCGACCGCGCTGGAGGTGCTCGCTCGCCTTCGCGGCCCGACCGCCGGCGAGGTCGCCTACGCAGACATTGCGGCCGAGCGCATCGCCGACACCGACCTGCGTTCGCGGGTGACCCTCGCCGCCCAGAACGCCGCCCTGTTCACCGGCACCGTTCGCAGCAACGTCGCCTACGGCCGCGGGTGCTCCCCCGCCGAGGTCGACGAAGCCCTCGTCCTGGCCGGGTGCGCCGACCTCGACCACATCCTCGAGGACGGGTTCGAGACGGTCGTCGGCGAGCGCGGCGTGACCCTCTCCGGCGGGCAGCGCCAGCGGATCGCCCTCGCTCGAGCGCTCGCCGGTACGCCGGGGATGGTGCTGCTCGACGACGCGACCTCCGCGGTCGACCCGGCACGCGAGGAGGTCATCCTCGCCAACCTCGCCGCCCTGCCCACCACCGTCGTCTTGGTGACCCACCGGGTCGCGGCCATGGCTGCCGCAGACCGCGTCGCACTGATCGACGACGGCCGAGTTCGAGCGGTCGGCACCCATGACCATCTGCTGAACGATCCGGTCTACCGACGGCTCGTCGAGGCCTACGAAGCGACCGACCTCGTCGCCGAGGAGCAGCGATGAGCGAACCCCGCCGCGCCGACGTGAACCCGATGGCGATCGTTCGTCGCGGGCTCGAGCTGAGTCCCGAGTTCAAGCCCGTGATCGCGATGCTGATCGGGCTCGGCGTGCTGCTCGGGCTCGGTCGTGTCGCGATCCCGGTGCTGTTCCAGCAGCTGATCGACGACGACCTGTTGACCGCATCGGGCTTCGACGGTGGCCGCCTGGCGACCCTCGCCTTGATCACGCTCGCCGTCGTCATCGTGGTCGGCGGGCTCTCGATCATCAGCGAGATCCTGCTCATCCGCACCGCCGAGGGCGCCCTCGCCCGGCTGCGTCGGGTCGTGCTGCGGCGAGCGGTCGACCTCTCGCTCGAAGAACACTCCGTCGAGCGGCAGGGCGACCTCGTCTCCCGCACGACGGGCGACATCGAAGCGCTCACCCGATTCGTCGACTGGGGCGCCTACGCCTGGCTGGTCAACACGAGCATCGCCCTCACCGCGACGATCGCGATGTTCGTCTACTCCTGGCAGCTCGGGCTGGTGGCGGTCTCCATGCTCGTGCTGATGGTGCCGGTGCTCATCGCCTTGCAACGCGAGCAGCAGCGCCGGGTCCTGATGGTGCGCGAACGCACCGGCGACCTGCTGAGCGAAGCCAACGAGGCGATCGCCGGCGCGCATGCGGTCCGGGCGTTCGGTCAGCGGCGCTCGACCCGCGACCGACTCGACGACGACGTCGACGAGCTCTACACGACGCAGTTGTACGCAAACCGCGTCACCGCGGTGCTCTTCACCGTCTCCGACATCTTCGGCACGATCGCGATCGGCGCGGTGATCCTCGCTGCGATCTGGCTCGGCGTCGACGGACCCAGCCTCGGCACGACCATCGCCGTGATCTTCCTCGTCCAGATGATCCTGGTGCCGATCGCCGAGCTGACCGAGGTGATCGACCAGACCTCGCTCGCCCTCGCCGGCTGGGAACGCACGATCGATCTCGCCAACCGCCCCCAGGCGATCCCGCCGGCCGCGGACCCCAAGCCGATCCGGGCGGGCGCCCTGGAGGTCGAGGTCACCGGTGTCGACTTCGCCTACGGCGACCATCGGGTGCTCCACGACGTCTCGGTCTCCATCCCGGCGGGCACCGCCGTCGCCGTGGTCGGCGCGACCGGCTCGGGCAAGACCACCCTCGCACGGCTGCTGTGCCGCCTCGCCGACCCGTCCGCCGGGTCGGTCGCGCTGGGGGGCGTCGACGTGCGCGAGCTCAGCGACCACGACCGTCGACGTTCGGTCCGTATGGTCCCCCAGGACGGCTTCCTGTTCGCCACGACGGTGCGAGCCAACGTCTTGATGGGTCGCGACGACGCCACCGACGCCGATCTCGACGCCGTCGTCGCCGACCTCGGGCTGACCGGGTGGGTGGCGACCCTGCCGGATGGCCTCGACACCGAGATCGGACCGGCCGGCGACGGGCTCTCGGTCGGCGAGCGCCAGCTGGTCGCGGTGATGCGAGCGGCGCTGGCCGACCCCGGCGTGCTCATCCTCGACGAGGCGACGTCGTCGTTGGATCCGGCGACCGAGCTGGCGATGACGGAGGCGCTCGACCGCCTCAAGCGGGGCCGCACCACCGTCACCGTCGCCCACCGGTTGTCGACGGCCGAGCGGGCCGACCTCGTCGTGGTCTTCGACCACGGCCGGGTGGTGGAGCAGGGCACCCACGCCGAGCTGGCTGGGGCCGGCGGGGTGTACGCCGGGCTGCACGACGCATGGAGCCGCGGCGCCAGCATCTGAGGACCTCGACCCCACGAACGCGGAATCGGCGGCCCCCGGGCGGGGGGGGCGGGGAGAGGTTAGAACCAGCACCGGGGGGGGTGGGCGGGGGGGG
>JBCCWI010000088.1:0-17293 GCA_039193795.1 Actinomycetota bacterium | reverse complement strand
TCCGCCGACCGGCCGAGCGGGCGGAGGCGAACAGCCGAAGCGACTCGACCGGGAACTCCCGCTCCCGGAGGATCTCCAACATCTTGGTCCCGACCTGGCCGGTCGAACCGACCACGCCGACGTGCAAACCTGCCATGGGTCCAATTTCCTTTCGGGCTCTGTCTTCGAATGCCGTTCTCGGACGTGCTCAGCCGTCGAGACCGAAGGCGGTATGGAGGTGCTGCACCGCTTCCTCGGTCTGCTCGGTATCGACCACGCAGCTGATCCGGATAGCCGAGGTGGAGATCATGGCGATGTTGATGCCGTTGTCCGCCAGGGTCTCGAACATCTTGGCCGCCACCCCAGGGTTGGACTTCATGCCGGCTCCCACCACCGACACCTTCCCGATCGACTGGTCGGTCCGGATCGTTCGACCGCCCAGATCGGTCAGGGTGCCGGTGTCCAGCACCCGAACGGCCTTGGCCAGATCCTCGGTCGGGACGGTGAAGGAGATGTCGGTGAGGCCTTCGGCCGACACGTTCTGGACGATCATGTCCACGTTGACCGCCTCGTCGGCCAGGGCCCGGAAGAGCGTGGCCGAGACGCCGGGCTTGTCCGGCACGTCGGTGACGGTGACCTTGGACTCGGACAGATCGTGGGTGACCGCTCGGATGATGGGGCGTTCCATGGTTGGATCCTCCTCGGACTCGTCCAACACCAGGGTTCCCGGTTCCCAGGTGAAGGCCGATCGAACGTGCAGGGGGACGCGGTGGTTGTGGGCCACCTCGACCGAGCGCATCACCGGCTTCGGGCAGCCGGTGGCCGTCATCTCCAGCATCTCGTCGAACGAGATCGTGGCCATCTTGGTGGCCGCCGGGACGATGCGGGGATCGGCGGTGAACACGCCGCTCACGTCGGTGTAGAGCTCGCAGAGCTGAGCCCCGAGGGCGTGGGCCAGGGCCACGGCTGTCGTGTCGCTCCCCCCGCGTCCGAGGAAGGTCACGTCCTTCTCGGTGGAAACCCCCTGCGAGCCGGCGACGACGGGAACCACTCCGGCCTCGATGGTCTCGGAGACCCGGAACGGGGTTATCTCCAGGATCTTGGCGTTGCGATGGTTGGTGTCGGTCTTGAACCCGGCCTGGCTCCCGGTGAAGGAGCGGGCCGGTACCCCCATCTCCTGGAGGGCCAGACACATCAGGGCGATGGCCTTGCGCTCCCCGCCGGTGATGAGCATGTCCATCTCCCGGCCGGGCTTGGTGCGGCTGACGTCGTCGGCCAGGCGGAGCAGATCATCGGTCTCCTTGCCCATCGCCGAGACGACGAGCACGATCTGGTCGCCCCGCTTCACACAGCGGGCGACGTGATCTGCGACTTCACGGATGCGATCGGGGGTGCCGACGGAGGTACCGCCGAACTTCTGCACGTAGAGCGCCACGGCACGTCAGGCTATCTGCGGCGGGTCGCTGTCGACGATGGCTTTGCTCTCCCGAGCGGCGGCGGCGTACACGCCCTTGCTCATCAGGCCGAACTCCGCCGAGCGCCGCTGGCTGTAGATCTCGGCGCGCGCCCCGTGCGCGGCGACGGAATCGGGATCGGCCTGCACAGCCAACTCGATCACCTGACACGCGAGCCGCAGCTCCCCGGCGGCCGCGAGCTCGGTCGCGCGGGCGACGAGGGCGTCCGCGCCGCCCGCCAGGGCCGCCATCTCGGAGGCGAACGCCGACTGAGGGGCCGGCTTGAGGTTGGCCGGGTTCTTGTCCCACCAGCCGCCGTAGAGCCGCCAGAGGTTGCGCACGACGAACTCGGGCTCGTCGTAGACCGGCTGCATCCACGGCTTCACCAGCAGCTCGTCGGGCACCGTCACCTGGTGCACGATGTCGTCGAGCGCCTCGCCGGCGTTCATCATCGCCAGGGTCTCCTCGGTGAGTAGTTCGAGGGCGGTCGCCAGGTCGCCGAGCACCGTCGCGATCCGGTCGGCGCCTCGCACCGGCAGACCGTGCGCGCCGAAGAGCCACTCGGCGTCGTAGGTGATCATCTCCCGGAGCGCCGCGGCCCACTCGAGCGGGTACCGCTGCACCTTCTGCGGGTTGCCACAGTTCGGGAAGACCCAGGTGACGAAGTCGCCGACGCACAGCGCCCGGTGCTCGGGGATCCACGTCCACAGGTGATCGTCGGTCTCGCCTTTCGCATGGCGCATCTCGAAGGTCGTGCCCCCGACCTCGAGCGTGCCGGCCGCGCCGATCTCGACCTCGGGCCACAGCACGTCCTCGGGAAGGAACGACGGCACGTCGCCGATGGCCATGTCCTTGACCCCGCCCACCCCGCCGAACTGTCGCATGTTGATGTCGGTGTTGTAGCCGCTCGTCAACCGGTAGCGATCGAACCGTTCGGCGACGGCCGCATGCCCGACGACCCGGATCGGGCGGTGCCCGCGGCGTTCCGCGTCAGCCGCCATCGCGCCACTGCCGCCGACATGGTCGACGTGGCCATGGGTGTACACGAGGGAGTCGATCGGCGCGTCGGTCCAGCGACGCAGCGCATCGAGTGCGGCCTCGCCCGTCAGCTGACCCGAGGCGTCGAAGCACACGAGCCCGTCCTCGGTCCGGAAGCCGATGATGTGGCTGAACGACTCGACGATCGCGATGTCGTCGTCGAGGACGGAGAGCTTCTGGGTCACCCGGTTGACCATCTCGTCGTGCTCGCCGGTGTCGATCACCCGCGTCGAGAGTTCGATGGGATCGTCGGTGACGATGGGGAGCCGCTTCTGGAGCTTGCCGATCATGGCGACGACGCTAGTTCGGCTCGGCTCCCGCGCTCGCGTCCCCACACCACGCCATGGCGGCATCGACGGTCTCGAATCGACGGCCGACCGGCGCCTCGCCCGCCCGGGTCGGGGTGCCGAAGCTCACGAGGTCGGCCAGATCGGTGATCACCGCGTCGATGGTCGGCTCGGTCGACACGACGGCCATCCGGAACCCACGACGGAGCGTCTGGTTGATCATCCGAGCGACCGGGTGCAAGCGCTCGAGGACGGCGTGGTCGGCCGGCCAGCTGCGCACCTCGGGGGTGTTCGCGCTGCGGATGTCGAGCACGCCGAACCAGAAACCACCCTCGGGACGCCGGTCGAGGATCACGTCCCAGAGCGCGCGGATCTCGTCGCTCGAAATGTCACCGCGGATCGTGGCCAGGTAGCCATCGCCGACCACCTCGAAGTCGAGCTCCACGACGGCACCGTACCCCGGCCGCGGGTCTCGACCGGATGGACGAGGTTCAGCCCATGGCGTCGTCGCGGCACCAGGACAGCGCCGCGTCGAGGTCGGCGAAGACCCGCGCCGACGGGGCCTCACCCGGGGGCCGGGGCGACCCGTACCGGGTGAGCTCGGCGAGGTCGTCCATCATCGCCTGGGCGTGCAGGTGGTCGGTCACGAACGCCGCCCGGAACCCCGCCCGAACCGTCTGGCGCAGGAGCCGGACCGCCGGATGCAGCACCTCGTAGACGGCCTCGCCCGGGGGCCAGCTGTCGAGCAGCGGGGTCGACGCGGATCGCACGTCGATCACCCCGAACCGAAACCCGTCGTCGGGTCGATGCGCCTGGATCTCTTCCCACAGCAGCCCGGCGCTCTGCATGCCGAAGGTGCCCGAGACGCGGGCGACATAGCCCTCTTCGACGACCTCGAACTCGAGCTCCATGGATCAACGGTAGTGCCCCGTCAGCGGCGAACGAAGAGCTCCAGGCTCCGCTCGCCGTCTGCACGCGGTTCGCCCGCCCACACCCGATCGATGTCGGGCAGGGCGACCGTGGCTTCGGGGCCGACCCAGTCGAACAGCGCCACGAGATGCCGATCGTCGACGTACACCCCCGACTGACTCACGTGATCCAGCGCCGTGGTCGTCGACAGCGCGGTGCGCAGCCTCACGCCGGCATCGCCGAACGACGGCAGCCGGGCATCGACGTCGAGGGCTCGGCCCCGCGGCGCGAACGCCAGGCGCTGCCAGGTGGGCTTGTCGTCTCGGCGACGCAGGCCGGCGGCCCGGAGTCGGCGAACGAGATCGCGACTGTCGATCGGCTCGGCCCCCAACGAGATGGCCCGTTCGCGATCGATCGTGTCGATGTCGTAGTGGTCGCCCTGGAAGCCGAGGCGGCGCTTGCCCAGCCGCTGGGCGAACTCGTGCAGCTCGTCGAAGGACTGGTCGCTCACGAGGTGGGCCCAGGACGCGCCCCGCCACTCCCAGACGGCGGGGTCGACGAGCACGGCCATCGCCGCACGGTACCGGGTGGGGACGCGGGTTCGCCCCGGCACACGACGCCGCCGCTCGGTTCCGGACGCGACGACGTGCGAGACTGCCGAGGTGTCCGGCGCCAGCGACGAGGTGCATCTGAGTGTTCCGGCTCGACCGGAGTTCGGCCGCATCGTGCGAGTCGGCGGCGCCGCGCTCGGGCTGCGCCAGGGCCTGTCGTTCACCGAGATCGACGAGCTGCGGCTCGCCATCGACGAAGCGGTGATCCTGCTGCTCGACGGTTCGTCCGGCGATGGAGAGATCGAGGCCGAGTTCCGCTTCGACGGTGATCGGCTCGAACTCGAGATCCGTGGCGGCGCCGCCGACCTGTTGAGCGATGCAGCCGTCGGCCGCTTCGACGAGATCTGCCGCCCGCTGATCGACGACTACGACATCGACCCGGAGCGGCGATGGCTGCGCTTGCGCAAGACCCCCGCCCCGATCGACTGAGACGTCAGCGCCCGCTCGACCCGTAGCCCTTGTCGGCGCGCTCGGTCTCGTCGAGCACCTCGACCTCGACGAAGGCGACCTGCTCGACGGCCTGGACGACCAGCTGGGCGATCCGTTCACCCCGCACCACCTCGAACGGTTCGGTGGGGTCGTGGTTGATCAGACACACCTTGAGCTCGCCTCGGTAGCCCGAGTCGATCAGTCCCGGCGTGTTGAGACAGGTGACGCCGTGCTTGGCCGCGAGTCCGCTGCGGGGTTGGACGAATCCGGCATACCCGTCGGGCAGCGCGATCGCGATCCCGGTCGGGATGACGGCCCGACCGCCGGCCGGTGCCAGGGTCACGTCTTCGCGAGCGAGCAGGTCGACGCCGGCATCGCCGGCGCGGGCGTACGCCGGGAGCGGCAGGTCGGGATCGAGACGGAGGACACGGAGATCGAGCACAAGCCGAAGGTAGCCGACCCCGCCGTCTACCCTGAGGCGATGCTCGCCTGGATGGACCTCGAGATGACGGGACTCGAACCCGACCGTCACGTGATCGTGGAGATCGCGACCCTGCTCACCGACGACGACCTCGAGTTGATCGCCGAAGGTCCCGACCTGATCGTCCAGGCATCGGCTGTCGAACTCGCCGAGATGGACGATTTCGTCACGAACATGCACACCCGCAGCGGATTGCTCGACGAGATCAAGGCGTCGACCGTGACCCTCGAGGAGGCCGGCGCCCAGACTCTCGCCTTCCTGCGCGAACACATCCCCGAGGCCCGCACCGTGCCGCTGTGCGGGAACTCGATCGGCACCGACCGCCGATTCCTCGCTGCGCATCTGCCCGAGATCGAGGAGTTCCTGCACTACCGGTCGATCGACGTGTCGACGGTCAAGGAACTGGCCCGGAGGTGGCAGCCCTCGGTGTTCAAGGCGGCGCCCAAGAAGGCGGGCGGCCATCGGGCGATGGACGACATCCGCGAGTCGCTCGACGAGCTGCGTCACTACCGATCGGCCCTTTTCGTCTCCGACGACCCTTCCTCCTAGCCTGCGGGGGTGACCTCCCCCGTCTATCGCAAGCAGGAGCAGGAGCCGGCCTCCGAGGAGATCCTCGAGGTCGCGCCGGGCGTGTTGCGGCTGCAGTTGCCGATCTCGCTGCCCGGCCTCGGGCACGTCAACTGCTACGCCCTGCTCGACGGCGACGGAGTCGCACTCGTCGACCCCGGGCTGCCGGGCGAGGAGTCGTGGGCGGCGCTGATGCACCGGCTCGAAGCGGCGGAGATCCCGGTCGAGCGGGTGCACACCGCGATCGTCACCCACTCCCACCCCGACCACTTCGGTGGCAGCGCCCAGCTGCGCGAGGTCGCCGGGGCCGAGGTGTTGACCCACGAGTCCTTCGCGTCGTTCACCGCCGAGGCCAACGAGGATCTCGAACCCCTCATCGACGACATGTCCGAGGACGAGATCCTCGCCGCGTGGAAGCGACGGTTCGAGGAGTTCGGCGCCACACCCTGGGGAACCAGGCGTCAACCGCCGCCCGACGAGGCCATCCTGCGGTTCGTTCGTATGGGTGACCAGGGCGGCCGACGATTCCTGTCGCCCGAGGCGACGATCCGGGTGGCCGACGGCGATCCGGTTCGCTTCGCGGAGCGGGACTGGTTCGCGATCCACACGCCGGGACACACGATCGACCATCTCTGTCTGTGGGACCCCGAGGAAGGGGTGTTGCTGTCGGGCGACCACGTCCTCCCGACGATCACCCCCCACATCGCCGGATCGACCGCGGTCGACGACCCGCTGGCGACCTTCTTCGACTCGCTCGACCGGGTCGCCGCCCTCGAAGGCCTGACCACCGTGCTGCCGGCCCACGGCCACCCCTTCGAGGACTGCCAGGGCCGCTGCGGCTACATCAAGGAACACCACCAGGAACGCCTCGACGTGTTGCGAGAGGCCGCGGACGCCACCGGCGACGCGCCGGTCACCGAATGGATGAAGGTGCTGTTCCGTGAACGCTCGTGGGGCGACATGGCGGCGAGCGAGACCTACGCCCACCTGGAGCACCTGCGCATGATCGGCGAGGCCTCGACGCGTCGCGACGACGACGGACTGCTGTTCTTCGATCTCGCGCCGACCGACGCCTAGAGCGCCACGACCCGTCCGGCGCTCCCGGTTCCGGCGGCGGTGACGAGCCAGGTGTGGAAGCCGGCGGCGTCGCCGTCGTGCACCAGTTCGACGGTCCCGGGCTCCACCCCGGCACCGAACTCGACCTCGGCCCGCACCCCCTCGAGGGCCATGCCGTAGCGGTGGGCGATCTCTTCGACCGGGGCCCACTGCACGGCGTTGTTGACGTGGGCGAGGACGTCGAGATCGGCGTACCGGACCGTCCAAGGTTCGCGGTGAGCGCCATCGGGCGGGGTGGTCGGCAGCTGGAGACGCGCGGAGACGGCTCGCTCGCCCGCCGAGGCGCCGTACAGGGCGAAGAAGTCGGGTTGGAGCTTCTTGGGGGCGCCCGTCTCGCCATCGACGAAGATCCAGACCGTGACCGCCTCGACGTGAGCGCCGTCGTGGCCCCGCAGCTCGGTGCGACGCTCGGCCCACCGGCCACCGTGACCGCTGCACCAGGTGGCGAGCTCGACCCACTCCTGGAAGACGGGCGCCCGATGCACCTCGAGCATGGTGCGGCGCACGACCCAGTTCATCGGATCGGCCAGATCGGCGTCGGCCGAATCGTCGCGGGCGACGTCTTGCAGGTGGCGGACCGTGGCGTCGAGGCGACACCGACCGGTCGGATCGACGTCGCCCAGACGAATTCTCCGCGCCGCCTCGAAGACCCGGCCGATCGCCGGTTTCGGCGTGATTTCAGCGGCTCCGGGCTCCGGCATGGGCCGCACCGTACCAATTCCGGAGATTTCTCCCGTTTATTCGGTTGACGGATCCCGAGGGGTCCGCGATCGTGAACGGGCCGGACCGCCCGGCCGCGCACCAACCCGAGAGGGAGTCGCCATGAAGCACCTCATGTGCCTCGAGCATCACCTGGCCAACGTGGCCGACGCTCGCGCGCGTGTGGACGTGCGTAACGGCGGCACCTGGCTCGGCTCGTTCGGCTTCCGTGGGAACGACCTCGCGGTGATTGCCACGACGAAGCCGTACGCCTCCCAGCGGCCCTCCGGAGCACCCCCTGGCTGAAGACAGCCAAACCCACAGGGGATTTGCACCGAGGCCGCCGGATCATCCGGCGGTCTTTCTGCTTTTCGGCCCGAGATTCCCCCCACCTCTCGGACCGTTGTCCATCTCACCACCTACCCAACCAGCAACCATCAGAAGCACGAGAGGAGACGAGGTCATGCAGACCCTCGTCGACACCAACATCCAGACCAACATCAGCGTCGGGGACCTCACCTGGGAGGACTTCGCCGCGTGCCGGGGCGTGGAGAACGCTGCGGACCTCTTCTTCAGCGAAGACATCGGTGAGATCGCAGCCGCCAAGCGCGTCTGCGCCGAGTGCCCGGTGCTCGCGGAGTGCCTCGAGGGAGCCCTCGAGCGCCGCGAGCCGTGGGGCGTGTGGGGCGGGCAGCTGTTCATGAACGGCAAGATGCTCACCGTCAAGCGTCGTCGGGGTCGGCCGCCCAAGGTCGCCCGCCCCGAGGACCAGATGCCGGTGGTCCCGATCCCGGCCCACCTCCAGGAGGCCGCTCAACGGCGGACCGCCTGACCGGCGAACTCGGGCGGGTGAGCGTTCCCCCCACGCTCACCCGCCCTGGGTGCCCGTGCTGCACGTCCCGGCCTCCCCCCGGCCCGGGTGACGTCAAGCGAGCCCCGGCTGTTCGCCGGGACGTGCAGCGGTCGGGATCCCACGCTCGGGCGGCGGATTCGGCGCGACCGGCGACGAACCGACGAATCCGGGAACCGTTTCGGGCGGTACGGTCGTTGAACTGACACCGGCTCGTTGGAAGGACCTCGGGCCCCAGCGGGTTCCCGGGTCAGCCCATCAGCCCGCTACCGTTTTCCACGGAGTTGCCGTGTCTGTCTCCCCCACCCCCCGCCCCTCTCGCCGTCACTTCATCCTCGGTGCCGCCGGACTGCCCGTGCTGCTGGCCGCCTGCAGTGGCGACGACGACGAGGTGTTGAGCCTCACCAACGAACCGACGCCGGTCGAGGACATCCAGTCCGATGAAGCGGTCGGTTCCGAGGTCGACATCGACTTCGCGACCTTCGACGGCGGTACCGCCAACTTCACCGCCTACGCCGGCCAGCCATTGGTGATCAACTTCTTCGCCCGGACCTGCCCGGCGTGCGTGTCGGAGATGCCGGAGTTCGAAGAGGTGTTCAACGAGTTCGGCGGCGACGTCGCCTTCGTCGGCATCTCCACCGACCCGCGTCTGGAGGACGCCGAGTTCCTCGTCGACGAGACCGGCGTCACCTACGACCTCGGCTGGGACCCCGACGCGGAATTGTTCCAGCGGTTCGGCGGGTTCGCGATGCCGACCACCGTGTTCGTCGACGCATCGGGCGTGGTGCAGAAGACCTGGTCGGGCGTCCTCACCGGTGAGGACCTGACCGCCAAGATCCTGGAGATCGCCTGATGGACCTCGAACAGTTCGCCTTCCCGTTCAGCGTCGGCATGCTCGCGGCGTTCAACCCCTGCGGGTTCGCCATGCTGCCCACCTACATCGGGTACTTCATCGGCACCGGCGAGGCCGAGCAGCCGACCCGGGTCCGTGCCATCAGCCGTGGCATCTGGGTCGGGGCGATGCTAACCCTCGGCTTCGTCGCCGTGTTCGGCGCGATCGGCATCCTGATCTCACTGTTCCTGACCCAGGGCGACGTCGTCGAGTACGTCGGCTATGTCACCGTGATCCTCGGCGTGTTGCTGATCCCCATGGGCATCGCCATGTTCATGGGCCGCCAGATCATGGTGAGCATCCCCAAGCTCAACAAGGGCACCGACAGCCGCGAGAGCAGCTCGATGTTCCTCTTCGGCGTGTCGTACGCCGTCGTGTCGCTCAGCTGCACCATCGGCCTGTTCATCTCCGCGGTGTCGAACAGCTTCACCACCGACGGGTTCTCCAACGGCGTCGGCAGCTTCCTCGCCTACAGCCTCGGCATGGGCGCCATCATCTTGCTGCTCACCGTCAGCCTCGCTCGGGCCAAGAACAATGTGGCGGTCAACATGCGCCGCATCCTCCCCTACATGGGCAAGATCAGCGGTGTGGTGCTCGTGATCGCCGGCATCTACCTCATCGACTACGGCGTCTGGGAGCTCCGCATCCAGAACGGCAACCTCCAGCCCTGGAACCTCCTCGTCGATCACTTCGAGACCTTCCAGGCCGCGGTCTCCAACTGGATCACCGACGCCACGCCGGAGCGCATCGGCGTGCTGGCGATCCTGGTCATCGCCGGGCTGTACCTGCTCGCCTGGTTCGAGGACAATCCCGGCGACCGCACCCGTCAGTGGTCGCTGACCGCCGTGTGGGTCGCCTTCTTCGCCTTCCTCGAGATCAACAACGACTTCGACTTCGTCCTCGCCCCGATCTGGCGGTTCGTCAGCAACTGGCCGTTCCGGATCGCCAACTGGTTCACCGACCCGTGGCGGGGCGGCGTTCCGCTGGAGATCCTCTTCATCGGTCTCGTGGCCTGGTGGGCATACCGGAAGGTGAACCGCTACCTTCCGGAACGTGCTGCGGTCCCTGCTGGAACGACCTGAGGTCACCGAGATCTGCGAACTCCGCGGCTCGTTCGGGCTGATGGCGTTCCATGGCGGCAACCTCGAACGCACCACCGACGTCATCGCGGCCGAGGTCGCCCGCCGAACCGATGCGTCGTTCTACGGGGTGATCCAGGCGGCACCGTTCCGTCAGCACATCCCGAGCACCAAGTTCGACCCGGCCGAGTCCGAGGCGCTCACCGCCTTCTTCGAACAGGTCGACACGGTCATTGCCGTGCACGGCTACGGGCGCGACGACCGCTTCTGGGACATCCTCCTCGGCGGCCGTAACCGGGCGTTGGCCGCCCACGTCGGCGATCACCTGCGCCGCGACCTCGACGATCGCTACGGCGTCATCGTGGACCTGGACGACATCCCCGACGGGCTCAAGGGACAGCACGCCCGCAACCCGGTCAATCTCCCCGTCAACGCGGGGGTCCAGATGGAACTCCCGCCACCGATCCGCTGGAACAAGGCCGCCACCAACTGGAGCGACCACGACGGCACCCCACGGGCGCCTCAGGTCGCAGCGCTGATCGACACCCTCGTCTCGGCGGTCGAGGACTGGCCCCGCTGACCGTCACCAGTCGAGGTCGGTGGCGTTCGCCGCCGCCGTCGGGGCGTTCGGTGCCGGATGAGCGTCGGGACATGGTTGATCGTGTACCCGACAGTCTCGACCCGATGTCGCCTCATGTGAGGCCGACGCCGGTTCAGGGGGAGAGCCGTTCGATGACCCAATCGGTGCCGTCGCGGCGGTACCGCACCCGGTCGTGCAGGCGGCTGGGTCGCCCCTGCCAGAACTCGATCGCCAGCGGGCGAACCAGGTAGCCGCCCCAGTGGGGCGGACGGGGCACATCGTCGGGGTACCGGGCTTCGATCTCGGCGACGCGTGTGTCGAGCACGTCCCGCCCGGTGATGACCGCCGACTGCTCGCTGGCCCACGCGCCGATCTGACTGCCGCGGGGGCGGCCGGCGAAGTAGGTGTCGGACTCGTCGTCGGGCAGGTGTTCGGCGGTGCCCCGGACGTGCACCTGCCGTTCGAGGTCGTGCCACACGAAACTGAGGCTGGCCCGCCCGGACGCGTCCAGGGCTCGGCCCTTGGTGGACGTTCGGTTGGTGTAGAAGACGAAGCCGCGGTCGTCGACACCTCGCAGGAGCACGGCGCGGCTCGACGGCCATCCCTCGGCATCGACGGTGCTGACGACCACCACACCCGGGTCGCGGGGGCCGGTCGCAGCCCACGCGTCGAACCAGCTCCGGAACTGCACGATCGGGTCGCGGTCGACGTCGGCGACATCGAGCCCGGCCTGTTCGTACTGATGCCGCATCGACTCCCAGTCCATGGGCAGACTCTACGGTGCGGTCATGGATCGAGTCGTGCCGACCGTGTTGCTCGGCGGGGTCGTCGGGAGCGTGCTGCGGTGGGCGGTGGGCGAGGTCGGCTGGTCGACCGGTGTCACCTTGCTGGTGGTGAACACGGTGGCGAGTGGGGTGCTCGGCGCAGCCGTGGGCGTCTGGGCCGAGCGGGAGCACCCGACCCGGCTGGCGCTCGGCGTCGGACTGTGTGGCGGGTTGAGCACGTTCTCCGGTCTGGCCGTCGAGCTCGCCGTTCGACTCGACCGCGGCGATCCCCTCGACGCCTTCGTGCTCGCCGCCACCAGCCTCGGGTTCGGGCTGGCCGCCTTCCTCGGAGGGCGGGGGCTGACGACGTGATCGCCGTCCTGTTCGTCATGACCGCGGCGGCCGGCACGCTACTGCGGTGGGCCGCATCGCTGTCCGTACCGATCCGCGCCCTCGCGACCCTCGCGGTCAACGTCGGCGGCGCGTTCGGGCTCGGGCTGCTCGCCACTGCGACGGCCGACTCGCAGCTGGTCGGCGGGGTGGCGGGCCTCGGTGCGCTCACGACCTTCTCGACCCTGGTGGCCGAGACGATCGAGCTCGACGAGATCAGCCGCGGCCTCGCCGTCCGCTACGTCACGGCGACGTTCGTGATCGGTGTCGGGGCGGCATGGGTGGGCCTCCAGCTGGCCTGACGCGCATCGAGGGGCGGGCGAGGTGGCGCCGACGATCAGCCCCGCCGAACCGCCGCCCACAGGCCGGTCCCGGCTCGCCCCGCGGTGGCGGTCCAGACGCCCGGAAGCGCCTCCACCACCGCCTCGGGGCTGAGATGGATCGGCGTCTCGTGGCCGTGGGTGTTGATCCACAGCATCGTGCCGCCCGGGGCCAGCACCCGATCGACCTCGGTCGGGAACAGCAACATGTTGACGAGGACGAGGGCGTCGGCCGCATCGTCGGGGAACGGCAGGGTGGACGCATCGGCCCGGAGCTTCGGGGCGAGGTCGGGTTGGTGACGCAGCATCTCCATCGACAGGTCGAGGGCGATCACGTCGTCGAACCGCTCGACGAGGCGGGCCGTGCCGAGACCCGACCCGGCGCCCAGCTCGATGACCTTCCCGCCCAGGGGACCGCCACGATCGAGCGCATCGACGATCGACGCTTCCCGTTCCTCGCTGAAGCGGCTCCCCCAGTCGGCGGCCATGCCGTCGAACAGGTCACGCACCTTGTCGCGGCGCTCGTCGTCCCAGGCTCCCTCGAAGGCGACCGCTTCGGTCACCTTGCGGATGGGTGATTCCGACCCGAAGACCGGCAGATCCGTCACCGTGCCGGGCGCATCCTCCAGCCACGCGACGCCGCCCGGCATCAGGCCGGGACCGGGATCTCGGTGACACCAGCCATGTAGGGGTGCAGCACCTCGGGGATGCGGACCGAACCGTCGGGCTGTCGGTAGGTCTCGACGATGCCGGCCCACACGCGGGGTACCGCCAGGCCCGAGCCGTTCAGCGAGTGCACGAACTGTGTGCCCTTCTCGCTTTCGGGTCGGTAGCGGATGTTGGCGCGCCGGGCCTGGTAGGTCGTGCACCACGACACCGAACTCACCTCGAGCCATCGATCGGCGCCGGGCGCGAAGACCTCGATGTCGTAGGTGCGGGCGCCTGCGCCGCTGATGTCGCCACAGGCGAGGTCGAGAATGCGATGGGCGAGGCCGAGATCGCGGATCGCGTTCTCTGCGCGTTCGAGGATCTCCATGTGCATCGCCTGGGCCTGGTCCGGCGTGCAGAAGGCGTAGAGCTCGACCTTGTCGAACTCGTGCACGCGCAAGAGCCCGCGGGTGTCGCGGCCGGCCGAACCCGCCTCTCGGCGGTAGCAGCTGGTGTGGGCCATGAGCCGCATCGGCAACTCGGCTTCGTCGAGCACCTCGCCGGCGACCATGGAGGTGAGCGGGACCTCGGCGGTGGGGATCGCCCACAGATCGTCGCGCTCGAGGTGGTAGGCGTCGTCGCTGAACTTCGGCAGGTGACCGGTGCCGATCATGGTGTCGGTCTTGACGACCGTCGGCGGCCGCACCTGCTCGAACGCGTCGCGATTGCGATCGAGGCCGTAGTTGATCAACGCACTCAGCAGGTGGGCACCGGCGCCGCGATACATCGCGAACATCGATCCCGACATCTTGACCGCACGGTCGACGTCGAGGATGCCGAGCTGTTCACCGACCTCCCAGTGCGGCACCTTCTGGTGCTCCCCGTAGGCGTCGGGCTCGTGGTTCTCCATGCGGACCACGACGTTGTCGTTCTCGGTGAGGCCATCGGGCGCCTCGGGCGCCGGCATGTTCGAGATGTTGAGAAGGGTGTCGCGCAGCTGCCCCTGGAGCTCGTCGGCCTCGGCGGCGAGCACCTTTTCGCGCTCGCCGAGCGTCTTGCTCTCCTCCTGGAGGGCCGCCGCATCGTCGGCCTTGCCGTCGCGGTGCAGCGAGCCGATCTCCTTGGACAGCGCATTGACCCGACCGCGGATGTCGTCGCGTTCGGTTCCGACGGCGCGGACCCGAGTGTCGAGGGCGATGGCCCGGTCGATTCCCGACGTGTCCTCACCCCGGCGCGCGATGGCGGCCTTGACGGCCTCCGGATCGGAGCGGATCAGCTTGATGTCGAGCATCCCCAGACGGTACCCGTCCGCGACCGGTGAGGCGCTGGTTTCGGTGCGATCAGCCGCCGAAGGCGACCAGTTGCCCGCCGTCGATCACGATCGTCTGCCCGGTCATCCACTGGGCGTCGGCTGCGAGCCACAGGGCGGCCCGGCCGATGTCGCCGGGTTCGCCGAGACGCTGCAGCGGATAGCGGCGGGCGAAGGCCTCACCCCGTTCCCCCTCCCAGAGCAGGCGGGCGAAATCGGTCTTCACCACCGCGGGCGCGAGTGCATTGACCCGCACGTCGGGACCAAGTTCGGCGCCGAGTTGTTCCGTCATGGCGACCAGCGCCCGCTTCAGCAGCGCGTAGAGGCCCAGGTCCGACGACGTGCCGTAGGCGCCCACCGACGCGAGGTTGATGACGCAACCGCCATGGTCCCGCATCCAGGTGGTCCAGGCCGATTGGGTCCACAGCAGCGGGCCCCGCAGGTTGACCTCGTAGGTCTTGTCGAAGGCGGAGGTCGGCGTGTCGATCAGCGGTCCGGCGTAGGGATTGGTCGCCGCGTTGTTGACGAGGATGTCGATCGAGCCGAACCGCTCGAGCGTCGCCGCCATCACCTCCGCACCACCGTCTTCGGCGCCGGTGTGGGCGACCCGCCAGTCGACGTCGCCACCGCCGAGAGCGGCGAGCTCGGTGGCTGCCGCCTCACACTTGTCGGCCTTGCGGGAGGCGATCATCACGTTGGCGCCGGCCTGCACGAACTCGGTCGCGATGCCGAGTCCGATGCCGGCGGACCCACCGGTGATGATCGCGGTCTTGCCGTCCAGTCGCAGTTCCACGGTGCACGACCGTAGACGATGCAGCCCCGGCGGTCGCCGGGCTGAAGCGCGGCCCCGATCAGCGGGCTTCGACGGGAGGGTCGCCGGCGTCGGCGAATCGCTGCTCGACCTCTTCGAACGTGAGCCGCTGCTTGCCCCGGTTCAGCTGGGCCTGCCGCTCGGAGTCGGCATGGCGCGCCGCCCACCGGAAGAACCGGATCGCGATGAGCGCCCAGAGGTAGAACCCGCCGACGACCTTCATCACCGCGCCTGCGGCCTGCTGGTCGGCGACCGGCGAGATGCCCCACAGCGGATCGTCGGTGTCGTAGGCCTCGTAGACGACGGTCTCAGCGAAGGTGAGCCAGCCGGCGGGCACGGTCGGGATGATCGACATGAGGAAGAGATAGAGCATCTTCCCCGGCTCGCTCATCTGCATCTCCTTGAGCGGCCCGAGCACCGGGAACCACATGAGCAGCGCGGAGGCGAAGACCGCGAGATGGATCATGTAGTGGAAGGGGCCGTTCTCCGACGACAGGTTGACGACGGTGCCCCAGTGGGTGAGCAACTGCAGCGCGTTGAAGATCACGCCGGCGATCAGAGGCTTGGTGAGGAAGCGCAGGACCGCCTGCGGCTTGCCGTCCTCGAGGATGACGAGCCGCGCCAGCCACGCGGGCATGGCGAGCAGCAACAGCGGCGGGATGATGAAGCTGATCAGCAGGTGCTGCAGCATGTGCACCGAGTAGAGGTGCTCCTCGGCGATGTCGTGCATCGGCCAGTCGGCGGCGAGCCACAACAGCACGACGCCGGCGATGAAGAAGCGCTTCTGAGCGATGGTGACGACCGGCTCCCCTGCCGGTACGACGAGTGGTCCGATCGAGCGAACCGAGTAGACCCCCAAACCGATGACCGCAGCGACCAGGAGCCAGACCTCAGGGTGCAGCTCGTAGTCGGTGACGGCGAACACCAGGGCGCCGTCCATGGGTCAGAAGAAGTTGAAGACGGAGAGGGTCACCAGGTACACGGCGACCGCGAGGACGATGCCGACCACGAAGCTCTGGGTGAGGATCGGTTTGTCCTGCTTCAGGTGCATGAACATCCGGGCCACCAGCCAGAACTTGACGATCATCAGCGAGAAGAGCGTCAGGAGGAGCACCCAACGGGTCTCGAAGATCGTGAACACCGACTCGAAGTACGTCAGCACCTCGATCGCGGTGAGGACCGCCAGGACGACGGCGATCTTGACGTACTCCCAGTCGGAGGGGTGGTGATCGTCGTGGGAGTCGTCGTGGGCTTCGACGGCGTCCGCCGTTGCTTCGCTCATGGTTCTCCTAGTCGAGTGGGATCAGGTAGATCACCGTGAAGATGAAGATCCACACGATGTCGACGAAGTGCCAGTACAGACCGACGATCTCGACGGTCTCGGAGTTCTTGCTGGTGAGCTTCCCCTGCTGGGCGGCGACCCACAACGACATCAACATGATGATGCCGATGCTCACGTGGACGCCGTGGAAGCCGGTCAGCGTGTAGAACGCCGACGCCGCCGGGTTGGTCGTGTAGCCCAGGCCCTCACGGTAGAAGGCGGTGAACTCATAGACCTGGCCGCCGATGAACACGCCGCCGAGCATCGACGTGACGAGCAGCCACGCCTTGCCGCGGTCGAGGTCGTCTCGGGCGAACGCCGACAGGGCGAGCACCATGGTGAGCGAGCTCATCAGCAGCACGAACGACGACACCGACGTGAACGGGATGTCGAAGATCTCGGCCGGCAGCACCTCGCCGTTGCCGCGGGTCTTGTAGATCAGGTACGTCGAGATCAGCGCACCGAACAGCAGACACTCCGTCGACAGGAACAGCCACATCGCCAACTTGTTGTTGGAGATGCCCGTGTTCGTGGCGTGCGGGTCGTGGTCGTGATGGGTGTCGGTGGCCGGGGCCGTTGCGGTCGCCATCAGCCCTCTCCCTCCGTGTCAGCACCGCCGTCGCCGGCACCGACCGCGGCGAGCTCGCCGTCGGGGGCGTCACCGTCGTCGTGGTGGTCGTCGTGGGGATGGTCGTCGGCGTCGGGATCGTCGACGGGCTCGAGGACCCAGGCGTAGATGGCGCCGCCGGTGCGCAGGCC
>JBCCWI010000087.1:0-17858 GCA_039193795.1 Actinomycetota bacterium | reverse complement strand
CCCCCGCGCGCCGGCCCCCCACGGCCGATGTCCCGGGAGGGAACGGGACGGTTGGTTCGATCAGGCGTCGACGTCGTCGGTGTCGTCGCCGCGCACGCGCTCGACGCGATCCTCGGCCCGCTCCTCGACGCCGGCGAGCTTCTCGGCCGCCTCTTCGTCGGTGATACGGCCTGCGTCGAGCTTCTCCGCGATGCGCTCCTCGGCCTGGTCGACGAGCAGATCGACGATGACGGCGGAGTCGACGCCGTTGGCCTCGGCGACGTCCGCGATCGACTGCCCGGCATCGAGCTCGGTGCGAAGGGCGTCTTCGTCGATGCCGATCGCGGCGGCGATCTCCTCGAGGTTGCAGCCGCCGCGGCGACCCCGGCGGTCGCCCTCGGTCTCGTCGGTGCCGTCGTCGGTCTCGTCGGCGTCTTGCACCTGGACGTCCTGGACGTCGGTCGTGTCGAGCGACGTGTCGGTGCTCGTCTCCTCGACGCCCTCGGTCGGCTCGTCCTCGAGGTCGCCGTAGGCGCCGGCGGACCCGACGAAGCCGGCTCCGACGACGGCGCCGCCGAGAACGGATGCGCCGATGAGGCCGGAGGTGATGGTGCGGTTCATGTCAGTACCTGCTTTCGGTTGGGGTGGGGGAAGCTGACAGGAACGAAGACAACCGGTCGGCGGTAAGTCGCCCGCCAACCGAAGATGAGAATTGGTTGAGAATGCGGAGGCAACCCTTCGCACCGGTCCGTGGGGCTGCCATGCTGCGCCCATGACGACCTCCGCCCGCCCCGGCCCCATCGCTCGCGTCCTCGTCGCGGAAGACGATCAGCAGGTGCGCGACTCCCTGGTGCGGGTGCTCGAGTTCGAGGGCTACGACGTCCTCGCCGTGAACGACGGTGCGCAAGCACTCGGCTCGTTCGACGAGTACGGCCCCGACGTCCTCGTCACCGACGTCATGATGCCGATGGTCGACGGGCTCGACGTCTGCCGGCGACTCCGGGCCCGCGGCGATCGCACGCCGATTCTGATCCTCACCGCGCGCGTCGAGGTGTCCGACCGGGTGGCCGGGCTCGACGCCGGCGCCGACGACTACCTCCCCAAGCCCTTCGCACTCGACGAGCTGTTGGCGCGGCTGCGGGCGCTCCTGCGACGGATCGAGCCGCCGGAGGTGACGGCGCCGATCCTGATCGACGACCTCGAGCTCGATCCGCAGCGGCGCATGGTCACCCGCGCCGGGCGTGAGATCGAGCTCACGAAGACCGAATTCGACCTGCTGGAGCTGCTGATGCTCAACGAGGGCATCGTGCTCGAGCGCTCCACGATCTACGAGCGGATCTGGGGCTACGACTTCGGGACCTCGTCGAAGTCGCTCGATGTCTACATCGGGTACCTCCGCCGCAAGACCGAGGCCGAGGGTGAGCACCGCCTGCTCCACACCGTTCGTGGGGTCGGCTACGTCCTCCGTCGAGGCTGACGATGAGCCTTCGTCTCCGTCTGGCCCTGCTCTTCGGCGTGCTCGTCGCGGTCGGCATCGGGATCGCCTCGGTGAGCGCCTACCTCGCGACCGACGACGCCCTCGGTGACGAGATCGACGGCTTCCTCCGCACCCGGGCCCAGGAGATCAACGAGGGGGTGCGCACCGCGCCGGTCGGTGGACCCGAGGATCGTCGGGGCGGACGCGACGACGACCCTCCCGCCGACGGCCCCGACGACAGCCTCGAGGTCGACTCGTTGCTCGACCTGTTCTCCTTCGACGCCGACTCGATCATCCAGGTGATCAACGCCGACGGCGAGGTCGAGGGCAGTGACGGCGGCGTGTTGCCGGTCTCTCAATCCGATCTCGAGCTCGCCGCGTCACCCGGCCGCGAGACGTTCCGCGACATCACGATCGACTTCGTTGACTACCGGATGATCACGCGGCATCTCGACGGCGGTGGTGCGGTGCAGGTGGCCCGCGAACTCGAAGAGACCCAACGGATCCTCGCCCGGCTGGGGACGACCTTCGTGTGGATCGGCGTCGCGGTCTCGGTCGTGGCCGCGATCGCCGGCTGGCTCGTCGCTCGGCGCACCACGAAGCCGCTGCGGCGACTCTCGACCGCTGCCCGCGAGATCGCCGACACCCAGGATCTCGCCACCCCGATCCCCGTCGCCGGCCGCGACGAGGTCGGGACGCTCGCGGAGAGTCTGTCGACGATGACCGAGGCGCTCGCGACGAGCCGCGAGCAGCAGCGCCGGCTGGTCATGGACGCCGGGCACGAACTCCGCACGCCGCTCACGAGCATCCGGGCCAATGTCGAATTCCTCGAGCGAATCGGCGACGCCGACCCCGCGCAACGCCGCGAGGTGGTCGATGCGGTCACCCTCGAGGTCGAGGAGCTCTCGGCTCTGATCACCGAACTGGTCGAGTTGGCGACCGACAGCCGAGACGACGACGTGCCGGCCGAACCGGTCGTGCTCGCCGGCGTCGTCGACACTGCGGTGCAGCGGTTCCGACGGCGATCGGCACGCACGGTGTCGGTCCAGGTCGACGATTCGGTCGTCATGGGCCGCCCGCCGCTGCTCGACCGGGCGCTCACCAACCTGCTCGGCAACGCCGACAAGTTCACGCCGGACGACGCACCGATCGAGGTGGATGTCCGTGCTGGGGCCGTCCGGGTCCGCGATCACGGTCCCGGGTTCCCGGCCGAGGATCTCCCGCACGTCTGGGAGCGGTTCTACCGCTCCGCAGCCACGCGGACGATGCCGGGGTCGGGGCTGGGCCTGGCGATCGTGGCCCAGATCGTCGAACGGCACGGGGGTCGTGTCCATGCGTCCAACGCCGCCGACGGTGGTGCGATCGTCGGCTTCGACCTGCCGCTCGAACCGGACTGAAGCTCAGCCGAGGACGACCGAGTTCACCATCGGGATCACTGCGTCGGTCTCGAGGACATCGAGATCGTCGGGCAGCGCGATGACCGAGATGTTCATCAGCGGTGTGCCCGTCGTCTGGTACGACACGATGTCGTAGCTCACGGTGTCGTACACCGACCGGGTCCAGCCCGGACTCACCGAGCTGGGACGTTCGGTCGACACGAAGTCGACCTTGAGTGTCTCGAACGGCAGATAGAAGGTGAGTTCGTCGGGGCTGAACGAGCCGGCGCGGACGACGATCAGGGTGCTGTCGTAGACGTCGAGGTTGCGCCAGTAGGCCTCCTCGTCGTCGTAGAAGTCGAACACCCAGTCGGGCAAGAGCATGTCGATCCAGTCGGTGTCGGGACCGGGATCGATGTCGAAGATCGACTCGCTCAGCTCGATGCGGTTGCGGTTCTGCTCCCGCACGTTGGTCGCGGTGATGTACGGCAGCGGGAAGTCGAGGGTGCAGCTCGTGTCGAGCGTGGCATCGGCCGTCTCGACGAACTCGGTCATGAGTCCGGCGGCGCACGGGCCCTCGTCGGCGTCGTGGCCGCGGTCGGGGGAGAAGGCCAAGGCCGCGTTCGGGAGCCGGGCTGCGACCGCTTCGGCCCACACCGGCGGCGTGATCGGATCGAATCCGCCCGAGAGGATCAGTGTCGGCTGATCCCAGGTGACCGGATCGTTCTCGGACGGATCGGCGACACCGAACTCCTCCCACGCGGCGCAGACCTCGATCAGATCCGAACTCAGCAGGCCCGGCGGCAGGTTGATGCGGTCCCAGATGGTGTCGCTGCGACTCGCCCGGTCGAGCTCGTCGGGCGTCGTGAACGGCGCCTCCTCGCGGCACTGGACCCCCAGGTATCCACCGACGTCGGAGGTGTTGTAGATGCCGTCCGGCGCGATGCGCTCGAGCCGCGACCGATCACCGGCCTCGAGGTCGATCAGCAGATCCGGGATCAGGGCGGCCCCGTCGATGGAGTAGAGCAGGCCGTGGAGGATGTTGATCAGATCGTCGCCCGCCAGCACGAACGGATAGCTCGTCTGGTCGTCGAAGGGCACCTCGAAGGTGGGCGGATCCTGGTCGAGGGCGACGACCTGGGCCTGCAGCGAGCCGACCGGGTCGGGGAGCTCGCGATCACAGCTCGGCGTCGCGGCGCACGCCGCGGCGATCGCCTGGAATCCCGACTCGAACGACGATGGCGTGGCGCCCACGAGGTTGGCCTCGATCGGATACACCCCGCTCAGGATCACGCTGCGAACCGGTTCGGGGTGATCGCGCAGGATCGTCTGGGCCAGGCGGGTCCCGTAGCTGTTGCCGTAGACGTTGACCTGCTCGTACCCCAGCGCCCGCACGAGATCGACGAAGTCGTCGGCATGGGTCGCGCTCGCGTACTCGGTGAAGTCGATCGTGTCGCGGCCGCCGACCCGGTCGGCGCACTCGGTCAACAGCTCGGTGTAGTCGGACCGGAGATCGTCGTGGGGGGTGTTGCTCGAATAGAAGCCGTCGTCGAGATCCCACGCTTCGAAGCACTCCGGAAGCGGGCTGGACTGCCCCGCTCCCCGCTGGTCGTAGAGGATCACGTCGCGGCGGGCGATGAAGGGGTCGACCACGGCACGGGCGAACAGTCCGGCCTCGAGCAGGATCGCGCCGCCCGGCCCGCCGTGGAGGTACACGACCGGATCGGCGGCCGGGTCGGGGTCGGTGGCGCGGAACCGGGCGAAGGCGATCTCGATCGGCAGGACGGCGTCGTCGTCCTCCTCGGGGATCAGGATCGTCCCGCACTCGACGTCGTAGGGCCCGGGCTCGAACGGGCATCCACCGAACGACGGCTCGAGCGGGGTGGCGCGGGGCGGACGACCATCGGTCGACGGGGTGTTGGCGATGTCGTCGGGATCGACGGTCGCGAGCGTGGTGCTGGGCGGTGGGAGGGTCCCGGGCGTGTCGACATCGCTCGGCCGATACCGCTCTGCCAGCTCGTCGGGGGAGATCTCCGCACACGATGCGGCGACCATCGCGGCCCCGAGCAACGCGAGACCCACCCGTCGAATCCGACCGCTCCGCATCATCGGGTCAACCCTACGAGGGCCCGGCCGTCCCGGTCGGTACCCTTCCCGCCGTGATCACTCGCGACGACCTGCGGAACGTGGCGATGATCGCCCACGTCGACCACGGCAAGACCACCCTGGTCGATGCCCTGTTGCGCCAGGCCGGCGCCTTCCGAGAGGGGGCCGAGCTGACCGATCGCGTCATGGACTCGATGGACCTCGAGCGCGAGAAGGGCATCACGATCCTCGCCAAGAACACCGCGGTCCGCCACGGCGATCACAAGATCAACATCGTCGACACGCCGGGGCACGCCGACTTCGGCGGTGAGGTGGAACGGGCACTGACCATGGTCGACGGCGTGGTGTTGCTGGTCGACGCCAGCGAAGGCCCGTTGCCACAGACACGGTTCGTGCTGCGCAAGGCCCTGGCACTCGAGCTTCCCGTCGTTTTGGTCATCAACAAGATCGATCGGCCGGACGCCCGCATCGATGAGGTCGTCGACGAGGTCTACGAGCTGTTCCTCGATCTCGACGCCGACGAGAGCGCGATCGACTTCCCGATCGTGTACACGATCGCTCGGGAGGGGCAGGCCACCCTCGACCCGTCGGAGCCCGGCACCGACATGGAGCCACTGTTCCGCACCCTGCTCGACACCGTGCCGCCACCCCGCCACGACCCCGATCACCCGATGCGGGCATGGGTCACCAACCTCGACGCCTCGCCCTACGTGGGGCGCCTGGCGATCTGTCGGGTCGAGCACGGAACGATCCGCAAGGGTCAGGCGATCGCCTGGTGCCGCAGCGACGGGTCGATCCAATCGGCCCGCATCGGCACGCTGACGGTGACCGAAGCGCTCGACCAGGTCGACGTCGATGCCGCCGGCCCCGGGGAGCTGATCGGCGTCTCCGGCATCGAGGCGGTCACCATCGGCGACACCCTCGCCGACCTCGACGACCCCCGACCGTTCCCGACCATCACGGTCGACGAGCCGACGCTGGCCATGACGATCGGCACGAACACCTCGCCGCTGGCCGGACAGGAGGGCGACAAGCTCACCGCCCGCCTGATCAAGGGGCGACTCGACGCCGAGCTCGTGGGCAATGTGTCGATCCGGGTGCTGCCGACCGAGCGGCCCGACGCGTGGGAGGTCCAGGGTCGTGGCGAGCTCCAGCTCGCCGTGCTGGTGGAGACGATGCGGCGTGAGGGGTTCGAACTCACGATCGGAAAACCGGAGGTGCTGACCCAGGAGATCGACGGCACCCTGCACGAGCCGACCGAACGCCTGACGATCGACGTGCCCGAAGAGCACGTCGGCGCCGTCACCCAGCTGCTCGGCGCCCGCAAGGCGACGATGGAGAACATGTCGAACCACGGCACCGGGTGGGTGCGGCTCGACTATGTGGTGCCCGCTCGTGCGCTGATCGGCTTCCGCACCGAGTTCCTCACCGAGACCCGAGGCACCGGCATGCTCCACCACGTGTTCGAGGGTTGGACGCCATGGGCCGGCGAGATCCGCACCCGAGACCGGGGGAGCGTGGTGGCCGACCGCACCGGCCAGTCGACCGGCTACGCGATCCAGGGCCTGCAGGAGCGCACCGCGCTGTACGTCGCCCCCGGGGAACAGGTCTACGAGGGCATGGTCGTCGGGGAGAACTCCCGCAACGAGGACATGGACGTCAACATCTGCCGGGAGAAGGCGAAGACCAACATCCGCACCCAGTCCTCCGACGACACGATCCGGCTCACCCCTCCCAAGGTGTTCTCCCTCGAGCAGGCGCTGGAATCGATCGCCGACGACGAGTGTGTCGAGGTCACCCCCCAGACCGTCCGTATCCGCAAGACCGTGCTCGATGCGGGCGAGCGGGCGCGGATCCTCAAGAAGCAGAAGCACCCCCGGGACTGACCCCGCACGCGCCGGTCAGGTGCGGCCGATGAAGACCTCCGTGTTGCCGGTCGTGCCGAATGGGTGGGCGAAGACCATCACGGCGTCGCCGCCGACGATCAGTCCGTCGACCCAGTAGCCGTCGAGCTCGGTGGTCGCCCACGTCAGGCCGTCGGGCGAGTAGGCCACGACCGATGTCTCGCCGTCGTAATCGACGCTGGCGACGGCCACACCGAACGCTCCCGCATCGATGAACGACACACCGTTCGACCGGTGGTCAGCTCCGAAGATCTGGTCCATCGAGACGGTGACCGTCGAGTCGCCCGATGTGCGAGTGATGCCGATCTGCCCGTTTGCGCCCCAGACGTTGGCATAGGTGGTCCCGTCGGGGCTCGTGGCCGCCGTCCAGGTGCCGCCCGAGGTCGTCGAGGCGGCCCACCCGTCCGCGCCTCCGACCCACCGGGTTGTGTCCGGACCGACCTCGGACTCGAACTCGGCAACGCCGTCGAGTGGGGTGACGAGGTCGACGATGAAGCCGTCGTCGGTGGCGGTGACCGTCTGCAGCCAACCGGGCTCGAACGGTGTGTCGAGCTCGCGAACCGTGCCGTCCTCGACGAGGAAGGCCGCGATCGCTCCGGCCCACGAGTCGGGCGCCACCACACCCAGCGATGCCCAGGTGACGGTCTCGACGTCGGCCTCGTCGAATCCCGGCCCGTAGAGCACCTCTTCGCAGCCGGCCTCGGCGATCGGAGAGGTCTCGTAGTCGTAGAGGTCCGAGAAGGCCTCGTCGATCGCCTCCTGGGTCTCGGCGTCGATCTCGTCCCAGGCGATCTCCATCGTGGTGCCGTCGGGGGCCATGAGGTCGAGGTCGATGTAGATCTGGCGGGCCCGCTCCTCCTGCTCGCGATCCCAGCCGTTCTGGAGCACCTGACAGTCTGCGAACTCCGCGCATTCGGGCACGGCGGTGAGTTCGGCGAGCACGTCGTCCTGTGCCTCCCGGCGGGCGACCTCGTAGTCCAGGAGGGCGGCGTCGTATCGGGCCAGTTCGGCTTCGGTCGGATCGTCGCCGTCCCAGGTCTCGTCGGAGATGTCGACCGGGTAGGGGGCGGCCTGGTCGACTCGCCTCCAGTACTCGTCGGCGCACTGGATGCCGTCGCCGGCCGGTGCGAAGCGAATCCCCTCGCGGTCGACGTTGAGGATGTGATGAGTGTCCCAACCGATCGAGAGGCCGGCGTCGCGGGCGAGGGCGATCGCTTCATCCCAGTTCGCCTGCGGTGCGGACCACGCGACCACGAGGTGACCGGCCGGGCCGACCGCGTCGGCCAGGGCGTAGGAGCCGGGCGCGCCGAGCGTGGCCGGAAGGTCGAGTGGGGTCCAGTCCCAGGTGTCTCCGCCGTCGGCGGACGTGCCGACCGCCGGCGCGTCACCGGCGGTGCTACCGGTGCTGACGGTGTAGAGCAGACCGTCAGCGGAGCCGATGGTCGACACGAACCGGTCGGTGAACGTCGAGTTCGCCCACCCGTCGCCGGTCCACGTGTACAGCGTGTCGTTTCGCCAGAAGCCGCGGTCGGGCTCCAGCCCCGGCGCCGTGGAGAGCACGTAGTAGAGGTCGTCGGCCGCGCCTCGGGAGAACAGGTTGTAGCCCCCGGGCGCGCCGTCGGCATCGACAGAGGTGAACGTCAACGCGGTGACGTCGGCGCCTGAGGGATCGGCGATTGCGTCGTCGAGGGATTCGTCGTCGTCCGGCGCCGGATCCTCGTCGTCGGCGACCTCGACATCGGGGTCGGGTTCGGTCGCGAGCTCGGCCGGATCGCCGTCCTGGCTGGTGATCCACGCCGCGCTCAGGCCGACGACGGCGAGGAACGCCGCGGCGACCGTGATCCGGCGACGGGTCTGACGGCGAGCGGCGCGCGCGGCGGGTGCGCTCGCGTCGGTCGGCTCGATCGTGATGTGGTCGGCCTGCTCGCTCAGCTGGCGGCGGAGGCGGTCGTCGAAGCTCATGGCTGCTCCTGGGAGGGTTCGGGGGACTCGAGGGTGCTGCGGAGGTGGGTCAACCCGGTCGAGAGCCGGCTCTTGACCGTCCCGGTCGGGATGTCGAGAGCGTCGGCGGTCTGCTCGGTCGACCAGTCGAGGAGGTAGCGGCAGACGACGACGGCACGGTACTTCGGGTCGAGGTCGGCGAGGGCGGCGTCGAGCTGCGGGTCGGCGGTGGGGCCGAGCCCGACCTCCGTGGGGGCCCAGGGCAGCCGGCGCGCGAGCTTGCGGTGCCAGCTGAGCGCCCAGTTGAGCCCGACCCGGTAGGTCCAGCCCTCGGGGTTGCGGTAGGTCTGCACCGTGTCCCAGCGCTCGTAGGTGCGGGTCATCGCCTCGTCTGCGGCATCGCGCCCCCAGGCGGTATCGCCGAGCGCGACGGACAGAGCGCGGGTCAGCCGTGCGTGGTGGGCTCGATAGAAGGCGTCGAAGCTGGCGCCGACGACCAGCTCGATCGGTGTCGGATCGGCCGTTGGCATGACCACCGCGTGAGCGTGCATGTCTCTGAGACGCTCGGGCGGGTCGTTTGGTTCGGTCATCGGGAAGAAATTTCGTCGCGGAGCCGAGCGAGCCGCGGATCCGACGGGGCGAGGGTCTCGGCTTGCTCGAGGACGGCAGCGGCTGCGGCTGGGTCGTCGAGGTCGAGGAGGACCAGGATCAGGTTGAGGTGGGGCTCGAGCGACTCCGGTGCGAGCCGGACGGCCTCGCGCAGGCGGTCGGCGGACGCATCGAGCTCACCGCCCAGTGCGAGCATGATGCCGTGTTGCATCAGCAGCTGCGGATGCCGTGGGTCGTCCACCAGGAACTCGGCGATCCTCGTTTCGGAGGCGGACGTCGACGCCGGATCGAGTCGAGCGAGCTCCACCCGGATCGTCGCCTCTTCCAGCCGAAGCGCAGGGTCGTCGGGCGCGAGGTCGCGTGCGTCGTCGATGTGCGAGAGTGCGCGACGGAGCGAGTCCTCGGTGTCGCCGGCCGCGGTGCGGGCGGCGATGAACGCGTATCGGATCGAATCGGGGCGGAGGTCGACCGCCCGGTCGGCGTCGGGCGGATCGGCGGCGATCGCGCGGTCGGCGGCGACATCGGCCGCACCGCCGAATGCGGCGACGGCGGCGACGATGGCGGCGAGCCCAGCCAGGGCCCGGTTCGGACGGGCCACACCGGTGTCGCCGGCGGGGCGGATTCGGGCGCCGAGCAGTCCGAGCAGCCCGAAGGCGACGAGGTCGAGCTCGGCCAGCGGGAAGAGGAGGAGCTGTTGGGTGATGTAGCCGACCACGCCGGCGAACAGCGCGAGCGTCGTTGGATCTCGCCCGTGGTGCCGGGCGGCGAGCAGAGTCGATCCGATCAGGATCGACCACCCGATCAGTCCGATCAGTCCGATCGAGAGCCCGAGGTCGAGCACACCGGCATGGGCGCGGTCCGTGACGACCAGTCGCCCGTACTCGACGACATAGTCGTCGTCGACGAACCGGCCGAAGACGGTCCGGTATCCCTCTGGGCCCCAGCCGCTGACGATGCGCGCCGGATCGTCGGTCCAGGCCCGGAACCCGACCCGCCACTCGGCGAGGCGGCTGTCGACGGCGGCCGATCCGGTGAGTGCGTCTGCGAATCGGCCCGGGCCGGGGGTGAAGACCGCCGCGACGGCGAGACCGCCGACCCCTGCTGCGATGGCTCGGGGCCGCAGCAAGGCGGTCGATCCGTCTGCCCGTCGGCGCCACCCGACCGCCACGAGTGCGACGAGCGCACCGACCAGCGCCGCTCGCGATCCGGACCCCAGCAGTGCGATCAGCGCTCCCACCGCACCGGCCACCGCGATCGTCCGATCGCGCCGTACGGCCGCGTCGGTGGCGCCGAGGGCGCACAGCGGACCGAGCAGGACGGCGGCGGCGCCCAAGTACGCGGGTTGGGCGAAGGGGCCCCCGGCTCGCCCGTCGGGGAACGACCGGTCGAATCCGTCGAACTCGGCGAGTTCCGCGATCGTCCAACCACCGAGAACGACGCAACCCAGGGCCGCGAGTTGGCCGATCCGCCGGCGGTCGACATCGGTTCGGCGCATCGCGAGGTACACCCCGATCGCGAGGAACCAGGTCAGCGCACCGAAGTGTCGATCCGGGGTGCCGATCACCGCATGCAGCCGCTCCGGCGCCACGGCCACCCCGATCGCGGCACCCGCCGCCAACCCGGCGATGCCGACGCGCTCCGCCCGATTGAGCACGGAGCCCCGCCCGCCGGGCTGGGCGAGGGCCACGGCGGTCAGCAGCGCTGCAAGCGTCGAGAGCAGCAGCCAGCGAAGGGGTCCCGCCTCGTCCCAGGCCCACGGGTCGAAGCCGATGACCGCTGCGAGGACGAGGGCGCCGAAGAGCACCGTCGCCAGGGTCGTCCCCGGAGCGTCGTCGGCGGCTGGTGCCCCGGGATGCATGCACCACTCTGGCCCATCAGCGTCAGGCGGAGACGACGCGCTCCGGCGCGCCGACGGTCGTGGCATGCGTCGCGGCGTGGCAAGCTGGGGTCGTGAGGATCGCGGGAAGGATGATGCGATGAGCCGACCCGGCGCCCGGACCAGCGGCAATCAGCAAAAGCACGAGTCCGGAAATCCGGCGCAACGGTTCCTGATCGACCGGTTCCACGGGGAGGTGGCCCGCCTGCTGGCGTCGATGCCGCGGGAGGCGGTGCTCGACCTCGGCTGCGGAGAGGGGTTCGTGATCGATCACCTGGTCGGCGCGGACATCGACGCCGACTTCGTCGGGATCGACCGCTCGACGAGCGCGGTCACCGCCGCGCGTGCCCGTCTCGGCGGCCGGGCGGAGATCCACCAGGCCGACGTCACCGGGCTCGCGGACCTGCCGCGACCCTTCGACGTCGTGATGATGCTCGAGGTCCTCGAACACCTGGACGACCCCGACGCCATGCTGGCCCTCCTCGCCGAGCTCACCACGAACCAGGTGATCGTGAGCGTGCCGTGGGAGCCCTTCTTCCGGGGCCTCAATCTGCTCCGACTGAAGAACGTGAAGCGGTTCGGCAGCGATCCCGAACACGTCCAGCACTGGACCCGACGCGGCTTCGAGCGTTCCGTCGCCGATCACTTCGAGATCGTCGACCGGGGTCGGGCGTTCCCGTGGACGCTCCTGCTCCTGGAGCCGCGCCGCCCCGCCGATCGGTGAGTCGTCGCGTCCTGATCGTCGCTGCGCTGGCCGTCGTCAGCGCCGCGTTCCTCGCGGTCGAGATCCGCGACGGTTGGGGAGATCTGAGCGGGGAGCAGTTCCCCGCTCCGGGCTGGTTCGTCCTCGCGGTCGTCCTCCTCGCCGCCGGACAGGTCGTGATCGGCGAGGCGATGGCGGCCCTGCCCGCACCACCGACGACGGCCGCCGATCGCCGGCGGACCTTTCATCTGACCCAGCCGGCGAAGTATGTGCCGGCGGGTGTCGCCCAGGCGGCCGGGGTCGTCGTGGTGCTGGTCGGCCGAGGTGCGTCGCGGTCGGCGTCGGCCGTCGTCTGGATCATTCACACCGGTTCGTTGGTGGTCGCCGGCGTGGCGGTCGGCCTCGTGACGGCACCGGCGCTGGGGTGGTCGCCGCTGCTCGTCGTGCCGGGGGTCGCCGTGACGCTGGCCGTGAGCAGACCGGTGCTGCGGCCGATCTTCGCCCGCGTCGGCCGCTGGGGTGGGGTGGACGCACTCGAGGCGCCGCCGTCGGTCGCCCTGGGTGGGTGCCTCGGCGCCGCGATCGTGGGCGTTGCGCTGCACGGGCTCGGGTTCGCGGCGTTGGTGCGTGGCGCCGACCTCGACGTGGGCACGGTCGAGGCACTGGCCGCGTACACGTTGGCGTTCGGTGTCTCGGTGGCGACCCCGCTGCCGGGCGGTCTGGGCGCACGGGAAGCCATCATTCTCGCCGTGCTGGGCGCGGCCGAGTCGGTCCTGCTCGTGCCGGTCGTGCTCGTCCGACTGGTCTTGATCGGCATCGAGGTGGTGCTGTTCGGCCTCGCCCGGTTCGGCCCCGGTGCTCGGGTCAGCGCCGGTCGCGACGTTCGTGGTGGAGATGGAGCAGCAGTTCCGCCAGCAGACCCACACTGACGAGCTGCACGCCGACCACGAACAGGGTGACGCCCGCCAGCAGGGCGGGCCGGTTGCCGACGGCGTTGCCGGCGATGCGTTCGATCAGCATCCAGGCCATCAGCGCGAGCCCGACCGACCCGACGAGCAGCCCGCCTCCACCGATGAGGTGGAAGGGACGGCGGTCGTAGGTGGTGAGGAACTTGACGGTGAAGAGGTCGAGCATCCCGCGCCAGAACCGGCTGCGGCCGAATTTCGAACTGCCGTGGAGCCGGTCTCGATGGTTGACGTCGACCTCGGTGACCCGGAACCCCGACCAGGCGGCCAGCACGGGGATGTAGCGGTGGAGTTCGCCGTACAGGTTGAGCTGATCGGTGACCTGGCGGCGCATGAGCTTGAGGCCGCTGTTGAAGTCCTGCCCGTGCACACCGGTGAACAGTGCGGTCGTGCGGTTGTACAGCTTGGAGGTCGTGCGTTTGATGAAGCGGTCCTGGCGGCTCGCTCGTCGTCCCGTGACGAGGTCGTGGCCGGCGTCGAGGGCACCGAGCAGGGTCGACAGTTCGTGGGGGTCGTCCTGTCCGTCGGCGTCGAAGAGGACGACGAGGTCCTCGGTGACGTTCTCGAAGGCGAGACGCAGGGCGTTGCTCTTGCCCCGGTTGACCCGGACGTGGATGGCGTCGAGTTCCGGGTGGGCTGCGCGGAGTTCATCGAGCACCGCTTCGGTGCTGTCGGTGCTGCCGTCGTCGACGACGAGGATGCGCCAGGTCGAGAATCGGGAGGCGAGCTCGGTGCTGAGTTCGGCGATCACCTCCGGCAGGTTGTCGGCCTCGTTGTACGCGGGAAGGACCGCGCAGATCGACTCGGTTCGCGGCGGCGTCGTCATGAGGCCGTCCGGTCGAGTTCGACGACCGAGATCCGGTACGAGCCGGTGAAGAACCGCGAGTCGAAGCGCTGGAACGAAACCGGTTCGAAGTCGTCGAGCTCGGGAACGCGGTCGATCAGCTCGTACTGCACGACCCACACGGTGGCGATGTCGGCGTCGAGCTGGTCGACGGCGTCGGTGAACACCGGATCGGTCACCTGCCCCGTCACCTCGATCACGGGCAGATCGGGGTCCGCGTAGTACCAGAAGCCGCTCACGCGGAAGTCGCCGGAGTCGGGCCCGACGAGCAGGGTCACCGAGTCGTCGGCGCTCGCCGTCTCGAGCTGGTCGGTGGCGGCGCGCCAGTCCGGTCGCCAGGTGTCGTCGATCGTCGGAACGGCGTGGCCGAGGCGGGCGAGCAGCAGCAGCCCGAAGGCGCCGAGGGCGACCCATCGGGTTCGGGCGTCGCTGATTCGAGATCGGCTCACGCCCACGGCGAGCACGATGGCGGTCATCGGCAGGATGCCGGCGAAGTAGCGGACGAAGATCAGCGGCCGGAACAGCGAGACGAGCACCGAGAGGGCGAACGTACCGACGACCGCTGCCACGACGACGCTGGCGGCCAGCCCCTGGTCGGCATCGGTCGTCCGGCCGCTCCACAGCGCCCGGAGCGCGATGACGAACAGGACCATGAGGGCGGCCCCGATCACGAGGTTGTCGAGGTTCGACCGGTTCGCGAACGCGGTGAAGAACTGGATCGGTAGCTCCGCCAACTCTCGAGCACTCAGCGCCTGGAGGTGCGAGACCGGATCGTTGCTCAGCTGGTAGCGGAAGGTCGGCAACCACGGGAGGAAGGCGATGCCGATGCCGCCGGTGGCGAGGGCCCACCGCTTCGTGCGGTCGCTCAGTCCCGACCGGTACTCGAAGGCGGCCGTCACCGCCACGACCGAGAGCACGGTGAAGCCCGCGTAGTAGTGGGTGTACAGCGCAGCGGCACCGAGCGCGGTGTATGCGGCCCACCACGACCAGGTGTCGCGCTCATGGGCCCGGATGAGCGCCGCGATCCAGGCGATCAGCACGAGCGCGAGGAGGGCGTACATGCGGCCCTCGCGCGAGTAGTAGAGGTGCAGCGGCATGACCGCGGACAGTCCGGCCGCGGCGATCCCGGCCCACCGACCGGCCAGGCGGGTGGCGAGGGCGGCGGTGATCGCGATGGCGACGAAGCCGAACACGACACTCGGCAACCGCTGCATCAGCTCGCTGTCGCCGATCGCCAACCACGGGCGCAGGATCACCTGGGAGTACCCCGGCGGATGGGTGCCCTCGCGGATCAGGTCGTACGCGTCGCCGAGGTCGGCGGTGGCGCGGGCGTGGGACAGGATCTCGTTGTCCCAGAGGCTGTCCTCGCCGAGTCGGTGGAGCCGGGTGGCGAGGGCGACGACGAAGACCGCACCGAGCGCGATCGCGCCCCTGCGGTCGTCGCGGTCCTCGTCCGCGGGTCGTGTCTCGCCCGTGTCGGTGATCGGCCCCGTGTTCACGGACAGCGACCTTACACGCGCTCGTGGTCGTCGGATCGAGGCGGGTCGGCCGCCCCGAGGATCGTTCCGTCGCGACGGACGACCCGATCGACTCCGGTCGCGAGGTCCGAGAGTGCGGTCTCGGCGACCTGAACGACGGGGCACGCGGCGTCGTAGAGCGCCTCGGCCACGATCGCGCCGGCGACGAGGTTGACGTCGGCCTTGGTGACGATGAGCGCCGCGGGACCGACCCCGCGACGCAGTGCCTCGCCGAGCACCCCCGGGGTTCCCGATGATCCTCGTGAGCCCGGCATGACGACGACGGCTCCCGTCATCGAGACCCCGACCTGAGGGTGGGCCTGATCGATGATCGTGCCCGTCGTCGGATCGAGCCCGCCCCAGAAGCTGAGCGGTTCGTCCAGTCGCAGAACGGTCCCGGCGGCGTCGCCCGGATGGAGGACCCGACCCCGGATCACGCGGGAACCTCGCCGGCCACGGCGGCCTCGACACACGCCGACAACGATCCGAAGGCGACGTCGACGCCGAGGATGCCGGGCGCGTAGTACGCCCACTTCGCCGAGTTGGTCATGACGGTGCCGGCAACGCCTCGCGTCACCGGGGTGTAGTACGTGCACGTGTCGAGCACGATCGTCACGCCGGCGTCGCGGAGCTGATCGCGCCAGCCGCGCACTCCGAGCTCGTGATCGACGGCGCGGCTCGTCGTGACGAGGACGGGGAGGTCGGATCGGACCGTTCGGCCGTCGAGCACGCCGAGCAGCTCGCCGAACTCGTCGACGGAGAAGTGAGGCGTGCCCAGACACACCGCGTCGATGGGCCCGCTCGGCTGCCGTCCGAGCCGTCGCCGCGCCGCGTCCAGTCGGGCGTCGTCGACGACGACGTGGCGCTGCGGCGGCCGCCCGCCGAGCGCCTCCGTGACGGTGGGCGCTTCGGGCGTCACGCCGGCGACGTGGAACAGGCTGACGGACCCGGCGGTCGCGCCCGCCGCGGCGATCGCCTTCAACTCGTCTTCGGTCAGCGCGTCGAGGCCGGTGACGACGGGGATTGCGGTGCCGACCTCCTGCCCGAGGATCACACCGAGCAGGTGCGGGAGCGCAGCGTCGGTTCGCGCCGCGTCGCTCACGCGGACATCGATCACCTCGGTCGCGAGGCGACCCTCGTCAGTGTGGAGACCCGCGTAGGGGACCCGGCCGGTGATCGCGGCGGAGATGTCGAGCAGGTCGCCATACTTCTCGGTTCGGGCTCCCAGGACCGAGTTGAAGAACGCGACCGCATTCGACTCCGATCCGGCGATCTGGGCACCGAACCGTGGTCGGCCCTCAGGCTGGTGGTACGGCGCGCACGACCACATCGAGGAACATCCGAGCGTCTCGTAGATCTCCATCAGTCGCCGGGCCCCCTGCACCGCTTCCGGCGACACTGCTTCGTCGCGCAGCGCCGGCTGGGAGCAGTCGATCAAGCTGGCGTTGGTGTGGGTCGGGACGGCGAGCGTCGCCCCTTCCGATCGCAGGAATTCGGCGAAATCGACCGACAGCCGGCCCGACCAGTGGCAGGAGTTGATGTGCGCGAACTCGATCGGGACGAAGGTGCTCGTACCGCTCGCCTCGGCGGCGGCGACCATCAACCGCATGGCGAGCTGGTGTGCCCGCCCGGACCGGCCGTCGAGCCAGGCCTGCTCTTCGCCGGTCAGCTCCACCCGCTACGAGCGGGGGTAGAGGGTCTCGGTGTTGCCGTCGACGCCGATGATCTGACCCGAGATGTGGCGGCCGTAGTCGCTCACGAGGAACATGATCATGTCGCTGATCTCCTGCGGGTCGACGTAGCACTGCATCGAGGTGCCGATCGCGTACATGCGGCGCACGACCTCGGGGTCGAGTCCCTCGGCGTCGGCGTGCGCCGCGATGACGCTCTCCATGCGAGCGCCGTTGACGTTGCCCGGCACGATGCCGTTGACCCGGATGTTGTCGGGGCCGAGTTCCATCGCGAGCGTCTCGGTGAACCCTGCGACGGCCCACTTCGCGGCCACGTAGGGCGAGCGACCCGGGAACCCGAGGATGCCGGCGGCCGACACCATGTTGATGATCACGCCGCTCTGCTGGGCCTTGAAGACCGGAGCGACGCGGCGGGCGCAGTAGAACTGGGCGTCGATACAGACGTTCATGCAGTGCGCCCACTCGTCGTTGGTGATGTCCTCGACGAGCTTGGTCGGTCCACCGACGCCGGCGTTGTTGACCATGATGTCGAGTCCGCCGGGCAGGATCTCGTCGAAGATCGCGTCGAGCGCGTCGGAGTCGGTCACGTCACACTGCCAGGTCGTGATGGAGTCGGGCAGAGTCTCGAGGCCGGACGGGTCGATGTCGCAGGTGAAGACCTCCGCACCGAGCCGATCCATGGTCATGGCGGTGGTGCGGCCCATGCCATCGCCTCCCGCGGTGACGAACGCCCGCTTGCCGGCGAGTGAGATCTCCATCGTGTGCTCCTGGATGTCGGCGGTCGGCGCAGGACGCTACCGACCGACTGAACGTTCGTCCAGTGCTCTGTCGAGCCCCTCAGCGGACCCGGATGACTCGAGTGTCCGCGAT
>JBCCWI010000086.1:0-17950 GCA_039193795.1 Actinomycetota bacterium | reverse complement strand
GTGGGGCGGAGCTGAGCATGGCCCGGATCGTCATCACCGGCGGCGCCGGCTTCCTCGGCTCCCACCTGGCCGACAACCTGCTCGCCCGCGGCGACGAAGTGGTGGCGATCGACAACCTGTCGACCGGCAACAAGGCCAACGTCGAACATCTCTTCGGCGTCGAGGGCTTCACGTTCGTGGAGCACGACGTCTCGAACTATGTGTGGGTCCCCGGCGACGTCGACGCCGTGTTGCACTTCGCCAGTCCGGCCTCGCCGATCGACTACCTGGAGATGCCGATCCAGACCCTCAAGGTCGGGTCCCTCGGCACCCACAACACACTGGGTCTCGCGCTCGACAAGGGTGCGACGTTCTTCATCGCCTCCACGTCGGAGGTCTACGGCGATCCGCTCGTGCATCCCCAGACCGAGGACTACTGGGGCAATGTGAACCCGGTCGGACCACGTGGCGTGTACGACGAGGCCAAGCGATTCGCCGAGGCGATGACGATGGCGTACCACCGCTACCACGACCTCGACACCCGCATCGTCCGGATCTTCAACACCTACGGTCCCCGGATGCGGCCCGACGACGGACGGGTCGTCTCCAACTTCATCGTCCAGGCGCTCAAGGGCGAGCCGCTGACCATCTACGGCGACGGCTCCCAGACCCGCAGCTTCTGCTTCGTCGAGGACGAGGTACGCGGCCTGATCGCGCTGCTCGACTCCGGCGAGAACGATCCGGTCAACGTCGGCAACCCCAACGAGTTCACCATCGCCGAACTCGCCGACGTCGTGCTCGACGTGACCGGTTCGTCATCGACGATCGAGCGGCACCCGCTGCCCACCGACGACCCGACCCAGCGCAAGCCCGACATCACCCGTGCGCGGGAGATCCTCGGGTGGGAGCCGCAGGTTCAGCTGCGCGAGGGCGTCGAGCGCACGATCGAGTACTTCCGCACCGTCATCTGAGCCGCGGCGGGCGATCGTCGCCCGTCAGCTCGTGCGGGCTTCGGCTTCCTCGCGGTTGGCGAGGTACCAGTCGATGGTCCGCTGCAGACCCTCGCGGAAGTCGGTCGCGGCCTCGAACCCGAACAGTTCTCGGGCGCGGGAGGCGTCGACGCTGCGGCGGGGTTGGCCGTCGGGCTTGGAGGCGTCCCAACGGATCTCGCCGGCGAAGCCGGTGAGCTCGACGATGATCTCGACGAGGTCGCGGATCAGGAGTTCGCGAGAGGCGCCGAGGTTGACCGGTTCGCTGCCGTCGTAGCGCTCGGCGGCGGCCACGATGCCCTCGGCGGCGTCGTCGACATAGAGGAACTCTCGGCTCGCGCTGCCGGTGCCCCAGACCTCGATGTGGTCGTCGCCGGCCTCGGTGGCGAGTACGCACTTGCGGATCAGGGCGGGGACGACGTGGGAGACCGCCGGGTTGAACTTGTCGCCGGGGCCATAGAGGTTGGTCGGCATCACGTAGGCGCCCCGCTGGCCGTACTGGGCCCGGTTGGACTGCAGATGGACGAGGTGGGCGAGCTTGGCCACGCCGTAGGGCGCGTTGGTCTCCTCGGGGTAGCCCTCCCACAGCGAGGACTCCTGGAACGGGACCGGCGTGTGTTTGGGGTAGCTGCAGATCGTGCCGACCACCACCGTCTTGTCGACCTCGGCCTGACGGGAGGCCTCGATCACGTTGGTGCCGAGCATCAGGTTCTCGAGGTACAGCGCCGCCGGGGCCGCCATGTTGGCGCCGATCCCGCCGACCCGCGCCGCGAGGTGGATCACCACGTCGGGGTTGGCGTCGTCGATCGCCTTTTGGGTGGCCAGCGGGTCGAGGAAGTCGACCTCGACGCTCGACGGAGCGATCACGTCCTCGACGCCACGGTCGGCGAGCGTTCGCTGTACCGCACCGCCGAGGAAGCCGGTTCCGCCGGTGATGAAGATGCGCTGGGAGGCGAGGGGCGACGACATCGGAGGAGATCGTAGCCCTTCATGCCAGACTCCGACCGTGCGCCCCCGAGTCGCAGCCGTCGTCGAATCGTGTTGGCACCGTGTCCCCGGCGGGACGGCCACGTCGACCATGCGTTCGCTCCACGCGGTGCGCGCTCGCGGTCGTCACGACGTCGTCGGCCTCGCCGCCCGCCACGCCGAACCTCCGGTCCTCGACGAGGTCGGCGATCTCCCGGTCGAGCACCTCCCGCTCCCGCGGCCCCTGCTCTACGAGGCCTGGCATCGGCTCCGCCGTCCCCGATTCACCCGGCGGATCGGCCCGGTCGACCTCATCCATGCGACGGGCGGGGTGATCCCGCCCGGCTCGGCGCCGATCGTCGCGACGATCCACGACCTCGCCTTTGTCCACACCCCCGAGCACTTCACGCCCCGGCTGGTGCGGTTCATGACCCGCGGCTTCGAGATCGCCCGTGACGAAGCGGCGCTGATCGCCGTTCCCTCCGAGGCGACGGCGGCGGATTGTGAGACCCACGGGGTCGAGCGCGAACGGCTCCGGATCGTGCCCTGGGGGGCGACCCGCACCGAGGTCGACGATGCCGCCCGACGCCGCGCTCGCGAACTGCTCGACCTGCCCGACCGCTTCGCCCTGTTCCTCGGAACACTGGAGCCGCGCAAGAACGTCGCCCGCCTGCTCGACGCCCATGCTGCCGCCGCTCCCGACCTTCCGCTCCTGATCGCCGGGCCGGACGGTTGGGGTGTCGACGGCGCGCGGTTGTTCGACGAGACCGCCCACGGCGACGCCCGCCACATCGGCCACATCGCACCCGACCTGTTGCCCGCCGTCCTCGATCTCGCCGCCGTGCTGGCCTACCCGAGCCTGATGGAGGGGTTCGGCATGCCCGTCCTGGAGGCGATGGCGCAGGGCACGGCCGCGATCACGAGCGCATCGACGGCGACGGCCGAGGTCGCCGGCGACACCGGCGTGCTCGTCGACCCGCTCGACACGGTCGCGATCGGCGAAGCACTCGCGTCGGTGCGCGACGATCCGGCGGTCTGGGAGGCACACGGTCGCGCCGGAGCGGAGCGGGCGGCCCGGTTCACCTGGGACGCGACCGGCGCGGCGCTCAGCGCCGTCTACGACGAGGCGGTTGCGTGATGCGGGTCGCGATCAACCTCTCGTTCCTGCTGCCCGGCGTGGTGGGTGGATCCGAGGAGTACTCGGTCCGTCTGTTGCGGGCGGTGCTCGAGCATCATCCCGACATCGATCTGGAGGTCGTCGCCCACGATGCCCTCTTCGAGGGTCACCCGGCGCTGGCCGCCAACGGGTCGCGGGTCGCCGGGCCGGTCGGCTTTCGGCCGTACCGGGTGGTGGCCGAGTCGGTGCTGGTGCCCCGCTTCACCCGAGCCGCCGACCTCACCCACCACTTCGGCGGTCGGCTCCCGGCTCGGGCCACCTCGCCGTCGGTCGTGACGATCCACGACATCCAACCGCTCGATCTGCCCCAGAACTTCTCCAGCACCAAGGCGGCATTCCTGCGCCGTTCGTTGCCCAAGACCGCTCGACGGGCGGATCTGATCTGCACGCCCACCCGGTGGGTGGCGGAGCGGGTCGTCGAGCGGCTCGGCGTACCCGACGACCGGGTGCGCGTGATCGGTCCCGCCGTGGGTCGTCGGCCCGTCGCCAGCGAGCGCGACGCGATCGCCTCGATCGTCGGCGATCGCCCGGTCGTGTTGTTTCCCGCGATCACCCATCCGCACAAGAACCATCGCCTGCTGATCGACGCGATGGCCCGCGTCCACCGCGACCGGCCCGACGCACTACTCGTGTTGACGGGCGGCGCCGGGTTGGCGGCCGCCGACGTCGCCGCCGACATCGACCGGGTCGATCCGGACGGGGCGTTCATCCGGCATCTCGGTCGGATCGAGGAGAATCTGCTGATGGGGCTGCTCGCCGACGCCGACGTCGTCGCCTACCCGTCGACCTACGAGGGCTTCGGGCTCCCCGTGCTCGAGGCCATGCAGGCGGGGACCCCGGTCCTCGCCGCCGATGCGGCGTGTCTCCCGGAGGTGGTCGGTGATGCCGGGCTGCTCCTGCCCGCCGACGACGCTGAACGCTGGGCGATCGAGATCATCACCCTCCTCGACGACGCCGACCGACGGGCGCGGCTGGCGGCGGCCGGATCGGTGCGGGCGACCGAGTGGGCCGGCGAGGAGGCGTCGGATCGCCTCGTCGACGCCTGGCGCGACGTGGTCTCGTGAACCATCCTCATCCGATGCGCGTCCTGGTGCTGTGCCCGCACTTCGAGCCCGACACGGCACCGACGGGAACGGTCATGACCGAGATCGTGCATCAGCTCTCCGCACAGGGTCACACGGTCGACGTCGTCACGTCCCTGCCCTGGTACGAACACCATCGCGTGCTCGATGCGTGGCGGGGGCGGCCATGGCGTCGCGAGACCACCGAGTGGGGCACGATCACCCGGGTCCACCCGTTCCCGACCGACAAGACCAACATCCCGGCGCGGGCGGCGGGGTTCGCCGGCTTCACCGGGCTCGTCGGTCTGCTCGCACTGTTCCGGAGACGGCGCCCCGACGTGGTGCTCACGATGTCGCCTCCGCTCACGCTCGGCCTGCCCGCCTGGGTGGTCGCCCGGCTCCGGCGGGCGGCGTTCGTGTTCAACGTCCAGGACATCTTCCCCGACGTCGCCATCGAGGTCGGGGCGATCACCGATCGCCGCGTCATCGCCCTCCTCCGCTGGCTCGAGCGCTTCGTGTATCGCCGCGCCGACGCGGTGACGGTGCTGTCCTCGGACCTGGCGGAGAACGTCGAGGCGAAGGTCGCCGGCAAGACCCCGGTGCGGGTCATACCGAACTTCGTCGACACCGAGCGGATCCAGCCGTCGGATCGCCACACCGCGTACCGCGACGAGATCGGCGCCGGGGATCGCCTCGTCGTGATGTACGCCGGCAATCTCGGCTACTCCCAGCCTCTCGATCTGGTGATCGAGACGGCGCGGCGGTGGCAGGGAACGCGCGACGACGTGTGTTTCGTCGTCAACGGCGGCGGTTCGGAGCGGCCCCGACTCGAAGCACTCGCCGAGGGGGTCGAGTCGGTGATCTTTCGCGACTTCCAGCCGGCGGAGCGACTGCCGGAGGTGCTCGCGTCCGGCGACGTGCACCTGATCGTCCTCAAGGCCGGGCTCGCCCGCTCGTCGGTGCCGTCGAAGCTCTACTCGACCCTGGCGTCGGGCCGGCCGGTGCTGGCGTCGATCGACCCCGGAACCGAGATCAGCCGGGTGCTGAGCGAGCAGGCCTGCGGTGTGTCCGTCCCTCCAGGCGACGTCGACGCGTTCGAGGCCGCACTCGCCGAACTGCTCGACGATCACGCCGCTCGGACGGCGATGGGGGAGCGGGGCCGGACCTTCGTCGAGACCTGGGTCTCGCCGGCCGGCGTCGCCACCGCCTATGGCCGTCTCTTCGCCGAGCTGACCCCCGAAAAGGGCTCCGACGCCGCTAGCGTTGCCCCTCGTGGGTAAAGCAAGTTCCTCCAAGAAGGTCGAGCGGGCGGCGCGTGCAGCGGCGTCGTCGCGAGGCGCGTCCGAACGCCGTGAGCTGGGCTTCCCCATGGCGGTCGCCGCGGTCGTGGTGCTCGGCATCGGTCTCGTCGTGATCGCCCGGGACAACCGGGCCCCGGCCACCCCGCCCCGCATCGGCGATCACTGGCACGCCGCCTACACGATCTACGACTGTGGCGTCGAAGTGCCGTTCTTCCAGAGCGCGGCCGACCCCGACGGCATCCACAGTCACCAGGACAGCCTGATCCACATCCACCCGTTCAACAGCTCCGCCACCGGCGACGACGCCCAGCTCGGCGTGCTGTTCGACGCCATGCAGGCCGAGGTCACCAGCGAGGCCATCATCACCCCGGAGGCGGGCACGATCTCCGCCGACACCGGCTGTGGCGACGAGGCGGCGGTCATCAAGATCGCCCGCTATCAGGTCGACCCCACCGTCGAGCTCGTCTCGGTCTTCGACGACGACTTCAGCGACATCACCTTCCTTCAGGACCGGGAGGCCTTCGTCATCGCCAAGGTCCCGGCGGGCGAGGATCCGCCGCCGCCGAGCGCCACCTCGTTGGCCCAGCTCGACGCCAGCACCGGATCCGATCTGATCAGCTCGGGCACCGTGCCGTTGGACACCGAGAGCGACTCCGACGGCGAGTAGCCTCTCCTCCGGCGCTGCCCGCCGCTCCGGCGGTGCACCGTCAGGGAGGTCCCCCAGATGAAGGCCGTGGTTCTGGTCGGCGGGTTCGGTACCCGCCTCCGTCCGTTGACGCTCACCGCCCCGAAGCAGATGCTCCCGGTGGTCGACCGCACGATGCTCGAACACGTCGTGGGCGGACTCGGGCGCCATGGCGTGACCGAGGTCGTGCTCGCGCTCGGGTACAAGGAGGACGTCTTCCGAGAGGCCTTCCCCGATGGCGAATGCGCCGGTGTGGCGTTGCGCTATGCGGTCGAGCCCGAGCCGCTCGACACCGCCGGTGCCGTGCGGTTCGCGGCCGACGCTGCCGGGATCGACGAGACCTTCATCGCCGTCAACGGTGACGTGTTCACCGACCTCGACGTCGGGGCGCTCTGGGCCCGTCACCACGAGGTGGGCGCCGAGGCGACGATCTCCCTGACCCCGGTCGAGGATCCCAGCCGGTTCGGCGTCGTACCGACCGACCCGGACGGCAAGGTCATCGGGTTCGTCGAGAAGCCTCCCCGTGACGAGGCCCCGACCAACTGGATCAACGCCGGCACCTATGTGCTCGAGCCGTCGGTGCTCGATCGCATCGAGGCGGGCCGCAAGGTCTCGATCGAGCGGGAGACCTTCCCGGCGATCGTCGAAGACGACCGGCTCTGGGCGGTCCAGAGCGACGCCTACTGGGTCGATGCGGGCACCCCCGAGACCTACCTCCAGGTGCAGCTCGATCTCATCGACGGTGTGCGGGGCGGCGAGTGGCCGGCGATCGACCCGTCGGCGACCGTCGCGATGGGCGCCGAGGTCGAGCATTCGGTGCTGATGGCCGGCGCGACCGTCGATGCCGGCGCCGTCGTGCGCAACTCCGTGATCTCGCCCGGCGCCGAGATCGGGGCCGGTGCAACGGTCGAGGACTCCGTCGTCGGGCCCGGCGCGACGGTCCACTCGTGGGCCCGCCTCCGGAACCTGACGATGGTGGGCGACGGCGCAGTCGTCGAGTCCGGCGCCGAACTCGACGGGGCCAAGATCCCGGAATCCGCCTGATGGCGGTGCTCGTGACCGGCGGTGCCGGGTTCATCGGCTCGCACACCGCCGTCGCCCTGCACGAGTCGGGCCGCGACGTCGTCATCGTCGACAACCTCAACAACGCCTCGCGTGCCGCCATCGACGCGGTGCGAGCGCTCACGACCCCCGACCTGGTGTTCGTCGAGGGCGATCTCCTCGACCGCGATCTCCTCGACGACGTGTTCGCGCAGCACGCGATCGACGAGGTGATCCACTTCGCCGCTCACAAGGCGGTGGGGGAGTCGGTGGAGCAGCCGCTCGAGTACTACCGCAACAATCTCGGTTCCACGATCGAGCTCGCGAGCGCGATGGCTCACCACGGCGTCACGAACCTGGTGTTCTCGTCGTCGTGCACGGTCTACGGGCAACCCGACGAGATCCCGGTCACCGAGTCCGCCCCGACCGGGGCCGAGAGCCCGTACGGCTGGACGAAGTACATGAGCGAGCAGATCCTGCGCGACGTGGCGGCCACCTCGGCCCTCAACGCCGTCCTGTTGCGCTACTTCAACCCGGTCGGCGCTCACCCGAGCGGCACCCTGGGCGAGGACCCGAACGGCATCCCCAACAACCTCGTCCCCTACGTGATGCAGGTCGCCGTGGGCCGCCTGGAGCGCATCCGGGTGTTCGGCGACGACTACGACACCCCCGATGGCACGGGCGTGCGCGACTACATCCACGTGATGGATCTCGCCGAGGCCCATGTCGCCGCGCTCGACGCCGTGCGTGACGGGCGCCTCCAGGGCGCGACGGCGGTCAATGTCGGCACCGGTGCCGGGTCCTCGGTGCTCGAGGTCATCGCTGCCGCCAGCGCCGCCGTCGGCCGCGAGCTGCCCTACGAGATCGTGCCGCGCCGGTCCGGCGACATCGCCATGACCTGGGCGGCGACCGACGTCGCGGCGGAGGTCCTCGGCTGGCGGGCGACGCGTGGACTCGACGAGATGATCGCCGACCACTGGCGATGGCAGAGCCGCAACCCCGACGGGTTCGCCGGCGCCTGAGCGACGCCGGGCCGAGTCAGCGGAACAGGTCGTCGGCCGGATCGCGGACGATCTCGTCGACGACCGAGCCGCGGCCGAACCACTCCGGTTCGAGCCCTCGAACGATCGCCACGGCGACGCCCTTGGCCTTGCCCATCACCAGGTCGGCCGCCGCGGCGATCTCGTCGACGACGGCCACCTCGGTGACCATCAGCTCTCGCCCGAGGGCATCGGTGGTGCCCCGGAGGTCGGCGACCGCCTGGATGCCGGCGCAGCCGATCGCCACGTCGGTGACCCCGCGGCGCCAGGGGCGCCCGAACGTGTCGCTGATGATGACGGCGACATCGTGGCCGTGCCGGGCGCGGAGCCGATCGCGGATGCCGCGAGCGGAGCGGTCGGAATCGACGGGCAACAGCGCCGCCTGTCCCCGCTCGACGTTGGAGAGGTCGATGCCGGCGTTGGCACACACGAACCCGTGCTCGGTCTGGGAGATGATCAGCTCCCCGCGACGGCGCAGGATCCGCACCGATTCGGCCTCGACCAGCGGCTTGTGGGACAGCGGGTCGTTCGGGTCGATGTCGACGAGTCGCCCCTCGGCCTTCGACACGACCTTCTGGGTGATGACGAGGCAGTCGCCGTCGCGCAGGTCGGCGTCGTCGGCCGCGGCGATGAGTTCGGCGAGGTCGTCGCCGGGACGAACCTCGCCGATGTCGTGGATGGCGATGATCTCGAGGTCGGCCATGTCAGCTCCCGGTCGCCGCGTCGTGGCAGGCCCGGGCGAGCGCGGCCGCCACGCCCGGCTGCTTCATGATGGTCGGCATCACGACCGCCCGCATCCCGGCGGCCTCGACGTCGGCGGCCAGCTCGGCGTCGACCTCGTCGATGACCAGCGTGGCGGCGAGATCGCGGTAGCGCCGCGCCACGCCGACGACCGAGCTCTCCTCGCCGAGCTCGCGCAACATCCGATCGGCCGGACCCTTCAGCGCGGCGCCGCCGATGATGGGCGACACGGCGACGGTGCGCTCGCGTCGCGACCGGACCAGATCCTCGAGCCCGGGGATGGCGAGGAGCGGGCCGATCGACACGATCGGGTTGGACGGAGCGATCACCAGCGCGTCGGCGTCGCCGATCGCCGTGGCCGCAGCGGGGGAGAGCGCCGCCTCGGCCGCCCCGGCGAACCGCACGCCCCGAACCTCGACACTGTGCTGCATGCCGACGAAGTACTCCTGGAACCCGACCTCGCGCCCGTCGGTGAGCTCGACCCGGGTCTCGACCCGGTCGTCGGTGACCGGGAGCAACCGGCAACCGAGCTCCCACGCCGCGGTGATCTCGGCCGTGACCTCGGTGAGCGACGCGCCGTCGTGCATCCGGGCGGTGCGGTAGAGATGGGTCCCGAGGTCCCGGTCGCCGAGACTGAACCAGTTCGCACCGCCGTAGCGGCCGAGTTCGGCCATCGCCTGCCAGGTCTCGTCGACCAGGCCCCAACCCCGCTCGGGGTCGATCGCGCCGGCGAGGGTGTACGTGCAGGTGTCGAGGTCGGGCGACACGTGGAGGCCGTGGAGCACCACGTCGTCGGCCACGTTGACGACGGCGGTGACCGAGGCCGGGTCGAAGGCCTCCAGCGCGCCCGTCAGGTAGCGGGCCGCCCCGACCCCACCGGCCAGGACGCAGTGGGTCACGAGATGCCCTTGAGCTTCCCCTCGATGAGGGCCAGATCGGCGTCGACCATCATGGTGACGAGGTCCTCGAACGTGGTGTTCGGCTGCCATCCGAGGATGTCCTTGGCCTTGGTTGCGTCGCCGACGAGCAGATCCACCTCGGCGGGTCGCATGAAGGCCTCGTCGATGACGACATAGTCCTCCCAGTCGAGACCGACGTGGCCGAAGGCCACCTCACAGAACTCCCGGACCGAGTGGGTCTCGCCGGTGCAGATGACGAAGTCCTCCGGGGTGTCCTGCTGGAGCATGAGCCACATCGCCTCGACATAGTCGCCGGCGTAGCCCCAGTCGCGCTGAGCGTCGAGGTTGCCGAGGCGCAGCTCGTCGGTCTTGCCGAGCTTGATCTGGGCGACCGTGTGGCTGATCTTGCGGGTGACGAACTCCAGGCCCCGTCTCGGGCTCTCGTGGTTGAAGAGGATGCCGCTCGTCGCGTGGAGGTCGTAGCTCTCGCGGTAGTTGAGGGTGATCCAGTGGCCGTAGACCTTGGCGACGCCGTAGGGCGACCGGGGATGGAACGGGGTCTCCTCGGTCTGGGGCACCTCCTTGACCTTGCCGAACATCTCCGACGAGCTGGCCTGGTAGAAGCGGATCTCGGGGTCGACGAGCCGGATGGCGTCGAGCAGGCGGGTGACGCCCAGCGCGGTGGTCTCGCCGGTGAGGACGGGCTGGCCGAACGAGGTCTGCACGAACGACTGGGCGGCGAGGTTGTACACCTCCTGGGGGCGGTACTGCCGCAGGATGTGGATCATCGAGATCTCGTCGAGGAGGTCGCCGGGGACGAAGGTGATCTTGTCCTGCAGGTGGGCGATCCGTTCGAAGTTGACGGTGCTCGATCGGCGGACCATGCCGAGCACGTCGTAGTCCTTCTCGAGCAGCAGCTCGGCGAGGTAGGAGCCGTCCTGACCGGTGATGCCGGTGATGAGTGCTCGTTTGGTCACGACTGGTCCTTCAGGTGTTCGTGGCGCTGCGCCACGTGTCGAGGAGATCGCGAAGCGTCTGCTCGATCGGGATGGTGGGCGACCAGCCGGTTCGTTCGCTGATCTTGGTGTTGTCGCCCCGCAGCACCTTGAGATCGACCGGTCGCATCAGCTCCGGATCGGTCACGAGGGTGATGTCGGCCGACGAATGGGCGATGAGGATATCGGCCAACTCGCGCACTGAACGGTCGCGTCCGGAGCACACGTGGTACGCCTCGCCGGGCTCACCGTCGACCATGAGGGCGCGGTACGCCCGTACGACGTCGCGGACGTCGGTGAAGTCGCGGCGGGCGTCGAGGTTGCCGACCTTGACGGTGTCGGTGCCGTCGGCTTCGGCGCGGGCGATCCGGCTGGCGATCGCCGACGCCACGAAGGCGTCGGATTGGCCCGGCCCGAGGTGGTTGAACGCTCGGACGCGGATGACCTCGAGGTCGTGGGCGAGGCCGGCCTGGACGCACACCATGTCCGCTGCCGCCTTGGAGGCGCCGTAGGGGCTGACGGGGCGGAGCGGTTGCTCCTCGGTCAGGGGCATGTCGGCCTCGCCGACCTTGCCGTACAGGTCGGCGCTGGTGACGGCGACGACCCGCCGGGCTCCGGCGAGGCGGGCGGCGTCGAGCACGTTCATCGTGCCCTCGGCGTTGACCCGGAACGTCTCGACCGGGCGCTGCCACGAACCGCCGACGTCGGCCTGCGCGGCCAGGTGGTAGACGACATCGGGCTCGGCAGCGGCGAACTCGGCCAGCAGCGCCTCACGGTCGGTGATGTCGCAGCTGCTGGGCACGGCCGTGTCGCCAGCCCCGCCCAACACCGCCTCGAGGTGGCGGCCGACGAATCCCGACGCGCCGGTCACGAGCGCCCGGACGCTCATGCGCAGTGGGCGGTGGAGCGGGCCGTCATCGCTGCGGACTCTAGGTTTGCGGCCGTCCCGCGGCAACCATCGGGCGGCGCCGGGGAGTGTCCCCTCGGGACGCGGACCGGGCGGTAGCCTCCGCTGATCGTGGTCGAGTCCACCGTGAACCCGACGCCCCTGGAGGGGCAGACCGAGCCGCGGGCGGCCACGCCCTCGGTCACCGCGGTCGTCGTGGCCCACGATCCCGGCGACTGGTTCGACGAGACGCTCGACTCGATCGTGACCCAGGACTACCCGCGTCTCGATCTGGTGGTCGTCGACGGCACCGCGGCGCCCGAACTCGCCGATCGGGTGCGGGCGGTCGCCCCGGCGGCGACGATCATCGACGCCTCGGACACGGTCGGCTTCGCGGCGGCGGCGAACACCGTGCTCGAGACCGACATCTCGTCGGCCTTCCTGCTCGTCTGCCAAGACGACGTGGCGCTGGCGCCGGACGCGGTCCGCACGCTGGTCACCGAGGCGCTTCGGTCCAACGCCGGTATCGCCGGGCCCAAGCTCGTGCCGTGGGAGCAGCCCGACGTCCTGCAGCACGTCGGCCTGCGGGTCGATCAGTTCGGCGCCGCCGACGATCTCGTCGAGCCGGGCGAGCGCGACCAGGAACAGTACGACTACGTCACCGACGTCTTCGCGGTGCCGTCGGCGTGCGTGCTCGTGCGCACCGGGCTCTTCGCGTCGATCGGCGGGTTCGACCCGGGCATGACCCGTCGAGTCGAGGACGTCGATCTGTGCTGGCGGGCCCAGCTGGCCGGTGCCCGGGTGCTCGTCGTGCCCGACGCGAAGGTGCGCCATCGCGAGGACCTGCCGGCCCGCACCGGGGTCGACGACGTCCGGCGTACCCGGGCGCGCCATCAGCTCCGAGCGGTGCTCGTCACCGGCGGCCGCCTCCGCTTGCTGGGCACGATCCCGTTGATGGCGCTGCTCTCGCTCGCCGAGATGGCGATCGCCGCGGTCACCGGTCGATTCGGGCAGGTGCGTGACGTCGCGTCGGCCTGGACCTGGAACCTCGCCCGCATCGACGAGATCCGGCGGCGCCGGCGAGCGCTGCGCCCCCACATCGTCACGTCGTTCGCCGACATCCGGGCCGCCCAGGTGAGCGGTTCGGTCCGCATCAACGCGTTCGTTCGCGGTCAGATCGGTCGGGGCAACCGCACGTTCGGCCGCGGGCTGGTCACCGCGATGCGCACCGGTACGACTCGGTTCTCGGTGATCACGTGGTGTCTGGTGGTCGTCTTCGTCCTGTTCGGCTCCCGGTCCTTGATCGGGAGCGGTGTCCCCGCGGTGGGCGATTTCGCGGCCTTCCCCGATTCCGCCGGCGAGCTGGCGTCGAGTTGGTGGTCGAGCTGGCGGTCACGCGATCTGGGCTCGGTCGGGTCGACGCCGAGCGGCTTCGGATTCCTCGGGGTGGTGGCTTGGCTGCTCGGTGGGTCGGTCGGGTTCGTCCGCACGCTGTGGGTGCTCGGGCCGGTGTTCGTCGGTTTGGCCGGCGCCTGGCGCCTCCTCACGGTCACCGGAAGCCGGCGGGCGCAGATCGCCACGCTCGTCGCCTACGCCGCGCTGCCCCTGCCGTGGGCGGCGATCGCCTCCGGCTCCTGGACCACCCTCGGCGTCTATGCGGTGAGCCCGTGGGTGCTTCGAGCGCTGCTCGAGGCCCAGGCGAGCGCTCCGTTCCGCACCGTCGCCGGCCCGGTCCGGCCGCTGGCCGCCTCCGCCGTCGCCGCGGGCATCGCCGTCGGGTTGGCGGGGGTGTTCGATCCGGTCGTCGCCGTCGTCACGGTGGTCATCGCGGCCGGTGTCGTCGCCGGCGCACTCGTCGCGGTCAACCCGACCGGGCTGGTGCGGCTGATCGTCGCGTCGGCCGGTGCGGCGGTCGTCGCAGGGGTGATCGCCCTGCCGTTCTCGATCGAACTGCTGACCAACGGCCTGCCGTGGCATCCGATCGCCGACGGCCGCACCGGCGCGGCCACCACCGAGCCGTTGAGCGACCTGCTGCGCTTCTCGCTCGGGCCGGACGATCCCGGCACGTTCGTGTGGGCCTTCGCCGTACCGATGGTCGTGCCGTTGCTGATCGGCCGCGCCTGGCGGCTGGATCTCACCGTTCGGCTGTGGTTCGTCGCGCTGACCGGGTGGGGTGCGGCGCTCGTCGCCGTCCACGGGCTCGTGCCGTTCGGCGTGCCCGAACCCGCCGTGCTCGTCGGTCCGGCGGCGATCGCCGTGGCCGGACTCTGCGGCGTCTGTGTGTCCTCCATCGAGCACGACCTCCGGGCGGCCGGGTTCGGTTGGCGCCAGGCGTTGTTGCCCGTCGCCGCCGTCGCCGGCGTGATCGCCCTGCTCCCCGCGCTCGGGCAGCTGGAGGACGGTCGCTGGGGCCTGGCCCGCAACGGCTACGACGGTGTGTTGCCCGTCGCCGAGCCCGCCCAGGACGGCAGCTATCGCATCCTGTGGATCGGGCACCCCGACAACCTGCCCGCTCAGGGGCACGCGTTCGTCGCCGACATGGCGTGGGCCGCGACCCTCGACGGGCTTCCCGACATCACCGAACGCTCGCTGCCGGCGGATCTCGGGGCGTCGGAACGGATCGACGACGTCCTCGATGCGATCGTCGTCGGCGACACCGCTCGGGCCGGTCGCCTGCTCGGCGGCCTCGGGATCCGCTACATCGTGACCGTCGAGCGCCTCGCGCCGGCTCCGTTCAGCGATCCCGACGACGCGCGCCCGGTGCCGGGCGCCCTCGTCGAGACGCTCGACACCCAACTCGACCTGCGTCGCCTGAGCGGGGTCAACAGCGCGCTTCGGGTCTATGAGAACACCGAGTGGGTCTCGGTCCGCGCCGCGGCCGCCACCGGCTTCGACGTCGGCCGTGACGACCTCTTCGACCTCCAGGTGTCGCCCCTCGCCGGCACGATCGGTGTGCTCGTCGGCGACGGCGACGAGGTCGGTGGCCCGGTGCCCAACTCGACGGAGATCCTCCTCGCCCAGACCCCCGACGATGGATGGGAGCTCGAGATCGATGGCACCGTCGCCGCCGAGCGACGGTCGCTTGGCTGGGCGACCGCCTTCGTTCCGACGACGGGCGGCGAGGCCACCCTGCGCTACTCGACGCCGCTGTGGCGCCAGCTGATCGTCGTCGTCCAACTGCTCGCCGTGCTCGCGGCGGCCGGCCTTCAGCTCCGGCGGCTCACCGGGGGTCGGTCCTGATGGGCGCCCTCCGACTCCTGGCCATCGCGATCATCGGCGGGCTCGTGACGCTCGGCGTCTTCGCCGATCAGCGCGAGCGTGATCTCGACGTTCCGGTGGTGCCCACCGTCCTCGGCACGCCCGACGCCGCCGTCGGCACCTGGTTCTGCACCGGCGGCTCGGGCGCACTCGGTGTCGCGAGCGTCGGTCTCGACCTGATCAATGTCGGCGACGAGCCGGCCACGGTCGAGATCATCCCCGTACGCGACGACGACATCGTCGACGATCGTGTCGAGGTCGTCGCCGTCGCCTCGGATCGCACGGTCGTCAACCTCGCCGAGTTGGCCCCCGACGCCGCATGGGTGGGGGCGATCGTCGAGACCGGCTCGGCCGAGATCGTGGTCGAGCAGACCTTCGACGGTCTGAGCGGCACGGACCGGGCGCCCTGCGCGACCAACACCGCCAGCATCCTGTTCGCCGCCGACGGCGCGACCCGCCGGCTCTCCGACGGCGAGGAGATGACCCTGCTGTTGATGAACCCGTTCCGCGAGGACGCGGTCGCCGACATCTCCTTCGACGCCGACACCGGGCCCGACAGCCGTGAAGCGGTCGTCGTGCCCGCGCGCCGGATCCTCGCCATCGACGTCACCGAGGAGGTGACGGTCGCGTCACGGGTGCACACCACGGTCAACGTCGTCTCCGGTCGCCTGGTCGGCCATCGCGTGCAGGTACGCAACAGCCCGATCCTGCGCGGCTTGGCGGTGACCCCGCTGACGCAGCGCGGCGCGGTCGTGTCGGTGCTGCCGTCGGTGCGGACCGATCTCGGCCTCTTCGACCGGATCCACGTGACGAATCCGTCGGTCGACGAGGTGGCGGAGGTGGACCTCGAGATCGTGACCGACGGCAGCGTGACGCTCGATCCGGTCGAGCTGACGGTCCGCCCGGGGCGCACCGTGGTGGTCGACGTCGCCACCGAGTCGCGCTTGGCGACGACCCGTGAGTTCTCGGTCGTCGCCCGGTCCCTCACCGGCGTGCCCGTCGCCGTGGCGCTCGAGCGCCGCGTCGCCACCGGCAACGAGACCGTGCCGGGTACGTCGGCGCTGCCCGCAGTCGACAGCGCCGCCACCCGGTGGGTGGCTGCGCTCGACGGCGATCAGGCGACCATCCAGATCGTCAACCCGTCGGCGGAGGCGATCGCGACCGTCGAACTGCTCTCGGTGACACCCGCCGGGGCCACCGTGGTCCAGTCGTTCGAGCTGGGTGCCGGACGATCCCAGGTGATCGACGGTGCCGCCTTCGGGCAGCGGGCGGTCATCGTCGTGGAGGCGTCGGCTCCCGTCGTGGTCGGTCGCGAGATCGTCGGGCTCACCTCGAGACAGATGCAGAGCGCGGTGCTGCTCGGCGACCCGGTGAGTGTCGCTCAGGTGCCCTGATCGACCTCGGGGCCGTCGTCGACCCCGCCGAGTTCGCTGTGGCAGTCGGGGGGAACCGAACCGGGTTCGCGTTCCTCGGCCATCGCGGCCCACAGGTCGGTCGCGGTGACCGGACCGAGGAACGCCCGCTTGACCGTGCCATCGCCGTCGGCGATCACGAGGGTCGGCACCCCGTCGATGCGGTACCGCTCGTGGAGGGCGGCCTCCTCCTGGTAGTCGATGCGTTGGGCGGCGACCATGTCGCTGGCGAGGAGCTCGGCGCGTTCCCACACCCCCTCGCAGGTGTTGCAGGTCGCCGACGTGAAGACGGCGACGAGCCAGTCGGCTTCGGGCCGCACGAAGTCGGCGCGATCGAGCAGGTTGGGGACGTGGTGGGTGTTGGACGCGGGGGCGCCCGGCTTGCGGCCGAGCACCGCGGCCACGACACCGGCGATCAGCACCGCGCCCAGGACCAGGAGAACCCGGTCCATCGTCAGGCGTCGTCGCCGCTACCGACCTCGGCCGGCTCGCCCGCGTCGGCGCCGTCTGCCGGTTCGGGATCGGCGGCCGCCGGCTGGCGGGAGATGTCGATGAGCCGGTTGACCTCGGCCCCGCTGATCGTCTCGTGCTCGAGCAGGGCGCGAGCGACGAGGTCCAGCCCGTGGCGGTACTCGATCAGCAGGCTGCGGCAGTTGTCCTCGGCCTCGGTGAGGATCCGGCGGATCTCGTCGTCGACCAGCTTCATCGTGTCGGGGGAGTGGTCGCTGCGCGACTGCATCATGTCCTCGCCGAGGAACACGGGTCGGCTGTCCGAGAGCGACATCGGGCCGACCGCTTCGCTCATGCCCCACTTGGTGACCATGTCGCGGGCCATGTTGGTGGCCTGGCGCAGATCGTCGCTCGCACCGGTGGTCATCTCCTCGAAGACCAGGGCTTCGGCGACGCGGCCACCCATCGCCCGCACCATGAAGGCCTCGCACTCGTCCTTGTCGTAGCCGGTGCGGTCCTTCTCGGGCAGGGTCCAGGTGACACCGCCGGCCATGCCCGACGAGATGATCGTCACCTTGTGCACGGGATCGCTCGCCGGCGTGACCGCGGCGCACACGGCGTGGCCGGCCTCGTGGTAGGCGGTGCGCTCCAGCTCTTCCTGGGTGCGGATGCGAGACGTGTTCTCGATGCCGAGGAAGGCCCGGTCTCGGGCCGACTCGAAGTCGACCGCTTCGATCTCGTCGGCGCCACGCCGGACGGCGAACAGGGCTGCTTCGTTGACCAGGTTCGCGAGGTCGGCACCGGCCATGCCGGGGGTGCCGCGGGCGATCACGCGGGGATCGACGTCGGCGGCGGTGTGCTTGCCCTTGAGGTGGACCTCGAGGATCTTGACCCGGTCCTCGATCTCGGGGAGCGGGACGACGACCTGGCGGTCGAAGCGGCCGGCGCGGAGCAGGGCGGGGTCGAGGATGTCGGGCCGGTTGGTGGCCGCCATCATGACGATCCCCTCGGACCCCTCGAAGCCGTCCATCTCGGCCAGCATCTGGTTGAGCGTCTGTTCGCGCTCGTCG
>JBCCWI010000085.1:0-18027 GCA_039193795.1 Actinomycetota bacterium | reverse complement strand
GTGTGGATCGACGACATCCAGGACATGGCCGGTCCCGCCGGGCTGCGGGTCCATGCGGCGAAGGGCGTCCACATCGTCGTCCCTCGCGACCGCATCGACGGCGACAGCGGCATCGTCCTGCGGACGCCGACCTCGGTGCTGTTCATCATCCCGTGGGGCGACTACTGGCTCCTCGGCACCACCGACACCTCCTGGACCCTCGATCGGGCCCATCCGGCCGCGTCGTCCAAGGACATCGACTACCTGCTCGAGCAGGCCAACGCCGCACTGCGGCGCCCGCTGACCAGCGATGACATCGTCGGGGTCTATGCCGGTCTGCGGCCCCTCATCGCCGGCGAGGGCGACGAGACCGCCCGTTTCAGCCGCGAGCACGCTGTGGCCCAGCCCAACCCCGGACTGATCTCCATCGCCGGCGGCAAGTACACGACGTATCGCGTGATGGCGAAGGACGCCGTCGACATGGCGGTCGAGGACTTCGACCGGCCGGTACCGAAGTCGACCACCGAGGACATCCCGCTGATCGGCGCCGATTCCTGGGACGACACCTGGAAGGACGCCGCTCCTCGCCTGGCGGGCGAGCACGGTCTCCCCGAGCACCTGATCGAGCGCCTGTTGTGGCGCCACGGCTCCCGGACGCCTGCGATCCTCGCGCTCATCGCCGAGGATCCGACGCTCGCCGAGATCCTGCCCGGCGGCGGCTATCTGGCCGCCGAGGCGACGTATGCGGTCCGCCATGAAGGGGCGCTGCACCTCGAGGACGTGCTCGCTCGGCGGATGCGGATCTCGATCGAGACCGTCGATCGCGGGGTCGACGTCGCCGAGCGCGTCGCCGCGCTCATCGCACCCGATCTGGGATGGACCGACGAGACCCGTGCCGATCAGATCCAAGCGTGGATCGACCGGGTCGACGCCGAACTCTCCGCCAACGTCGCACTCGACGATCGGACCGCCGACATCGAGCGCCGCCGGGCGGTCGACGGGCGCGGCCTGATCGACGCCGAGGCCTGACGCCGGACCGAATCATCGGCGGTCGGGCGGCGCCCGGACCGTAGACTCGCCCCGATGTCCAGCTCTTTCGGCACGCTCTTTCGGATCTCCACGTTCGGGGAATCCCACGGTGGCGGCGTCGGTGTCGTCATCGACGGCTGCCCGCCCCGACTGGCGATCGACGAGGCGACGATCCAGTTCGACCTCGACCGTCGGCGCCCGGGACAGTCGCGCCTGGTCACCCAGCGCGACGAGTCCGACCAGGTCGAGATCCTCTCCGGCGTTTTCGAGGGCTACACGACCGGCACGCCGATCGCGCTGCTCGTGCGCAACAAGGACCACAACTCCGGCGCCTACGACCACCTCCGCGACGTCTACCGCCCGTCGCACGCCGACTACACCTACGACGCCAAGTACGGCTTCCGCAACTGGGCGGGGGGCGGCCGAGCCTCGGCCCGCGAAACGATCGGGCGGGTGGCGGCCGCCGCCATCGCCCGACGCCTGCTCGCCGAGGCGGCCGGCGTCGAGGTGCTGGGGTGGGTCTCGTCGGTCGCGTCGATCGACGCCAGCGTCGATACCCGTGAGGTGACCCTCGACGAGGTCGAAGCCGACCCGACGCGCTGCCCGGATCCGGCCGCTGCGGCACAGATCACGACCGCCATCGAACAGGCCCGCCGCGACGGCGACTCGCTCGGCGGTGTGGTCACCGCCATCGCCCGTCGCGTCCCGCCCGGCCTCGGTGAGCCCGTCTTCGACAAGCTCGACGCCGATCTCGCCGGAGGGCTGATGTCGCTCCCGGCCGCCAAGGGGGTCGAGATCGGGTCGGGCTTCGGGGGCACCCGAATGAGCGGGCTGGCCCACAACGACCCGTTCGAGCCCGGCTCGGATGGCGGCATCCGCACCGCGTCCAACAACAGCGGCGGCATCCAGGGCGGCATCAGCAACGGCGAGGACATCGTGGTGCGGGTGGCGTTCAAGCCGACCGGCACGATCTCCAGCGAACAGAAGACGGTCACCCGCGACGGTCAGGCCACCACGCTGGCGGCGCGAGGGCGTCACGACCCGTGCGTCTTGCCGCGCGCTGTGCCGATGGTCGAGTCGATGATGCTGGTGACGCTGGCGGATCACTGGCTTCGCCAGCGGGCCACCGACGTCTTGCCGCCGCTGCCCGAGCGGCCCTAGCCGACGAACGGGGGCCGCTGAACGACGGCGGGCAGCGCCTTGCCCCGGACGTCGATCGCGACGGCGGTGCCGTCGGCGAGCTCGCGATCGAGGAAGGCGAGCGCGATGCCCTGTTCACGGACCGGCGAGAAGTTGCCGCTGGAGACCGAACCGATCTCGGCGCCGTCGAGCAGCACGGTCTGACCGCCGCGCGGCGGGCGTCGGCCGTCGACGACGAGGCCGTGCAGCCGCTTGGGCACACCGGCGGAGGCCTCGGCCTCCAGCGCGGCCTTGCCGCGGAACTCGCCCTTGTCGGGCCGCACTACCCACGAGAGGCCGGCCTGCGCCGGCGTGATCCCCGGGCCGAGTTCTTGACCGTGCAACGGGAGTCCCGCTTCGAGCCGAAGGGTGTCGCGTGCGCCGAGTCCGGCGGGAGCGACGCCGGCGCCGACGACGAGAGCCCACACCGCCGCCGCATGCTCGACCGGGACGGCGATCTCCACACCGTCCTCGCCGGTGTAGCCGGTGCCGGCCACCACGACGTCGGCGTCCCCGATCCGGGCCGGGCCGACCCGGAAGCGTCCGACCGCGGCCGCTTCGGGAGCGACGGTCGCCAGCTTCGCTCGGGCGTTCGGCCCCTGGACGGCCAGCACGGCCCGGGTGTGGGTGACGTCGACCATGTCGGGCGGCTGCGCGAGTGCGGCCAGTGCGGTGGCGACCCGATCGGTGTTGGATGCGTTCGGCATGACGTCGAACCGTTCGGGTTCGACCCACCAGACGATGATGTCGTCGAGGACCGATCCATCGTCGGGATCGAGCAGATGGGTGTACTGGGCTCGGCCCGGTTCGATGCGTTGCAGGTCGTTGGTGAACGCCCATTGCAGGGCGTCGAGCGCAGCGGGACCGGTGACGCGCAACGTGCCGAGGTGGGAGACGTCGAACACGACGGCATCGTCTCGACATGCGAGGTGCTCGGCGAGGGTGCCGGCCTCGTAGTTCAGCGGCATCTCCCAGCCGCCGAAGGGGACCAGCTTCGCGCCGGCCGCGACGTGGACCTCGTGGAGCGGAGAGCGGCGGTCGTCAGGCGGCATCGGCCAGCTGGTACTTCGCCCCCAGCCGCTCGATGTCACGCCGATAGAGCAGCTTGACGGTGACGTCGGGGTGGCTGATCGCGAGCTTGCGGACCTTGCGGTTCTTGCGGGTGACGAGGGGCTGACGCATGGTCGTCACCTCGACGTAGGTGCCGAAGTCGGTCAGGTAGAAGTCCGGGGTGAAGGCCTCGAGCGGGTTGCCCTCGGCGTCGGCCTCGAGCACGAACGTGGTGGGTTCGTACTCCCAGCGGATCCCGTACGCATCGAGCAACGATGCGAACTGGGCCTCGGACTCGTGAGCGAACTCGGTCATACCCGACGTTCTAGCCCTCGCCGACGGCGCGGTGGGTGATGACCTCGTCGGCGATCTCGGGATAGAGCGACACGATGCGGGCATCGACCTCTTCCTTGACCCCGGCGAGCGGCAACACGTTGAGCACGCCCTGGCCGTTCTGCAGCAGGTCGATCAGCTCCTCGCCGGTGTTGACCAGCACGGAGTTGGAGCCGTCGATCACCAGGTTGGCGCTGGCGACGTCCTCGCCCAGCTGCTCCTTCATGTAGGTGAAGACCTTGCGGACCTGTTCCAGGCGGATCCCAGCGTCGAGCAGGGCCTTGATGACCTTCAGCTCGAGGAGATCGCGGTAGCTGTACTCGCGGCGGCTGCCGCTGCCCTTGGCCTGAGCCAGGGACGGCTTCACCAGATCGGTGCGCGCCCAGTAGTCGAGCTGCCGGTAGGTGATGTCGACGATTTCCGCGGTGCGCTTCCCGCTGAAGCCCTGTTGCGCCATGGTGATGACTCCCTCAAATCAACCCCGCCGGCGAGTCTACGCCGGCAAACCGCATCGACGAAATTACGTCGATGTGACAGGTCGAAACTGTAGGACTCGCCGCGCGCGCGGTCAACGACCCTTCGCGCGAACTTTCGCGCGGACCGCGCGAACTGGGCCGGATCGCCTGGCGACGACGGGCGTCGTCAGTCCTCGAAGTCCTCCGGAGAGATGGTGTCGAGGAACTCCTTGAACTCCTCCACCACCTCTTCGGGCTGGTCGTCGTCGGCCTCTTCGCCATCGACGAAGCCGACCTCGTCGATGACGTCGTCGCTGACGAAGATCGGCGTGCCCGTGCGCACCGCCACGGCGATGCCATCGGACGGACGGCACGACACCACCCGTTGCTCCCCGCCGCTCACGAGGTGCAGCTCGGCGTAGAAGGTCTTCTCGTGCAGCTCGGTCACGACGACTCGGTCGAGGTCGACCGTCAGCGATTCGAGCATGTCGCGCATGAGGTCGTGGGTCATCGGCCGCGGGGTCTCGACACCGTCGAGCGCCATCGCGATCGACGTGGCTTCGGGCGCCCCGATGAAGATCGGGACGGTCCGCCCGCCACCGCTGCGCTCGCGGAGCAGCACCATCGGAGCGTTGGCGGGCATCTCGACCCGGACACCGAGGAGGTCCATTTCCTGCATGGACCCACCCTAGGCCCCGTAGAGGGTCTCCACGTACGCGTCCGGGTCCTGGTCGAGCACCCCGGTGTCCGCCACCGCGAGCACCCGGAGATTGCGATACCGGCCCTCGTAGTCGAGGCCGTAGCCGATGACGAAGCGATCCTCGATCTCGATGCCGACATGGTCGATCTCGACCGGCACCACCCGGCGGGCGGGCCGGTCGACGAAGGTGCAGAGGCTGACCGAGCGCGGGTTGCGTCGGCGCAACTCGCCGAGCAGGAAGGCCGAGGTCAGGCCGGTGTCGACGATGTCCTCGACGATCACGACGTCGCGATCCTCGATGTTGATCGACGCATCCATCACCATGCGCACCCGACCGGTGCCCGGCGTGTACGGGCTGAGCGCCACGAAGTCGACCATGGTGGCGATCGACATCGCACGGACGAGGTCGGCCATGAACGGCACGCTGCCACGCAGCACGCCGATCATCACGACGCCGTCGTCGTACCGATCGCTGAGGTCACCGGCGAGCCGGGCGACGACATCGTTGATGCCGTCGCCGTCGAGCAGGATGTCGGGCCCGGCCACGCTCAGTCGTCGAGCCCGAGTTCGCGCCGCAGCAGCGATCGGCGGATGACCTCACCCTGGGCGATCAGTTCGGCGATCTCGGCCCGGGCCTCCGCTGCGGCCTGACCACCTCGGCTGAGCGCCGCACCGCGCAGCTGTTGAAGCAATCCGGACTCGCGATCGGCCGCGACCTTGTACATCCGAAGGTGGCGGACCTCCATCCCACGATCCCGGAACGCCGCGGCGGCCCGGGTCGTGACGAGGGCCTCGTCGTCGAAGACCGCACCGGTTCCTGCGTCGATCGGGGCGATCAGCCCGAGCTTCTCGAGCTCCCCGACGAACCCGAGGTCGGTGCCGGTCGCCTCGGCCAGCTCGCCCGCCGTCATCGACACCGAGCCGGTGATGCTCGCCGGCCGCGCCTCGGCCGCCGCAGGCGGGGAAGGCGCCGCCGGTTCCGCTTCGTCGGCCCGGGGGTCGGTTGCCGCCTCCCCTGCCGCGGCGTCGTCGGACGGGGTCTCGACGGCCTCGGGCGCGGGTTCGGTCTCGCGGTCGGCGAACAGCGACGGCTCCGGCAGCGGGCCCGTGGCCGCCGGCTCCGGCAGCTCGGTGGCCGGGTCGAAGTCGTCCTCGGCCAGCCGACGCTTGATGACCTTGAGCGGAAGGAAGTTGTCGCGCTGCTGGGTCAGGATCCAGCGCAGCCGGTCGACGTCCTCCCGGTAGAACTTGCGGTACCCCGACGGGGTGCGTTCGGGGGTGATGAGTCCCTGGCTCTCGAGGAATCGGATCTTGGAGATGGTGACGTCGGCGTGCTCCTCCTTGAGCAGCGAAAGGACCTCTCCGATCGACTGATGTGGATCCTCGGCCATCTCGTCTCCTCCTCAGACCTCGCCCGTGCCATGGACGAACACGAGTTTGAACTTGCCGATCTGGAGCTCGTCGCCTTCGAGGAGCTCGCGATCGTCGGCCCGCTCCCGGTTGACGTAGGTGCCGTTCAGCGAACCGACGTCGCTGACCCAGTAGCGCGAGCCGTCGCGACGCACCTCGGCGTGTCGGCGCGACACCGTGATGTCGTCGAGGAAGATGTCGGACTTGGGATGGCGGCCGAGGGTGACCACGTCGCTGTCGAGCGCATACCGGGCGCCGGACTTCGAACCCTGTACGACGACGAACAGCCCCTCGTGGGGCCCGAAGGCGGAGCGATCGATCTCGCTGAGATCGGTGCCGTCCATCGCGATCACGGGTACCTCGGTCGTGATCTCGTCGTGCCGCAGATCGTCGCCGCACGACGAGCAGAAGTTGGCCCCTGCGGGGTTCAGGTGGCCACAACTCGGGCAGATGACACCAGGCATGGTCACCCGGCGATGAACGCCTGGTAGGCCTCGGCGTCGAGCAGGGCGTCGAGCTCACCGGCGTCGGCGATCGACACCGAACAGATCCATCCCTCGCCGTAGGGATCGGCGTTGAGCTTCTCCGGCTCGTCGGCGAGGTCACCGTTGATCGAGGCGACGGTCCCGCTGATCGGCGCGTACAGCTCCGACACCGACTTGGTCGACTCGACCTCGCCGAAGGAGTCGCCCGCGGTGAGATCGGTGCCCACGTCGGGCGGGTCGACGTAGACGACGTCGCCGAGGGCGTCCTGGGCGTAGTCGGTGATGCCGATCACGGCGGTGTCACCGTCGACCCGGACCCACTCGTGCTCTTTGGAGTAGCGCAGGTCTTCTGGAACGTTCATGTCCGGAACCTAACGCACGCGCGGCCCGCGAGGGTGCCCCCTCAGCGACGAACGAGCTGTTCGATCCGTCGGCCGTACTCCGCGGCCACGGCCGCGGCGCCGTCGGCCGATCCGGCCTCGGCGATCACCCGCGTGAGCGGCTCCTCGGGATCGGGGAGGATCAGGGCCCAGGCACCGTCGTCGAGATGCACGCGGACCCCGTCGACCAAGTCGACACGCCGGTCGCTGGACTGTTCGACGAGGGATCGCATGACCGCGCCCTTCTGCTCCCAGGGCGTGACCACGACCTCGATCGCCATGTGGACGTCGGGCAACTCGTCGACGACGGCCGACAGCGGCCGGCCGGCCGCTGCGAGGAGGTCGAGCAGGGCGACGAAGGTCGCCGTCGCGTCGAACGACGGCATGAACGACGGGACGATGTGACGACCGTGGCGGTCGCCGGCGAACGTGACGCCCGCACCGGCCGCTGCGGCCATGATCGCTGCGGGTGCGGTCGGGGTCAGCATCACCGCCCCACCGCGAGCTTCGGTGAGGGCGGCCACGTGGTTCGTGACCGACACCGGCACCGCGACGGTCCCGCCGGCGAGGGTGTCACCTCGCAACACGAGCTGGGCCAGCAGCAGCTGGTCGGGGGTGAGCAGGCGGCCCTGGTCGTCGATCACCGTCAGCTGCTCCCCACCCGGCGTGAACACGACGCCGAGCGCTGCACCGGAGGCGCCGACGAGTGCCCGGACCTGTTCGGCGTGGGCGTCTCGGTCGAAGGCGGCGGCGCCCGAGGTCGACGCGTAGGGGTTGATCGCCATCACCTCGGCCCCGAGCTTCGCCAACAGGTTCGGCATGATGAACGACACGGCGCCGTAGCCGTAGTCGGCGACGATCTTCAGCCCTGCGTCTCGGATGGCGTCGAGATCGACGCCGGACTCGATGGCGGTCGCATAGTGCTCGAGGGCGCGAGGGGCGTAGTCGATGTCGCCGATCTGGTCGGGGGTCACGCGGCGGTAGTCCTCGCGGTTGAAGACCCGCTCGATCTTGCGGTGGCCGTTCTCGCTCATGTCGGCGCCGTTGGGATCCATGAACCCGACGACCACCGACTGTGGGTCGTTCTCGTCGAGTCGGATGGCGACCGCGCCGGCGACGGCCGGGCGGCGACCGATGAACCGAGCGACCGGGATCGGCGTGACCTCGAGATCCTGGACCGACACCCCGGTGGCGTTGAGGCCCGCGTGCAGCGCCCGCTTCAGCATGCGGGCCGAACGGCTGGAGTCGCGGCTGGTGATGACGGTGTCGCCGGGCTTGAGCGTGGTGCCGTAGGCCATCGCGAGCCGGGTGACGAGTTCGGGGGTGATGTCGACGTTGGCGAGACCGGTGACGCCCCGCTTGCCGAAGAGGCTGCGGGCGCCTCGGCTCTCCCACACGATCGAGGAGTTGACGGTCGCCCGCGCCTCGATGGTCTTGAACGGGTAGATCTTCACGCCCGCCCCGATGTGGGCGTCCTCGCCGATGAAGCACTCGTCGCCCACGACCGCCCCTTCGTCGACCTGGACGCCCTTGCGCAGGTCGCAGGCGCGCCCGATCGAGGCGCCACGCAAGGAGACCCCTTCGGCGAGATAGGAGTTGTCGGCGACGACGACCCGCTCGGTGCGCACGTCGGCGCGGACCCGTACACCGGCGCCGAGCACGCTGTAGGGCCCGATGTGGGCACCCGCCTCGATGCGGGTGTTGTCGCCGACCACGCCGGGGCCGACGACGGTCGCGTCGGGGTCGATCGAGACGTTCTCGCCGATGTAGAGCGCGTTCCCGCGGTCGAAGCCCTCGACTTGCGCGTCGACCTTGCCGTCGAGGATGTCGGCGTGGGCCGAGACGTAGGACTCGAGCGTGCCGACGTCCTCCCAGTAGCCCTCGCCGATCGCGCCGTAGAGCGGCTTGTCGTCGCGCAGCAGCGCCGGGAACACCTCGCTGGAGAAGTCGACCGGCACGTCGGCTTCGATGTAGTCGAAGATCTCGGGCTCGAGCACGAAGATGCCCGTGTTGATCGTGTCGGAGAACACCTGGCCCCAGCCCGGCTTCTCGAGGAAACGTTCGATCGAACCGTCTTCTTTGGTGATGACGATGCCGAACTCGAGCGGATTCTCGACCCGGATGAGCCCGATCGTGGCCATCGCCGACTTCTGGTCGTGATACTCGACCAGCTTGGTGAGATCGAGGTCGGTCAAGACGTCGCCGGAAATGACGAGGAACCGCTCGGTGAGCTCGTCCATGGCGTTGCGCACCGAGCCGGCGGTGCCGAGCGGGGTGTCCTCGGTCGCGTAGACCATGCGGACGCCGAACTCGGACCCGTCGCCGAACCAGTTGCGGATGTGGTTGGCCTTGAAGGCGACCGTGACGACGATGTCGTCGAAGCCGTGCTGTTTCAGCAGATCGACGATGTGCTCCATCATCGGCCGGTTGGCCAGCGGCATCATCGGCTTCGGAACGTTGGAGGTGAGGGGGCGGAGGCGCGTTCCCTCGCCGCCGGCCATGATCACGGCCTTCATGGCGGCGACCCTAGTGCAGGTCGTCTTCGGCCCGGCCCCGCTCGAGCGCTTCCATCGCGAGCGGCACGTACTGCGCCGCCGACAGGTAGCTGTAGATCAGCGACGGCACCACGATCACCCAACCCAGGAAGCCCCAGATGTCCGCCGTGCTGTGGTCGCTGGCTCCCATCAGCAGGCCCGGGAACGCGAAGTACAGCCCGAACGTGGCGACCTTGCCCCACCACGTGACCGCGATCCGCCGCGCTCCCATCGCGCCGAGGATCAGCCCTGCGATGCTGACGAGCACCTCGCGAGCGAGCGTGATCCCGATCAGCCACCACGGCACGGCTCCGTCGACACCGATCGCGATGATCGGCACGATCAGCGAAACGCGGTCGGTGAGCGGGTCGATGAGTTTTCCGAACTCGGTGACGACGTCGAAACGGCGGGCCCACCAACCGTCCACCCAGTCGGTCGCCCCGATGAACCCCCACAACCACGCAGCCAGCCATCGGTCCTCTTGCTCGAAGAGCAGCCACAGGAACACCGGCACGAGCGCCAAGCGCACGAGCGAGACGACGTTGGGGACGGTGAGGAGCTTGTCCTCGAACACTCCCAGCTGACGCTCGTCGTCGCTCACGTGCGCAGCCTACGATCCCGACGTGGCTTCCATCTTCACCCGCATCATCGACGGCGAGATCCCCGGACGCTTCGTCTGGACCGACGACGTGTGCGTCGCGTTCCTCGACGTTCGTCCGCTCGCTCGCGGGCACGTGTTGGTCGTGCCCCGCGCCGAGATCGACCAGTGGACCGATCTCGACGCCGACACCGTCGCCCACCTCACCGCCGTCGCCCACCGCATCGGCCAGACCCAGAAGGCGCTGCTCTCCCCCGCCAGGGTCGGCCTGATGATCGCGGGCTTCGAGGTCCCACACGTCCACGTGCACGTCGTGCCGATCGACGGCATGGGCGATCTCGACTTCTCCCAGGCCGACACCGATCCGGATCAGGCCGATCTCGACGCGCTGCGCGACCAGCTGGCCGCCGCCCTCGAGGCCTGACCCGTCACCGATTCGCTCGGGGTCTGCCGGGCCCTCGTCCGCGGAAAGAGCAACGGAGAGGACGAACCTGGCGGACGACGCCGCTACCGCGTTGCCCGCACTGCGCCGGGGCGAGTCAGCCCTCGTCGGTGACGGGATCGGCCTCGTCGATGAGGGACGGGTGGTTGTTGCGGACGTTGTTGACCTCGGTGGAGACCGTCCGGAGCTGGATCAACTCGGCTGGGGCGGGCACCAGGAACTGTTGGAGCGACTCGACGTCGTGATTGTCGCGATCGAGCCAGGCATCCCACGTGTCCGGCGGCAACATGACCGGCATGCGGTCGTGCACCTCGGCGACCTTCGCATTGGGCTCGCCCGTGATGATCGTGCAGCTGTAGAGCTCGAGCGGTTCGCCGTCGGCGTCGAGGTTGTTCCGGTCCTTCCAGACCTCCCAGAGACCGGCGAATGCGAACGGCGACTCGTCGATCGTCGTCATGTACATCGGCTGCTTGCGCTTCTGCCCGTCGATCTTCTTCCACTCGTAGAAGCCATCGGCCGGGATGATGCAGCGCTTCTTGGCGAAGGGGCGTTTGAACGCGTTCTTCTCGGCGATGGTCTCGGCCCGTGCGTTGATCATCTTGGACCCGATCTTGGGGTCTTTCGCCCAGAACGGCACGAGACCCCAGTGGAAGGTGTCGAGGCGTCGTTCGCCGTGGGTCTCGTAGACCGTGTACACCCCCTGGGTCGGGGCGACGTTGTAGTTGCCGAACGACTCGGGATCCTCGGGCGGATCGACCATCGCTTCGGCGCCGAAGTACTGGGCGAGCTGGTCGGGGGGCGTGGCCGAGACATAGCGACCGCACATGGTCAGGCTCCTGTGGGCAGATCACCGGTGATGGTGCAGGTTCCCACCCGGCCGGCGCCGACGTCGAACGTGACGTCCTCGCCGACCTGGCCGCCGAAGCGCGGGATCACGACGTCGCTGTCCGGGTCGACCTCGATGGTGCCGCGGATCGACAGGACCTCGTACTCGGGCGCACCGTCGGCGACCAACTGGAGCCGGATCGCGTCGGCCAGGCCGGTGCCGCCCTCGGGCAACTCGACCGACCCGGTCGGAATGTCGAGCGCGAGCAAGATGGCGTCGGAGCCGATGCAGCCCACCGTCGCCTCTCGACCGACCGGGTCGACACACGGACCGTGGGTGACGGTGTCGAGCGGACGCAGGTCGGAGGTCACGACGCTCACCCGCAGACACGACACGTCCACGAAGCCGGGCGGGCCGACCACGACGACATGGCCGGCATTCGCGTACTGGAAGACCGACGCGGCGAGCGCGCCCGGCGGATACGGGTAACGCGAGAACGGAGCGGTGGTGACGCGGTCGGCGACCGGCCCCTCCCCCGCGAGCACCGACACGGTGTCGCTGAGGGCGGTGGTCAGCAACGGTTCGACGACGGGCGCGCCACCCTCGAGCGCGGCGACGTCGGGCGACTCGTCGAGATCGCCGAACTGCAACGCGCCCTGGGTGCGTTCCTCCTCGACCCCGAACTCCTGCCAGCCCCACCAGGCCCCCACGCCGAGTACGCCGATGACGACGACGCCGATCGCCATGTTGACCAGCCGCTGCCGCCGACCGGTGACGAGGGCGTCCTCGACCGCCCGTTCGTCGAGGCGTTCCTGCAGCGTGAGCGGTCCGAAGGCCTCGCTGCGAGCGCCGCCGGCGATGAGGTCGCGCCACTGGGTCTGCAGTTCCGGCTCCATGCGGGCCAGGTGGGTCTCGAAGACCTCGGCCACACCGTGGCTGAACAGCATCATCAAGCCGTTGGCGCGGGCGTGTTCGATCGGATCGTCGTGCGCCTCGATCAACTCGCGGTCGCCGGCGAGGGCGGCGAAGAACTCGTGGGCGGCCGCCGACGCCTGTTCGGACGTGTACTGCGGGCCCTCGACCGCCTTGGGCAGTCGGATCGGATCGGTGCCGGCCCGGAAGAAGCCGGTGGTCACCACGAACGAGTCGGGCCGGATCTCCTCCTTGGTCGCCTCGGGGAGGGACTGCGGGAGTTCGCGGACCTCGTCGCTCGCCTGAGGAGCCGTCGGGTCGAGTTCGGGCGGGTCGGAGCTGGTGATGGCACAGAGGGTACGCGCCGAAGCGCCGGGGCGGGTGGCGCCTTCGCAGCGCCGTGCGAGACTCCCCCGGTGCCTGACCTCGAGATGATCCTCGCCTCCGGATCCCCCCGTCGTCGAGAACTGCTGGGTCGGATCGGCGTCTTCCCGACGATCGAGCCGACGGCGATCGACGAGACCCCGCTCGCCGACGAGGACGCCGCTGCGTACGTCGAGCGGATGGCTCGCGAGAAGGCGATCGCCGCAGCCGGCCCGGGGCGCGTGGTCCTGGCGGCCGACACGTCGGTCGTGCTCGACGGATCGATCCTCGGCAAGCCCGACGACCGCGACGACGCCGCAGCGATGTTGGCGAGCCTGCGCGACCGCACCCATCAGGTGATGACCGGAATGGCGGTCACGACCACCGACCTCGACGGCGTACCGGTCGTCCACTCCGCCGTCGACACGACCGACGTGGTCGCCGGCGCCATCACCGACGAACAGATCCGGTGGTACGTCGCCTCGGGCGATGCGGACGACAAGGCCGGGGCCTATGGCCTGCAGGGAGCGGCCGGCCTCTTCGTCGACCGCATCGAGGGCAGCGCCAACGGGGTCATCGGGCTGTCCCTGGCGGTCGTCGACGAACTCTTCGTCCGCCATGGTCTCCAGCTCCTCGACTTCCGAACGCCGGCCCCGGTCGATCCGGTCGAAGCGATCGCAGCGCGGGCCCTGCGCCACATCACCCGGCCACCGGGTCGCGACGAACCGGTCATCCGGTGGGCCGGCCCCGACCTCCTCGCCGAGGACTTCGCCCGCACCGTCGGCCTCGAACTCGCCGACGACGCGCCACCGGTCGATCCGGCTGCGCTCGTCGACGCCGCCGACACGGTCGTGCGGCGCTCGGTGCAGACCAACCACCCCTACTTCCTCAACCAGAACTACGCAGGCGCCGACCCGCTCGCCGTCGTGGGCGACTGGCTCGGCGCCGCGCTCAACACGACGAACGCCACCTACGAGGTCGCCCCGGTCTTCACCCTCATCGAACGGGCGCTGCTGGCGAAGATGGCCCGGCTGATCGGCTGGACACCCGCCGAGGGGCAGCCGGCCGGCCTGATGTGCGCCGGGGCGTCGCTCGCGCAGCTCCACGCGCTCCAGCTCGCCCGCCATCGCGTCGACCCGAACCTGGTCACCGATGGCGACGACGGTGTCGCGAGGCGGATCCTCGTCAGCGGATCAGGCCACTACTCCGCCGAGAAACTGGCCGCCGTGATGGGACTGGGCCGCTCGGCGGTCGAGTCGGTCGCGACCGACGACAGCGGAGCGATGGACGTCGATGCCCTCGACCGCGCCCTCGCCGACGGACCCGAGGTCCTGGCGGTCATCGCCACCGCCGGCACGACCGTCACCGCCGCCTTCGACCCGATCGACGCGATCGCCGACCGGTGCGAGGCCCGAGGCGTCTGGCTCCACGTCGACGCGGCCTACGGAGGCGCCGCCCTCCTCTCCGCCACCCATCGCGATCGGTGCGCGGGCATCGAGCGGGCCGACTCGGTGGTGTGGAACCTGCACAAGATGGCGGGCATGACCCAGCAGTGCACGGCGCTGCTCGTCCGCGAACCCGAACGGCTCCTGACCACGTTCGCGACCGGAGCGGACTATCTGTTCCAACCCGACAAGGCGAACGCCGACCTCGACGCCGGCGACCGCACGATCCAGTGTGGGCGTCGGGTCGATGCGCTGAAGGCGTGGCTGACCTGGAAATCCCGCGGCGACGCGGCGATGGGCGCCCGGGTCGACCATGCCGTGTCGCTCGCCGACCTCGTGCGACGACGCGTCGCCGAACGCGACGAACTCGCCGCCATCGTCGCCGGCGACTTCACGAACGTGTGCCTCACCTGGGTGCCGCCCGAGCTGCGACCGTTCGACCTCGGCGCGCTCGGTGACGCGGAGCGGACAGCACTCCACGCCGTGGCGCCGGCGGCCAAGGCGGCGATGCAGGCCGAGGGCTCGGCTCTGGTCGGCTACCAGCCGGTCGAGGGCCTCAACTGCTTCCGACTGATCTTCATGAACCCGGCCGTCACCCACGACGACGTCGACGTGCTGCTGGACCTGATCGCCCGCCACAGCGAGGCGGCCTGGCCGCGCTAGCGCGCCCCCACCCCTCTACCCTGGATCGGCGATGACCGATCTCGACGCCGCTCCCTCCCCGGCCCCCGAGCCCGAACCGCCGGCCCGCCCCGGCGAGTTCGACGCGGTCCACATCGGTCCGATCGAGGTCTGGCCGCCGGTCGTGCTCGCGCCGATGGCCGGTGTCACCAACGCACCGTTCCGCACCCTGTGTCGTCGCTACGGCGCCGGCCTGTACGTGAACCAGATGATCACGGCCCGTGCGCTGGTCGAGGGACACCGCAAGAGCCTCGAACTCGCCGCGTTCGCGCCCGACGAGTCGCCCCGCTCGATCCAGCTGTACGGCACGGATCCGTACTCGATCGGCGAGGCCGCCCGCTTGCTGGTCGACGGCCTCGTCGACGGCATCCCGGTCGACCACATCGACATGAACTTCGGCTGTCCGATGAAGAAGGTCACGCGCCACGGCGGCGGCGCCGCCCTGCCGTGGAAGCGCGAGCACTACCGCAAGATCGTGCGGGCCGCAGTGAAGAACGCCGGCGACGTGCCCGTGACCGTCAAGTTCCGCGTCGGCATCGACGACGACGCCATCACCTTCATCGACGCCGGCCGCATCGCCGAGGACGAGGGGGTGAAGGCGGTCGCGCTGCACGCCCGTACCGCCAACCAGCTCTACTCCGGCCACGCCGACTGGCGTCGCATCACCGAACTCAAGGAGGCCGTGACCACGATCCCGGTCTTCGGCAACGGCGACATCTGGGAAGCCGACGACGCCCTGCGCATGATGCGCACGACCGGTTGCGACGGCGTCACCGTCGGCCGCGGCTGCCTCGGCCGCCCCTGGCTGTTCGGCGACCTCGCCGCGGTGTTCGACGGCCGGCCGGTCCCTCCCCGCCCCAACCTCGGTCAGGTCCTCGACGGCATGGTCGAGCACGCCGAGCTGCTGTGCGAGTGGATGGGCGAGGACCACGGCATCCGGGACTTCCGCAAGCACACCGGCTGGTACCTCAAGGGCTTCCCGGCCGGCGGGGAGATGCGGGCCCGTCTCAACCGGGTCGGCTCGCTCGAGGAGATGCGGGAACTGATCGCCGCGCTCGATCGCGAGATCCCGTTCCCCGAGGGTGGGATGCGTATGGTGCGCGGCCACTCCGGATCGGCCAAAGACGTCCATCTGCCCGAGGGATGGCTCGACGCCCGCGACGACGACGTGGCCATGCCCAAGGGCGCCGAGCAGCTCGTCAGCGGCGGCTGACCGGCACGAACGAGCGGCAGCGCTCCGGCCTTGATAGGCCAAAAGGCCCTTTGTCGGCGTTCAGCGCTGCGAATTCGGGGGTGATCCTTTACAGCGTTCGGGGCGACCGTTACACAAGGGCCCCATGACTGCTTGGAAGCGCGCACGTGCCATCGCGTCCTTGGTGACGTTGTCCCTGTTCTCCGCCCTGCTGTTGACCAGCGCCCCGCCTGCGGGCGCCGACGGCGTTACCAATGGCAGCCCGCTGGCGGGCTCGATCACCGCCGGCGAGGCGCACACCTGCGCCCTGCTCAACAGCGGCACCATCCGCTGCTGGGGTCTCAACGACCTCGGCCAGCTCGGCTACGGCGACACCGAGAACCGAGGCGACGAGCTCGGCGAGATGGCGGCCCTGCCGCCGGTCGACTTCGGCGGTACCCGCACCGCACAGTCGCTCACCACCGGCGACAAGCACACCTGTGTGCTCACCACCACCAGCGACGTGAAGTGCTGGGGCGACAACGACTTCGGCCAGCTCGGCCAGGAGACGTTCAACGACATCGGCAACGAGCCCGACGAGATGGGCAATGATCTCGCCACCAGCAACCTCGGCACCGGCCGCACCGCCGTGTCGCTGGTCGCCGGCCGCGACCACACCTGTGCGATCCTCGACGACGACAGCCTGAAGTGCTGGGGCCGCAACAGCTCCGGCCAGCTCGGCCTCGGTGATCAGGAGAACCGAGGCGGGGTCGCCGGCGACATGGGCGACTTCCTCGCCACGGTCAACCTCGGCACCGGCCGCACCGCCCAAGCGGTCAGCCTCGGTGACATCCACTCCTGCGCCATCCTCGACGACGACACCGTCAAGTGCTGGGGCGACGGCGGTGAGGGGCAGCTCGGCCAGGGCGACGACCTCGACATCGGCGACGCCGACATGGAGATGGGCGACGATCTGGACCCGATCGCACTCGGCACCGGCCGCACCGCCGCTGCGCTGAGCACCGGCGATCGCCACACCTGCGCCATCCTCGACGACGGCTCCGTCAAGTGCTGGGGTACGAGCCTGTTCGGTCAGCTCGGCCAGGAGAACGACGACCAGCTCGGCGACGACGGTGGCGAGATGGGCGACGCGCTGCCCGCCGTCGACCTCGGTGCCGGCCGCACGGCGGTGGCGATCTCGACGAGCGCCAACCACAACTGTGTGATCCTCGACAACGGCGACCTCAAGTGCTGGGGCCGCAACGACTCCGGTCAGCTCGGCTACGGCGACACCGAGGATCGCGGCGACGACGCCGACGAGATGGGTGACGACCTTCCGGCCGTCGATCTCGGCGACGGGCGCACCGCGGTCGCCGTGACCACCGGCAACCAGCACACCTGCGCCGTGCTCGACGACAGCACCCTGCGCTGCTGGGGCAACAACGACGCCGGTCAGCTCGGTATCGACTCGACCGAGGACGTCGGCGACGATCCCGACGACGACCCGGGCGACACCGACCCGATCGATGTCGGCGGCGATGACAGCGACGACACCGGCGGCGACGACGACTCGGTCGGCGCTCCCACCCCGTTCGTCATCCCCGACTGCGATTCCAGCGACAAGGGCTTCACCGACATCGCCGGTTCGTTCGCCGAGGCCGACATCAACTGCCTCAACGACATGGGCGTGATCAACGGCACCAGCCCGACCACCTACGCCCCGACGGCACCGCTCACCCGTGAGCAGGCCGCGGCGCTGATGGCCCGCCTCTGGCGTGAAGTCCTCGGTGGCGCCTGCTTCGCCAACGATCACTCGTTCACCGACGTGCGGGAGAACTCCTTCGCCAAGGCCGACATCGCCTGCCTGGTCGATCTGGAGATCATCAACGGCACCAGCCCGACCACCTACGCCCCGGAGCGCAACCTGAACCGCCAGGAGATGGCGGCGCTCCTCGCCCGCCTCTACCGGGCGATCAAGGCGCTCTGATCGAGCGAACGGCCTGACGGCCGATGGACTTCCGGCGACGGGGGGCGGGGGGCGGTGGTTAGTCGGCC
>JBCCWI010000084.1:0-18294 GCA_039193795.1 Actinomycetota bacterium | reverse complement strand
TCCTCGCCCAGATGCTGCGCAACCTCGAGGAGCAGCACGGCGAGGTCGAGTTCAAGGCCCCGCTCGTCGTCGCTCCCCCGACGTACAACATCGTCGACGAGCTCAAGGCCGAGGGCGACTGGGAGCTGCTCAGCCGCTACGCCGGCTTCGAGTTCGACGACACCGACCCGAAGAACGTCGCCCGCACCGGCTACGAGAACATCCTCTACCTGGAGCGCCCCGGCTGCAATCTCTGCATGGGCAACCAGGAGAAGGCCGAACCGGGTGACACGGTCATGGCCACGTCCACCCGCCTGTTCCAGGGCCGGGTCGTGCGTGACTCCGACGAGAAGAAGGGCGAGTCGCTGCTCGCCTCGACCCCCGTCGTCGTGCTCTCGTCGGTGCGCGGCCGCACACCCACCATCGAGGAGTACAAGGCCGCCGTCGAGGGCATCGACCTCACCCGGTTCGAGCCGCCGGAGGAGGAGCTCACCTCCACCGCCGTGCCCGTCAGCATCGGCTGAGCCACCGGCCGCTGAGTCGGGCTCCGTCGAGCGCCGTCTCGGCTCGGCTCGAGGGATCGCGTCGCAACGCGAGGGCACGGCGTAGCCTCATCTGTCGCCCTTCTGGAAGTTGCTGCCGCATGTCCGAGCCCGAATCACCCCTCGACGATCACGAATCGAGCGGTTTCGCCGCGCTCGGGCTGCGGGACGGGATACTCGCCCGCCTCGACGAGCTCGGGTACGAGGAGCCCACCCCGATCCAGCGCGAGGCGATCCCGAAGCTGCTCGAGGGCGCCGATCTGGTCGGCCAGGCGGCGACGGGCACCGGCAAGACCGCCGCCTTCGCACTGCCGATCCTGGAGGCGATCGAGCCGGGCGGCGATCCCGTCCCGCAGGCCCTGATCGTCGTGCCGACACGGGAGCTGGCCGTGCAGGTCAGTGAGGCGATGCACGCCTACGGGCGCGGCCAGGGCCTCAAGGTCGTGCCGATCTACGGCGGCCAACCGATCCCCCGCCAACTCCAGGCGCTGCGCCGCGGGGTCCACGTCGTCGTCGCCACCCCCGGTCGCGCGATCGATCACATCCGGCGCGGCTCGCTCGCGCTCGATGCGATCCGCACCGTCGTGCTCGACGAGGCCGATGAGATGCTCGACATGGGCTTCGCCGAGGACATCGAGACGATCCTCGAACAGACCCCCACCGAGCGGCAGACGGTGCTGTTCTCCGCCACGATGCCCGCCCGCATCGAGAAGATCGCACAGACGTACCAGCGCGATCCGGTCCGCGTGAAGATCGCGGCGGCCGACACGGTCGCCGAACGGGCGCGGGTCCGCCAGACCGCCTACCTGGTGATGCGCCAGCACAAGGCGAACGCGCTCGGCCGGGTGCTCGACATGGAGGCACCCGTCGCCACGATCGTGTTCTGCCGGACGCGGGGCGAGGTCGACGAACTGACCACGACGATGAACGGCCGGGGTTACCGGGCCGAGGCGTTGCACGGCGGCATGGATCAACAACAACGCGACCGGGTCATGGGGAGGCTGAAGGACGGCACGGCCGAACTGCTCGTCGCGACCGACGTCGCCGCCCGTGGGCTCGACGTCGACACGCTGACCCATGTCGTCAACTACGACGTGCCCTCCTCGCCGGAGAGCTATGTCCACCGGATCGGCCGAGTGGGACGAGCCGGCCGTGAGGGCGTGGCGATCACGCTCGCCGAACCTCGCCAGCGACGCCTCCTGCACAACATCGAGCGGCTGACCAAGCAGGAGATCGAGATCGAGAAGATCCCCACGGTCGGCGACCTGAGAGCCCGGCAGGTCGAGGTCACGGTCGAGGCGGTTCGTGAGGCGATGATGTCGCACGACCTCACCGACTACGAGCCGGTGCTCTTCGAGCTGGTGGCCGACGGCGGCGAGCGCGACATCGCCCTCGCCGCAATCAAGCTGTTCCACCAGGCGCGAGGTGCGACCACCGACGAGGTCGAGATCCCCGACGCATCGGAGCGCAAGCCTCGCGACCGTGACCGTGGCCCCAAGGGCGGCAAGGGGCCGAAGGGCCACCAGCCGCGAGGCAACGTCGGACCCGGCACCGGGCTCGTGTACATCGGCGTCGGTCGGCGTGGGCGCATCCGACCCGGCGACCTGGTCGGGTGCATCGCCAACGAGACCGAGCTGACCGGACGCGACATCGGACCGATCCGGATCTCCGAGCACTACTCGGTGGTCGGCGTGCCCGAGGCGGCCGTCGACTCGACGATCCAGGCCATCAACGGCACCACGATCCGCGGCAAGCGGGCGAAGGCCCGGCGCTTCGTCGAGAAGAACTGACCCCGGCCGGGCGGCGACCGCCGACACTCGGGACCGAACCTGACATCCGGTTCAAGCCGGAGGCGTTCGGCGCCGAAGCCTCGGTGGGATGTCGTTTCGTGTGGCGGCCTGTGCCGCACTCTGTCTGATCGCCGCCGCCTGCAGCAGCGGCACCACCGCCGTCGAGACCGAGACGGCGAGCCGCGAGCTTGCGGCGCCGACGACGGTTCCGATCGAGACCGGTGACCCGGCGGCGGCCCGCGAAGTCGACGATCTCACCCCGGCCACCGCCGAGGACGCCGACACCGTCAGCGCCGACAGCACCACCACCGCGCCGGCCTCGACATCGACGAGCGCCGCTCCCGCCACGACGACCACACCGCCGACGACCACCGCTACGCCGACCACGACCGCGGCGCCGACGACGACGGTTGCGCCGACCACGACCACCAGCCAACCCCCGACGACCACCGCCGTCGTGGCGGCGCCCGACCAGGTCCTGTGGTTCTGGGCACCGTGGTGACCGCATTGCCGTTCGGCAGGCCCTGCGGTCGCAGAGCTTCAGCGCAACAATCCCGGCATCGAGTTCATCGGGGTGGCTCTCGACGGCTCGTCCAGCGCCATCGACGAGTTCATCGCCGACACCGGCACGGGCGGGTTCAGCCATCTCACCGGCTCCGAGGCGAGCTCCCTCGGGAGTGAGTGGGGCGTGACCGGCATCCCCTTCTTCGCCTTCGTCGACGGCGACGGCGGGAGCGACACGATGGCCGGCTGGTCAGCGGGCCAGGCCCAGTCGAAGATCGACGCCCTCGCATCCTGAGCGCGCAATGCGCCTGGATCTCGATGCCGTGAGACCCTGCTAGGGGTGGTCGCTGCTGTCGGCTTCGTGCGCAGCCGCGATGCTCGAGGCGATGTCGGCGAGCTGCTTCGTCTGCTCGGCGGTGAGGTGATCGAAGACGTGACGCCGGACGGATCGCACGTGATCCACCGCTGCGAGCGAAAGAACCGACCATCCCGATTCGGTCAGCTCGACGTCGGATCCACGGCCGTCCTCGGGCGCTCGTCGCCGCGCGACCAACCCGCGCGTTTCCATTCGCCCGAGCTGATGGGAGAGGCGACTGGTCGACCAGCGGATCGCTGCCGCGAGGTCGCGGAAGCGAGCAGCGCGTCCCGGGACCTCCGACAGCGTGCTGAGCACCTCGTAGTCGGCCTCCGAGAGGCCGCTGTCGGCGTGAAGGTCACGGTTCACCTCGGCCATGGCGAGGAGGTGAACCCGACGAAGCGCTCGCCACGCACGAGCTTCGTCGTGATCGAGCCATGGAGTGCCGGTCATCGCGACATGCTACGTAGCTTGCTGACACGTCAGCAAACAGCTAGGTTGTTGACACGTCAGCAAAGCCAAGGGAGGCGGACCATGCCGGTGATCGACCACCTCGAACTCGCCGTGGAGGACCTCACGGTCGCTGAGGCGTTCTGGTGCGGACCGCTCGGGTTCTGGGAGACCGACCGCTCGACGGCGCCTGGCGAGGGCGAGATGGTCTTCCTCACCAGCGACCCGGCGACACACCATCAGGTCGTACTTCGTCAGGCGGCCGACGCCGGATCGCTTGCGGGCGTGATCGACCACGTCGCCTTTCGCGTCGCATCGCTCGACGAGCTCCGAACGCGCCTGCGTACCGCAACCGCGGCGGCCACGCACGTCGAAACGGTCAGCCACGGATCGACCTGGTCGCTGTACGTGAGCGCCCCGAAGGGCGGCCGCGTGGAAATCTACGTCGACACTCCGTGGACGATCGCACAACCGTGCCGATTCGACGTCGACCTGTCCGAAGACGACACCACCCTCCATGAGTCCACCCGACGCCGACTCATCGAACTCGGTGAGCTGGTCTGAGCGGATCCGGCCTGGCACGAGCGAACCGGGCCGTCATCAGCCGCCGCCTCGGTGATGTGACGGGCCGTACTGAACTTGAACCGTCGCCGAGGACCGGGTCGTGCCCAGCAACGCATGCAAGGACTCGACCGGTAGCGGGCGGTGGAACAGGAAGCCCTGCACGATCGAGCCACCGATCTGCTCGACTGCGGCCGCCTGCTCGGTCGTCTCGACCCCCTCGACGATCACATCGATGGCCATCTCCTTGCAGAGACCGACGATCGCCGCAGCGATGGCTCGCGTCGCGCTGTCGTCGACGACCTCGGCGACGAACGACCGATCGATTTTCAAGACGTCGACCGGCAGGCGGCGGAGATGCCACAACGACGAATGGCCGGTACCGAAGTCGTCGAGGGCGACCCGCACGCCGGCCGCTTGCACGGCGGAGAGCACCCCGGACACGACACCGTCGTCCGCCAGGGCGATGGCCTCGGTCACCTCGAGCAGCACGAGCGACGGGTCCACGCCGGCCTCGTCGATGGCGGTGGTGAGGCGCGTCACGAACCCCGGCGCCGCGAGTTCAGAACCCGAGGCGTTGATGGAGACGACCAACGGCCGGCCCGAGCGGTGCACAGGGGCGACGGCGTCGAGGGCGGAACGCAGCACGGTCTCGCCGATTGCGGGCATGAGCCCGGCCGCCTCGGCCACGTCGACGAAGGAGCCGGGCAGGTGGAGCTCACCGTTCGAATCCCGCCACCGCATCAGGGCCTCGACCCCGACGATGCCCGTGCCAGGCAGGGCGACGATCGGTTGCAGCTGGATCTCGATCCCACCCGTGGCGATCGCGTCCCGGAGACCGACCTCGACGGCGATGCGTCGATCCGCGGCGCTGCGGAGGGCGTCACCGAACGCGACGACTCGTCCGCGGCCGGTCCGCTTCGCCTCGTAGGCAGCCATGTCGGCCTGGCGAAGGAGCTGCTCGGCTTCGAACGACGCGCCCGCGGTTGCCGTGGCGACACCGATGCTCACGCCGATGGTGATGGCACGGCCGCCGATCACGAACGGGCGAGCGACCTCCTCGAGGACGAGTTCGGCCCGTTGCAGCGCGTCGTCGAGGCTCGAGTCGGGCAGCAGCACGACGAACTCGTCCCCGCCGACCCTCGCCACGATGTCGGAGCCGCCCTCCACCACGCCGGCGAGTCGCCGACCGAGGGATTCGAGCAGCTGATCGCCGCAGCGATGGCCCAGCGAGTCGTTGACCGCCGTGAAGCCGTCGAGATCACAGAAGAGAACCGACGGGGCCGCGCCGTCGACCGCGGCGCGATCGAGCTCGGCGACGAGCCGAAGCCGATTCGACAGCCCGGTGAGCGGATCGGTGTACGCCCGCCGGTGTAGCTCGTCAGCTCGGCGCACATCGGCATCGAGCTCTCGTCCGATCCCGAAGCACTGCGCGAGCCGTTGGTCATAGCGAAGCGTCCACTGGACGAGCCGTTCGGTCCCGTCGGCGGCCCGCATCTTCCACGACGGTGCCGACCGGCCGGTCTCTCGCAGCTCCTTCTCGACACCGGACCGGGTGACGACGTCGTCCTCGGTGACCAGCGACCACGAATCCACGCCGTACAGCTCGTCGGGCGCATAGCCGAGCACGTCGGTCCAGGTGTCGTTCGCCTCGACGATCAGGCCCTCGTGGTTGTACACGACGAACAGGAGGTCGCTGCCGCTGAAGAACATGCGCAACACGTGATCGGCGTTGCCGTGGTACGGCGTGGCCAGGAGGAGGTCGTCATCGCCGATGGGGCGAACCCGCCACTGAGACGACCCGTCGTGGCCCTCGCAGGCACCGGTGCTCAGGTCGACCCCCGGACGCAGGAGCTGCTGGTCACGAGGACCTTCGACCCAGCGGTTCTGATGCACCACGGCACCGTGTGCGTCCACGATCGCCGCCGGCGCCCCGAGCGCGTCGACGACCGCTGCATAGCGGGCGAGGCGCCGCCCGGCCGCGTCGTCGCCGTCGGACTCCATCCAGGAATTCTCGGTCGATCCCTGCGTGACATGAGTCTCAGCCCGCCGCATCCGGCCGCCTCAGCTCGACCGCCAGCTGGTCCGAAACCTCGCGCCGTGCCGCACGACGCTCAACAAACGAGGTTCACCGATCGATAGGACCTCATGATCGGTGGAGGAACCAGCCCATGGCCCGCCTGGGGTCTGTGGCTCACCGCAGCCATCGCACTCGCGGTCGTGCTGGTCTTCCTCACCTGCTTCGTGGGCTTGACCAAGGGCTTCGGTCGGTTCTCGAAGCGCCGCGTGATTCTCGGCCTGTGGCTGATCGCCACCCTGGTCGGCTGGGGTGGCTACCGGGTCGTCAGCAACAACCGGTGGGCGGCCCGCTCGGTCGTCGTCAACGTCCTCGACGCACTCCCCCCGGGGGTCTACGAGGTCACTCGAGGGATCCGTGTCGCAACCGAAGACGACGCATGCTCCAACGGCGCAGTCGCGTCAGCCCGAGCGTGGAGGATCGACCCCGCGACCGACTATCGCGAGATCGGCTCGACCGAGCTCGAGGCAGAACTGGAGCTCTTCGAGACGATCGCTTCGAACCTCGAGGCGGCTGGATACGACATCGAGCGCGGGGTGAGTGAGTCCTACGGATCGACGCATGCCCTCGTCGCCCTGGCGGTTCGCAGCGACCGCTATGCCCACCTCACGTTCGGTGCGGGCGGTCTCCTCGCCCGAACCGCCGGCAACGCGTGCAACGGCGAACAGCACGAGGCGTGGTTCCGCCGCGACGTCGACGACATCATCGACCGGTTCGATCTCGAGCACGTCTGCGCAGCGAAGACACCGAGTCAGCCGTTCCCCACCGTCTGTGACTGACGCCGGCTCGCACTCGGGCGTGGCCGGACTGCCGCCGTGACGCGAAACAGCGACCCCCGAGGAGGTCGCCGTCCGATGATGTGGTGGGCCGTACTGGACTTGAACCAGTGACCTCTGCCGTGTGAAGGCAGCGCTCTAGCCAGCTGAGCTAACGGCCCGAAGGACGGCAACGATACCGGATCGGCCCGCCGATCCCATCAGGACGGCGGATCGCCGCCGTACTGCTTGAGCTCGATCGTGTTGCCATCGGGGTCACGCACGTACAGCGCCCATCCGTCGCCCTTCGCGCCCCAGACCCAGATCGGTCCACGCACGACGTCGAAGTCCGCCGACGCAGCGACGGCATCGAGATCGACGTCGTCGGCGACCCGCATCGCGATGTGGTCGATGTTCTGGCCCGAGCGCTCCGCGGCGAACAGATCGATGACGGTCCCCTCATCGATTCGGATCGACGGGAACGGCACCTCGCCGGCCCGCCACTCGGCCTCCCGTTCGACCTCGAGGCCGAGCTTGTCGCGGTACCAGGCCAGCGATCGCTCGGGATCGCTCACACAGATCACGACATGATCGTGGCCGGTGACGCGGACGCTCATGACGGGAACGGGGCGACGAGATCGTGGCCGAAGAGGTCCTCGCACCAGGCGGTGAGCTGCACGGTGCGGAGATCCTCGAGCTGATGCCCGATGATCTGCAGGCCGAGGGGCATGCCGTCGGCGGTGAGCCCGATCGGAGTCGTGCCGCCGGGGCGGCGGGTGACGTTGAAGCCGAACGTGTTGCCCACCCAGCCCAGGACCTCTTCGCCGTTGATGGTGCCCGGACGCTCCGAGACGGGCGTCTGCCCGATCACGGTCGGCGTGATGAGGGCGTCGAACCCGGCCATCGCATCGGCGAGCAGGATCGAGTTCGTCTGGGCGTCCTTGCGGGCCTCCTCGATCGAGTCGGGGGTGAGACGTTCGTCGGCCATGACGAGGATGCGTTGCAGATCCGGCGTGACGGCCTCGAACGCGTCGGTGCCCATGATCGACCGGTAGGCCGGCACCATGCCGCCGAAGAAGAGCAGCAGGAACGGCGAGAAGACGTCGGGGAGCAGCGAATCGACCTCGACGACTTCCACCCCGGCATCGCGGAGCTGATCGACGGCGCCCATCGTGATCGCCGCGACCTCGGCGTCGATCTCGGATCCGTCGACCGAGGGGCAGTAGAGCAGCCGACTCGGCGGCGCCGCCGAGTCACACACCGAACGGAACGACCCTCCCGGGTGAGGCAACGATCGCAGGTCGTCGGGACTCGGCCCGACGACGACGTCGAGCGCCAGCGCCACGTCACGGATGCGGCGAGCCATGGGGCCGATGGTCGACAGGTCGGCGGCGCCCATCGGTGCCGGCCCATGAGGGATCCGACCCTGGGTCGGCTTGAACCCCGACATGCCGCACAGCGCCGACGGGATCCGGATCGAACCTCCGCCATCGGAGCCGGTCGCCAACGGGACCAGACCGCCGGCGACGGCCGCGGATGTGCCGCCCGATGACCCGCCCGGCGAGCGCACGGTGTTCCACGGGTTCTTCGTCGCCCCGAAGGTCGGGTTGTAGGTGTCGCCGACGAACCCGAACTCCGGCGTGTTGGTCTTGCCGACCACGACACACCCGGCCGCCTTGAGGCGGGCGACCTCGGTCGAGTCGTGATCGAGCAACGGTGAGTCGGCGAGATGGGCGGCGCCGCGGGTGGTGCGGAAACCGACGGCGTCCTCGAGATCCTTCACCCCGATCGGGATGCCGGCGAGCGGCCCGACGTCCTCGCCGGCCGCGATGCGGCGGTCGATCGCGTCGGCCTGCGAGCGAGCCCCGTCGGCATCGACGGCGACGAAGGCGTTGAGCGCTGCGTCGTGGGCGTCGATGCGATCGAGCGCCGCATCGGTCAGCTGGCGGGCCGTGCGCTCCCCCGCTCGGACCGAGGCAGCGAGTGCCTCGACGGTGATCGATCGGAAATCCGGGACGTCGGCCATGCCGGGAGTCTTCCATGATCGCTCACTACCCTCACAGCCATGCCGCTGGTCGTGTGCCCGAACTGCGACGAGGACGAGAACCTCGACGGCCGCGACGTGGACGGCACGATCGAGATCACCTGCGGTGAATGCGGCGCGGTCTGGGAGCGCGATCTCACCCCCCGCTGTGAGACGTGTGGCCGGACCGACCTGCGCGACGCACTCCAGGCGATCCTCGACAAGAGCCGGGGCACCCAGCTCTCGATCCAGGGCATGAAGGTCATCTGGCTGTGCCCAGATTGTGATGCCGAGAAGCTGCGGCGCTGGCTCGACAGCAACGTGCCGCTCCCGCCCGACGACCTGCCGGTCGACCCTCGCTAGTCGAGCAGTCGAGCGGCCAGGCGCTCGAGGCCGGCGACCCGCGAGCCCTTCACGAGGACGGCGTCGCCCGCTCCGATCGGCCCGAGCCGATCGATCGCTTCGTCGATGTCGGCGACATGCGCAGCGTCCGGGCCGTAGTCGGGCGTGCCGACGGCGATCACCTCGATGCCCCGTTCTCGCGCCAATCCCGTCATCCGCTCGTGTTCGGCTGCGTGCTCGTCGCCCAGCTCGGCCATCACGCCGAGCACTGCGATCCGGCGCTCGGCGGAACCGACCGCTAGCGCCTCGAGGGCTGCGGTGACCGACATCGGGTTGGCGTTGTAGCTGTCGTCGATGATGCGGGCGCCCGACGCGGTCGTGTGCACCGCCATCCGGTTGGGCGACATCTGGGGCCGAGCAAGACCCGAGGCCACCGAGGCGATCGGAACGCCGAGTGCGAGCGCCGCGGCGGCTGCCGCGAGTGCGTTGTCGACCAGGTGCACACCTCGTCCGCCGAGCGACACGTCGATCTCGCCCTCGGCCGCGACCAGCCGGAACGACGGGGCGAGGTCGTCACCGAGGCGGACGTCGGTCGCTCGCACGTCGGCGTCGGCCCCGAAGGTGACCACCCGAGCGTCGGTGTGGGCGGCCATCGCGGCGACGAGCGGGTTGTCGGCGTTCAACACGGCCACGCCTCCGTCGGCCGCCGCCGGCAGCGACTCGACGATCTCGCGCTTGCCGACCGCCACCGCGTCGACACTGCCGAACTCACTCGTGTGGGCGGCGCCCACAGTCGTGACGATGCTGAGCGTCGGGCGGCCGATCTCGCACAGCATGCGGATGTGCCCGACGCCGCGTGCGCCCATCTCCAACACGACCGCCTCGGTGCCCTCGGGTGCGCCGAGGAGGGTCAGCGGCACGCCGATCTCGTTGTTGAACGAGCGGATGTTGGCGTGCGTGGATCGGTCCTCGCGCAGCACGGCGGCGAGCAGGTCCTTGGTCGTGGTCTTGCCGACCGATCCGGTGATGCCGACCACGGCGGCATCGTCGAGCCGGTTCCGCGCGGCGGTGCCGAGCGCCAGCAGCGCCTGGTCGGTCGAGTCGACCCGCACGACGGTTGCTCCCGCCGAATCGACCGGGCGCGAGGCGAGGGTGGCGACAGCGCCGGCCGCGATCGCACCGGGCACGAAGTCGTGTCCGTCGCGCGCCGCGATCAGCGGCACGAACAACCAGTCGCCCAGCGAGCGGTCGATCTCGCGGGAGTCCTGCGTGACCCGGTCGACGGCGACGTCGTCACCCGTCAGCTCGCCCCCGACCGCAGCGGCGATGTCGCTCGTGACCCAACGCATGGGGCGAGTGTGGCACGACTACCGTCGGTCCCGTGACCAGCCACGACCGCAATCCCAACGACCGGGTTCGCCTCGTCGTCCTCTTCGGCGGCCGGTCCGCCGAGCACGACGTCTCGTGTGTGTCGGCTCGCCACGTCCTCGCTGCGGTCGACCCGGCCCGCTACGACGTCGAGCCGATCGGCATCACCCGCGACGGTGCCTGGGTGCTGGCCGAGGGGGCGATCGCAGCGCTGGAGGCCGGAGCCGACGCGATGCCCGACCACCTCACCGCAGCGGGCCCGGCGGTCGACGCGCTGCCGGCGCTCGCGTCGAGCGACAGCCAGACGACCGTCGTGCTGCCGGTTCTGCACGGTCCGATGGGCGAGGACGGCACCATGCAGGGCCTGCTCGAACTCGCCGGCGTGCCCTACGTCGGGGCCGGGGTGCTGGCTTCGGCGCTCTGCATGGACAAGGTCGCATTCAAGGATCACCTCGCCAGCCACGGCCTCCCTCAGTGCGCCTACCGGTGGATCACCGTGGACGACGACGTGGTGCGGCGCCCCGACGGCGGCGTCGTCGACCTCGGCATCGAGGTCCAGGCGGCGATCGCCGAGCTCGGCCTCCCGATGTTCGTGAAGCCCGCCAACATGGGCTCGTCGGTGGGGGTCTCACGAGCCACCGACGAAGACGAGGTGCAGGCGGCCATCGAACTCGCAGCGACCTACGACCGCGAGGTGATCCTCGAAGAGGAGGTCATCGGACGCGAGATCGAGATCGCGGTGCTCGGCAACGAAGAACCCGAGGCGAGCGTCGCCGGCGAGATCGTGCCGGGTGCCGACTTCTACGACTACGAGGACAAGTACGAGGACGGCGCCGATCTGCTCATCCCGGCGCCGCTCTCCGCCGACGAGCTCGCCGAGATGCAGCGCCTCGCCATCGGCGCCTATCGCGCCTGCAAGGTCGAAGGCCTGTCGCGGGTCGACTTCTTCTACGAGGACGGCTCGCGCGACCCGGCCCGCACCCGGGGATGGCTCGTCAACGAGATCAACACGATGCCGGGCTTCACCCCGATCTCGATGTACCCGAAGATGTGGCAGGCCTCGGGGCTCGACTACCCGTCGCTGATCGATCGGCTGGTCGAGCTCGCGATCGCCCGGCACGAACGCAACCGGCGCCACACCCGAACCGACCACTAGGTCCCGGGTCGCGCCCGTCCGTCGCCCGAGATCGTCGCGCTCAGGCCGTCGCGCTCAGGCCGTCGCGCTGAGACCGTGGCGCCGGAGCATCGCGCGCTCTGGATCTCCTCGGGGATCGTGGCCGTTTCGGCTTGTACACGAACATATGTTCGTGTACGCTGCCCTCATGTTCACGGCGGAGCACGAGCGACTGAGCGCCCTCGATCCCCACGGTCTCTCGCGCCCGGAGCTCCTCGGTGTCATCGATGAGCTGTACCGGCTCGAGAAGCGCGCGGAGGAGCGCCGGCTGGCGTTCACTGCCGCCATCGACGAGCTCGCTGACTCCGGGGCCGATGCGGCGACGGTGACGCGGTCGATCACCCACGCCTCCGCCCGCCAAGCGAAGAAGACGGCGACGGCGGCATCGGCGTTGCGGCAGATGCCGCGGATGGCCGAGGCCCTGGCCCAGGGGAAGATCGGCAGCGAGCACGCCCAGGCTGCAACGGCAGCGGCGGAAGCGACCTCGCCTGAAGCCGCCGACACGCTCGCATCGAGGGCTGCCGAGCTTCCGGCCGACCTCTTCGCGAAGCAAGCGCGCACGTGGACGAATCGGCGACTACGCAACGAACAGAAGGAAGCCCGCCGGCAGCGCCAACTCGCCGCTCGCGAGGCGAACTGGTGGACCACCGACGACGGCATGACCCACCTCCACGCCGTCTTCGATGGCGAAGCAGGTCGGCGAGCCGTGAAGGCGCTCGACAAGCACGTCGACCGACTCTGGCGCGAGGACGGCGGCCGGGACGGTTCGCCCGACGAGGTCCGATCATCGGCGCAGCGCCGACTCGATGCGCTGGTTCACCTCATCGCGCCGCCGGCCGAGGCCGAGGCTGAGGCCAGCGAGCCACTGGCCGAGGCTGGCCGACCCCACCCGAGGCACATGGTGATCATCCATCTCGATGCCCGTACCGGCGAAGCAGAGTTCACCGAAGGCGAGCCGGTTCCCGCTTCGCTCCTCATGGATCTGGGGCCGGCTGCGGAGGTCGTCGGCATCGTCTACGGCACCGACGGGCAACCGCTGTACCTCGGTCGGTCACGGCGTCTCGCCAGCCGTCAGCAGTGGATCGCCTTGATCGACCGCGATCGAGGCTGCGTCCGGTGCGGTGCCGACCCGTCGCGGTGCGAGGCCCACCATCCGACCGAGTTCGGCGATGGCGGGCCCACCGACATCGACAATCTCGAACTCCTCTGTCACCACGACCACTCGCTCGCTCACCGTCACCGCACCGATCGCCGACGAAGACCGGCCGAGCCGAGGGCTGCGTGATCGCGCCCGGCTCGACGATCGATCAGCCCACCGTCGACTGGAACTTCCGCATCAGCCAGGGTCCTGCCTGTGCGGGTTCGTGGCTCGGCGTCTCGCCGAGAGCGAGGCAGGTCGGAAGACACTCGATCGTCGCGTCCCAGTTCGCCATGTGGAAGAAGGCGAACGAGTGGCGCGGTTCGGGGGCGGGTACGACCCGGTGGAGGGTCGAGCGCCAGCGGTCGTTGGTCCACTGGGCGATGGTGTCGCCGAGGTTCACGACGAAGAAGTCCGGATCCGGCTCGACCGGGGTCCACGTGCCGTCGGAGGCGACGATCTCGAGGCCAGGGACGTCGTCGGTGCGCAGGATCGTGAACGTCCCGTAGTCACTGTGGGCGCCGGCCCGCAGCGAGTCACTGTGGGCGCCGGCCCGCGGCGGGTCGAGCGGGGCGGCGTCGGTGCCCGGGTAGTGGATCGCCCGCATGGAGGTGATGGGGCGATCGATGTAGGGGGCGAAGTGGTCGCCGGGCAGGTCGAGGGCGAGGGCCATGATGGTCATCAGCTGTGCGCCGACGTCGCTGAGCGCCCGGTAATAGGCGGTCCAGGCGGTCCGGAGGTCGGGAATCGCGCTCGGCCAGAGGCTCGGCGACATGATCCACTCCTCGCCGTCGACGGGGGTGCGGGTCGGGCCGCAGTCGGGACCGACCGACAGCGACTCCTTCAGGTCCGGCTGAGCCTCGAGGTCGTCGAGCGACTTCGCCAGCGTCTCGGCCCGGTACGGCGAGTAGCCGTAGGGATACCCGGGCTCGGGGAACTCGATCTCGCGTTTCGTCGCTTCGTCGAGCGCAAAGAACGCCGTCGCCGTACCCCACGCGGCGTCTCGCACATCGCGGTCGACGACGTCGATCGGGATCCGGAAGAAGCCGAGCGACCGACAGGCATCGTCCATCGCGGCGACCTGCCGGTCGATCGGGTCTGCGGGATCGACGACACCGAGCTGCACAGCCGGACCCTAGACCGGGTCCGCTCAGACCGGCTCGAGCGCGGCCCGCAGGAACCGGATCAGTTCCTGACGGCGAGCGACCGCACCGCGCAGCGTCGCCGACAGGCCCATCGCCCGCTGCACCTCCAGCTCGGTCGCCACGCCCACCACCGTCGAGTAGAGCGACAGCAGCAGCATCTCCGGATCGCTGCGACGCAGACGGCCGGCGTCCATCTCTCGCAGGAGGAAGTCGCGAGCACGATCGAAGATCGGCGCCGTGTGATCGGCGAGCCGATCGATCGACAACGACCCGGGCCGGGTGACCTCCCGGATGAGCCCGAGGAGTTCCGGGGTACGAACGGCGAGCCGGAAGACCCGCTTCACGATCGCCTCGACCTGGTCGAGGCCGGTCAACCCCCGGGACGCCTCCTGCTCGAAGACCTTGACCAGATCGGTCGCAGCCCGATCGACGACGGCCTCGAAGACGGCCTGCTTGGACGGGAAGTAGTACAGGATCGTCTGCTTGCGAATCCCGAGCTCGGCGGCGAGCGCATCGAGCGACGTGGCGGCGAAGCCGTCGGTCCCGTACGCGCGCAGCGCCGCATCGAGGATGCGGTCCCGGGTGCTCTCGGCCATGGCGCCCACTCTGACACGGATCCTCTACCAATTGGTAGAGAGCGGTGCTAGAACTGACCTCGTGATCAGGGAGAATCTCTCCGGCAAGCGGATCGCCATCACCGGCGCGACCGGCTTCCTCGGCACCGCGCTCGTCGAACGGTTCCTGCGTCAGGTCCCCGACTGCGACCTCGTGCTGATCGTGCGCCCAGGCCGTCGCGGCGCCGACAACCGCGTCAAGCGCGACATCTTGAAGAACGACGCCTTCGACACCCTCCGCGCCGCCTTCGCCGACGATCCGGTCGCCGCCGGCGGCCTCGAGGGCGAGACCTTCGACCAGATGTGCGATCGGCGGGTCACCGCCGTCAAGGGCGACGTCGGCGAGGACCTCCTCGGGCTGGACGACGCGGGCCTCGCAATCCTGAGCAGCGTCGACATCGCCGTGCACTCCGCGGCGACGGTCAGCTTCGACTCCGCCCTCGACGACGCCGTGCAGGTCAACCTGCTCGGTCCCGGGCGGGTCGCCGCCGCGCTGCGGGCCGCGGCCGACGCCCGCATCGAAGCCACACCCGGCGGCCTGGAGCCGGGCCAGGCGGGCTACCTCGTCGCCGTGTCGACGTGTTACGTCGCCGGCTCACGGCGGGGCAACGCACCCGAACAGATGGTCGACGAGTCGCCGTTCTTCGTCGACGTCGACTGGCGGGCCGAAGTCGAGAACGCCCTCCAGGCCCGCAGGGACGCCGAGCAGGCCAGCCGTACCCCCGAACGACTCCGTGCCCTCGAGGCCGACGCCGTCAAGACCCTCGGCGCCGCCGGCACGCCGGCGATCGCCGGCCGGGTCGAGAACCTCCGCCAGAAATGGGTCGGCGAGCAGATGACCCAGTCCGGCCGCGGTCGCGCCGCCAGCCTCGGCTTCCCCGACGCCTACGCCTTCACGAAGGCGATGGGCGAGCGCTCGCTGGTCGAGACCCGCAACGGTGTGCCAGTGGCGATCGTCCGGCCGTCGATCATCGAATCGGCGTTGGAACAGCCGGTTCCGGGCTGGATCCGCGGGTTCCGCATGGCCGAGCCGGTCATCGCCGCCTACGCCCGCGGCCTGCTGCGGGAGTTCCCCGGCGTTCCCGAAGGCGTGGTCGACGTCATCCCCGTCGACCTGGTCGTCGCGACCATCCTGGCCACCGCCGCACGCGGCCCGCTCTACGACGAAGCGGGTGAACAGACCCCCGACGTCGTCCAGATCGCATCGGGTGCGGCCAACCCGTTCAAGTACGGCCAGCTCGTCGATCTCGTCCGGGCGTTCTTCACCGAGCACCCCGTCTACGACGAGAAGAACCAGCCGATCTCGGTGCCGGAGTGGTCCTTCCCGGGCCGCGGCCGGGTCAATCGCCAGCTCAACCGGGCCCAGTTCGCGCTCAACACCGGCGAACGCATCCTCGACGCGCTGCCGCTGCGCGGCCGTCAGGCCGAGATCGGCGCCGACCTCGAGCAGCAGAAGGATCAGCTCGAACGCGCCAGCGGCTACGTCGAACTCTACGGCGCCTACACCGAGTGCGAAGCCCTGTACCAGCTCGACCGGATGTATGAGATCTGGGACGGACTCGACGCGGCCGACCAGCGCGACTTCAACATGGATCCGAAGTCGATCGACTGGCCGATCTACGCCCACGACATCCAGCTGCCGTCGACGGTCAAACAGGCTCGTCTGAAGATGCAGCCCTCCCGCGGGCCGGCGGTCGATCGCAACGAACGGCTCCGCAAGAACGTGCTGTCCGAGGATCGCCATCTGGCGGTCTTCGACCTCGAGAACACCCTGATCGCCAGCAATGTCGTCGCCAGCTACTCCTGGCTCGCAACCCGGCACCTCGACACGCCGGACCGCATCCGCTTCACCCTGAAGACCCTGCGAGAAGCACCGACGCTCTGGTCGCTCGACCGCGCCGACCGCAGCGACTTCCTGCGCTACTTCTACCGCCGCTTCGAGGACGCCCCGATCGAGCGTCTGCAGGCCGACTCGCTCGAGATGATGAGCGACCTGCTCATCACCAAGTCGTTCCCGGCCGGCATCCGCCGCGTCCGCCGGCACCGGGCCCTCGGCCACAAGACGTTGCTGATCACCGGCGCCCTCGATGTCGTCGTCGAACCCCTCCGACCGCTGTTCGATCACATCGTGTCCGCCGAACTCGGCGACAAGAACGGCACCTACGACGGCCAGCTCACCAACGTGCCCCCGACCGGCGAGGCCCGCTACCAGGCGCTCGCCGACTACGCGAACGTGCACGACCTCGACCTGAAGGAGTCGGTCGCCTACGCCGACTCCAGCTCCGACCTCCCGATGCTCGAAGCGGTCGGCTTTCCCGTCGCCGTCAACGCCGAGACCAAGCTCGCTGCCATCGCCCGGCGGCGAGGCTGGCTGATCGAGCACTGGTCGAAGTCGGCCGGCGCCCCCGACCGCACCATCCCGATCGGGCCCCGCACCTTGCGTGGGCCCCTGCGCAAGCAGCGCGTCGCCGCCATGCAGCGTCGCGCCACCGGCTGAGTCCCTGGAGTTCTCATGGCCATCGATCCCCGCAAGCGTTCCCCTCGTCCCGGCTTCGTCCTCAACGTGGACAAGCAGACGCCGCCGTTGCTGTTCCACCACGGCGAGAACTTCCGGCTCGAGAAGCTCCCGGCCGATCGCACCCGCGTGATCTACCCGGCCGAGCCTCTGCCCGGCCTGCCCGATCCCGACGAGTCGATCCGTCAGGCGCTGCTCAACCCGATCGACGACGACCCGTTGCCGGAGCTGCTCACGCCGGGCATGAAGCTCACGATCGCGTTCGACGACCTGTCGCTGCCCCTCCCGTCGATGCGCAAGCCCGACATCCGCCAGCGCATCATCGAGCAGGTGCTCGACATGGCGGCCGCTGCGGGTGTCGACGACGTGCACCTGATCGCCGCTCTCGCACTGCACCGCCGCATGACCGAGGACGAGTTGCGCCACGCGCTCGGCGACCGGGTCTACGACGCGTTCGCGCCGCAGGGTGCGCTCTACAACCACGACGCCGAAGACCCCGACGGCATGGTCGAGTTGGGCAAGACCCGTCACGACGAGGCCGTCACCATGAACAAGCGGGCGGCAGAGTCCGACCTGGTCGTCTACGTCAACCTCAACATCGTCTCGATGGACGGCGGTTGGAAGTCGACCGCCACCGGCCTCTCCGGGTACTCGGGCATCAAGCACCACCACAACGTGGCCACGATGCGCGAGTCGAAGAGCTTCATGGATCGCCACAGCTCCGAGCTGCACCACAGCAACTGGCGCCAGGGCGAGGTCATCAAGAACCACGGCCCGCGCATCTTCCAGATCGAGACGACGATCAACAACAACACGTTCGGCTACGACGGCGCGCTGTCGCTGCTCCAGAAGCGCGAGTGGGAGTGGACGGCCCGGGACCGGGTCACCTTCATGGGCATGAAGAAGGGCCTCGACCTGATGCCCGCCGCCCAGCGCCGCCAGATCTTCCAGGGCTGGAAGGC
>JBCCWI010000083.1:0-18394 GCA_039193795.1 Actinomycetota bacterium | reverse complement strand
GCGACCGGCGAGATGGTCGACCTGATCGACGCCGGCGTCATCGACCCGGTCAAGGTCACGCGTGCTGCGCTGCAGAACGCGGCCTCGATCGCCGGTCTGCTGCTCACCACCGAGGCGCTCGTCGCCGACAAGCCCGAGGAGGCCCCGGCCATGCCGATGGGCGGCGATCCGATGGGCGGCATGGGTGGCATGGGCATGATGTAGCCCGGTCGGCCCTGCGCTGATTCGTTCGACGGTCCGGGCCTCGGCCCGGACCGTCGTCGTTTTCTCGTCGCGCGGAGATCGCGGTGGCGTCGGGCGGGTCCGACCCGGCCCGGCGGTGGGGTGGCCGGTACGTTGGCCCGGTGGGTTCGGGGCGACGCGAGTGGGCGGTGGCGGCGATCGGGGTCGGCGCGGCGCTGAGCCTGCTGCTCCCGTGGGCGCGCACCGGCACCCGGACCCGCTCCAGCCTCGACCTGATGTCGAGCGCCAATGCCCTCGACCTCGTGACGGGCTGGCAGCGAATCGCCGTCTTCGCCGGTTGGTTCGGTGTGGTCGCCGGCGCGGCCGCCGGTCTGGTCCTCGTCGCGTGGGACCGGCCGCTTCCGGGCGCCGTCGCCACCGCATCGGTCGGCCCGGCGATCGCGCTCGCGGTCGCCGCCGTCGCCGCATCGCCGTTCGCGCTGGTGTGGGGCGCCTGGTTGGCCTCAGGACTGGGGGCGACCGCGTCGATAGGAGGTGGTCTGGTAGTTCTGACACACGTGTCGATGCGGGAAGGTTCGAGGGCATGACCACGGGCGACGATCAGCAATGGGGGCCTCGAGGCGGCGACACGTCGCGCCCGGATCCGTCCGGCTCGCCCGCTCGCGATCCCTGGGCGCCCGACGGCGCCGATGTGGCGCCGACGACTCCGTCGGCCCCCGCCGGCCGACCGGCCATGCCGGCCGACCGCAACCCGTGGGCCCCGCCTGCGCCCGAGCCGGTCCGACGCCCGCCGGTGGCGCCGGACGTCGCCGCGGCCGCGACCGAACCGGTCGTGGTCGAACGTGTCGAGGTCGCCGCGGTCGAAGCGTCCCCGTCTCGTCGGGGTGGCGCCATCGGTCGCATCGCCGCAGCCGGCGTGGCCGCGCTCATGCTCGGTGGCGGCGCGTACCTCGTCGTGAACGCTGCGTCGTCCGAGAGCGGTGCGGAATCCCCCGAAGCCGCATTCGAGGCGGCGCTGGCCGCGGTCGAAGCGGAGGACGTCGTCGCCCTCGCCGAGATCATGGAGCCGTCCGAACGCGACACCGTGTTCGAGGCGGGGTTCGACTTCGTCGACGAGCTCGTACGGCTCGAGGTCCTCGATCCCGGCGTCGACCTGTCATCCATCGACGGTATCGACCTGGAGTTCGAGGGATTCGAGCCGCGGGTCGAGCGCCCCGGCAACGGTCTCGCCCACGTCTATGTCGGCGTCGGCACGATCTCGGGTTCGATCGACGTCGCTGCCCTGCCCCTCGGTCCGCTGCTCGTCGACCGCATGGACACCGACCAACGCTCCTTCAGTGACGCCGGCGAGGACACGGCCGGTCCGACCACGACACCGCTGGTCGCCGTCGAGCGCGACGGCCGGTGGTACCTGAGCCTCTGGTACACGGTGGCGGAGAACGTGAGGATCGAACTCGATGCCGGCCTGCCCGATCTCGGACGACGGCCGCCGACGATCGGCGGCGACACCCCCGAGGCCGCCGTCCGCCAGATGATGGAGGACGCCGTGCGGCTCGATTTCGGGCGGGTCATCGGTGCCCTCGATCCCGAGGAGATGGCCGTGCTCTACGACTACGCGCCCCTCTTCCTCGACGACGTCGACCGGGCGGCCAACGAGATCCTGAGCGCCGCCGCCGAGGCCGGCTGGTCCTGGGAGATCGTCGATCTCGGTCTGTCGAGCGAGGCCGACGGCGAGCTGGCGACGGTCTTCATGGACTCGATCCACGTCCGAGCCGATGCCGACGACGGCGGGCTCCTCGATCTGCGGGTCGACGACGACGGGTTCTGGTTCGAACTGGCCGACATCGACGACTTCTTCGGCAGCGAGTTCCGGATGTCGATGGAGCTCGACGACGACTGTGTCGTCATGACCGTCGACGAGGGCAACGGCCCCACGACCGAACGGCTGTGCGACGGTGAACTCGGCATCGGTCCCGATGCCGGGCTCGCGGGGCTGGGCGACGAGCTCGACACCGTCGGTCTCGTGACCCGCGAGGTCGACGGCGTCTGGTACGTCTCCCCGATGCGCACCGGCCTCGACGCCATCGTGGCCGCGATCGAACAGGTCGACCCCGAGACGCTGCGCGATCTGGCCGATCAGCTCGTCGACTTCGGCCTGACCACCGACTTCGCCGCCCCCGACCTCGGCGGGGCCCTCGCCCTGCCCGGCGCGACCCCGGCGGACCCCTTCTCCGACACCTACGACCCGCTCGCAGGCATCGAGAACGCCGACCTGCTCGCCGAGATCCTCGACCCGTCCTTCGTCTGGGACATGTCGGCGGTCGATGCCGAGGAGGAGCTCGGCTTCTGGGTGGCGGGCCTCGAGGTCGACGCCGTGCGGGGGATCTACTCGACCGTGCCGGCTGCCGGCGTCGGCGAGCTGGCGGTCATCGTGATCGAGGTCGCCGACGCCGACGCACTCGATGCGGCCCTCGTCGGATACGCCGATGCCGAGGGCCTCTCGATCCGTCGGGACGGGGCCGATCTCACCGGCGGCACGCTCGAAACGACCGACCCGGTCGGCGATCCGGTCATCGTCGATGTCGACATCGACCGCAGCCGCCTCACCGTGGTCGGCGTCTACGGCGCGACGATCGAGGACGCCCGCCAGGTCCTCGAGCTGCAGACCGGGTTCTGAGGCCCGGCCCGACTACGGTCGGGCGCGTGAGCTCCCTGCCTGCGGGTTCGATCGGTCGCACCGTGATCGACGCCCAGACTCTCGCCGATCGTGTCCAGGAACTGGGCGCGGCGATCACCGCCGACTACGCCGGCCGACGACCCCTCCTGGTCGGCGTGCTCAAGGGTGCCTTCGTGTTCATGGCCGACCTCGCCCGGTCGATCGACTTGCCGGTCGAGCTCGACTTCATGGCGGTCTCGTCGTACGGCGCGGGCACCACGTCGAGCGGGGTGGTGCGCATCGTCAAGGATCTGGAGACCGACATCGAAGGGCGCGACGTGATCCTGGTCGAGGACATCGTCGACTCCGGGTTGACGCTCGCCTACCTCCGGCGGGTCCTGGGCGACCGGCAACCGGCGAGCCTCGAGATCTGCGCACTGCTGGTGCGCGAAGGTGCGGAGGACAGTGGCGCGAAGTACTCGGGCTTCCCGATCCCGCCCGACTTCGTGGTGGGCTACGGACTCGACGTGGCCGAGCACTATCGCGAGTTGGACGCCATCCGAGTGTTCGACCCGGCCTGAGCCCGCGTACCCTGACCCGCGTGAGCGATGCATCACCCAAACCACTGATCGATGGCGTCCACGCCCCCGAGGTCGACCAGGAGCGAATCGCCGCCGCGGTCAAGGAGATCCTGTCCGCGATCGGGGAGGATCCGGACCGCGACGGGCTCCTCGACACGCCCGCCCGGGTCGCTCGGATGTACGCCGAGATCTGCGCCGGGCTCCACCAGGACCCGGCCGATCACCTCCAGACGATGTTCGAAGCCGACCACGACGAGATGGTCATGGTGCGCGACATCCCGATGTACTCGATGTGTGAGCACCACCTGATCCCGTTCCTCGGGCGGGCCCACGTCGCCTACATCCCGAACCGCAGCGGCAACGTCGTCGGGCTGTCCAAGATCGCCCGGTTGGTCGACGGCTACGCCAAGCGCCCGCAGGTGCAAGAGCGGCTGACCAGCCAGGTCGCCGACGCGCTCGAACAACACCTCCAGCCGCGCGGCGTGCTGGTCGTGATGGAGGCCGAGCACCTGTGCATGTCGATGCGTGGCGTCCGCAAGGCCGGCAGTTCGACCGTCACCTCCGCCGTCACCGGCATCTTCCGCGAGAACGTCGCGACCCGCGCCGAGGCCATGCGCTTCCTCGGACAATCCTGAGCGCGCCCCGATGAGACCCAAGATCATGGGGGTCGTCAACGTCACCCCGGACTCCTTCAGCGACGGCGGCCGTCACGACACCACCGAGGCCGCGATCGCCCACGGCCTCGCCCTGCTCGACGACGGTGCCCACGTGCTCGACGTCGGCGGGGAGTCCACCCGCCCGGGCGCACAACCGGTCGACGAGGCGACCGAGATCGCTCGGGCGATCCCGGTGATCGCCGGTCTGCATGCCGCCCGCCCCGACGCCGTCCTCTCGATCGACACGAGCAAGCCGGCGGTCGCCGACGCCGCCGCGGCGGCGGGCGCCACGATCCTCAACGACGTGACCGCGTCACTGGAGTCGGTGGCTGCCCGCAACGGCATGGGGTGGATCGCGATGCATGCGAGCGGCCCGAGCGCCACGATGCAGGACGATCCCCACTACGACGACGTGGTCGGGGAGGTCGCCTCGTACCTCGCCGACGCCGCCGAGCGCGGTCGAGCGGCCGGCCTCGACCGGCTCTGGGTCGACCCGGGCTTCGGGTTCGGCAAGACGATCGACCACAACCTCGCGCTGGTCGCCAACCTCGATCGCCTGACCGCGATCGCTCCCGTCGTCCTCGCCGTCAGCCGCAAGAACACCATCGGTCGGCTCCATACGGCGAGCGATCAGGACCGTCCCGTCGACGACGTCGAGCCCACGCCGGTCGACGATCGGCTCGAGGGCTCGTTGGCGATGGCCACCTGGGGTGGCATTTTGGGGGTCGACATGGTCCGAGTGCACGATGTGCGGGCTACGGTCCACGCCGTCGGGGTGATGGAGCCGTGGGGGTGAGTGGACAATGAGAGGCAAGTGGGCCCAGGGGATCGAACCCCGTCATTTCACGTGGGTGATCAAGGACAAGGTCGCCGTCTGCGAACGACCCGGCGGCTACGGCGTCAACCACCGCAAGGTCCGCCGCCAGGAGGAGATCATCTGGCTGCGACAGAACGAGTTCGACTTCGTGATGTCGCTGTGTGGCTCCAACCAGAACCTGCACAACTACGAGGAGATGGGGCTGCCGTTCCATCACGTGCCCTTCAGCGGCCCGGCCGCAGGGCCGCTCAGCCTGACCCGCGCCATGGCGTCGATCCGCGACCATGTGCAGGCCGGCGACAAGATCATCGTGCATCGCGAGATGCTGGGCGAACGCATCACCGGCCTCGTCGCGGCGTACCTGCTGTGGATGGAGCTCGTGCCCGACGGGCCCCAGGCGATCTCGATCACCGAACGGCTCTTCGAGCGCGAGCTCGGCCAGGTCGCCCGCGAGCTGGTCGCGATGGTCGAGAAGTGCGATCCGTCCGCCGAGGTGCCCACCGACGCGTTCGTCTCGGTGCCCGACGAAGAGATCGACCCCGGCGTCGACGACGAAGACGACGACTGATGGCGCCGATCATCCAGTTGCGGGGGCTGCGCCATCTCTGTGTATGTGGCGCGCTCGATCACGAGCAGGGCATCCGCCAGCCCTACGAGTTCGACATCGACATCCACGCCGGCGACCTCGGAGCGGTCCGCACCGACCGGCTCGACGAGACGATCGACTACGGCGGGGTGCTCGACCGCATCGCCCGCGTCGTGCGCGACGAGGCGTTCCAGCTCTTCGAGCGGATGGGGCAGCGGGTCGCGGAGGCGATTCTCGAAGACGACCGCATCGCCTCGGTCACGATCGAGGTTCGCAAGCTCCGGCCGCCGGTGGAACACGATCTCGCCTCGAGCGGGATGCGGCTCACCGTCGAGCGATGATCTCGAACGACGCCGACGGGTCGACCTCCCGTCGTCGGGCGTTGCTCGGCCTCGGATCGAACATGGGCGACCGCGTCGAGTATCTGCGCACCGCCGTCGCGGCGATCCCGGATCTGGTCGGCGTCTCCGATGCCTACGAGACCGATCCGATCGGCGGGATCGAACAGGACCCGTTCCTCAACATCGTGGTCGAGCTCGACACCGTGCGGTCGCCGCGGGAGCTGCTCCAGGTCTGCCGCGAACGGGAGCTGGCGGCGGATCGCGTCCGGGTCGTGCGCTGGGGGCCCCGCACGCTCGATGTCGATGTGCTCTGGGTCGACGGCGAGACGGTCGACGACCCTGACCTCATCGTGCCCCATCCCCGGATGTTCGAGCGGGCCTTCGTGCTGGTTCCACTCGCCGATCTGGCGCCCGATCTCTTGCCCGACGGGTACGACGCCGCCGCGGCTGCCGAGGCCGAGGGTGTGCGCAACGTCGGGCGGCTGGAGGATCTGTGATCCTTGTCCGGGTCATCGGCGCCGGCCGAGCCGGTCGTTCGTTCGCCAAGGCGATCGACGATCTCGATGACTGGGACGTGCTCGAGATGCGCGGCCGGGGCGTGCCGATCGAGGATGCCGCCCACGACGTCGACCTCGTGCTGATCGCCACCCCCGACAGTGCCATCGACGACGTCGCGTCGGCGATCGATCCGGGCCGGGCGGTCGTGGCGCACGTCGCCGGCTCGCTCGGACTCGATGTGCTCGCCCCTCACGATCGCCGGGCGGCGCTCCATCCGTTGGTGTCGCTGCCCGATCCCGTCATCGGCGCTGAACGGCTTCGGGGCGGTTGGTTCGCGGTCGCCGGCGACCCGATCGTCACCCGGTTGGCCGAGGCGCTCGACGGGCGGACCTTCACGATCGACGACGATGACCGGGCGCTCTACCACGCGGCCGCGGCGGTGGCGTCCAACCATCTCGTCGCCCTGCTCGGCCACGCCGAACGGGTCGGTGCCGCTGCAGGCGTGCCGCCCGAGGCGCTGCTCGGTCTGGCCCTCGGCAGCGCCGAGAACGCCGTCGACCTCGGGCCGGCAACCGCCCTCACGGGACCGGCCGCTCGCGGCGACGAGGCGACGCTCGCCGCCCACCTCGAGGCGATCGGTCGTCGGGCGCCGCGGGAGCTGTCGGCCTACGAGGCGATGCTCGCCGAGGCGCGCCGGCTCGCGGCGATGCGGAGCGACCCGTGAGCCCGACGATCCTCACGACGATCGCCGAGGTGCGGGCAGAGCTCGATGCCCACCGTGCGGCTGGCCGGTCGATCGGGTTCGTGCCGACCATGGGTTACCTCCACGCCGGCCACCGGTCGCTGATGGAGGCGTCGGTCGCGGCGAACGACCGCACGATCGTGTCGATCTTCGTCAATCCGCTGCAGTTCGCTGCGGGGGAGGATCTCGAGAGCTATCCCCGCGATCTCGAACGCGACAGCGAGGTGTGCGCCGCCGCCGGCGTCGACCTGATCTTCGCCCCCAGCGTCGAGGAGATGTACCCCCGGCCGATGGCGACGGTCGTCGAGGTGCCGACGGTGGCCGCGCCGCTCGAAGGTGCATCTCGCCCCGAGCACTTCGCCGGGGTGGCGACGGTCGTCGCCAAGCTGTTCTCGATCGCGGGACCGTGTCGGGCCTACTTCGGTGAGAAGGACTGGCAGCAGGTCGCGGTCGTGACCCGCATGGCGGCCGATCTCTCGATTCCGGTCGAGGTCGTGCCGTGCCCGACGCTGCGCGAACCCGACGGTCTCGCCATGTCGAGCCGCAACGTCTACCTCACCGCCGACGAGCGGGCGCAGGCCCCCGTGCTCCGCCGAGCCCTCGATGCCGGGCTCGCCCGGATCGCCGAGGGAGAGACGAATCCCGCCGCGATCGAGGCGGCGATGGCCGGCGTCGTCGCCGAGGCGTCGCTCGGCACGCTGGACTATGTCGCCGCCGTCCAGGCCGACACCCTCGTCGTCGACGGCGCGCTCCACGACGAGATCCGCCTGCTCCTCGCCGTGCGCTTCGGTCGGGCCCGCCTCATCGACAACGACGGTGGGACCGTCCCGACCTAGTCCGCCGGCTTGAGCGCTGTCACCTCGATCTCGATCAGCACTCGGGGGTCGGCGAGACCGGTGACCTCCATCGTTGCCGCCGGCCGTGCCACGGCGAAGTACGCCCGCAGCGCGGGCCAGCACGCCTCGAAGTTCTCTGCATCGGTGAGCAGGTAGCGCACGCGGACGATGTCGGCGGCGGTCGCGCCGGCATCGGTGAGCGCGGCGTCGATGTTGGCGAGGGTCTGCTCGGTCTGAGCGACGACGTCGTCGGTGATCGTCATCGTCGAGTAGTCGAAGCCGGTCGTGCCCGACACCCACACCCAGCGGCCTTCGGTGACCGCCCGTGAATAGCCGATCGTGGCTTCGAACGTGCTGCCCTGGCTGATGCGGACGCGGTCGGGATGGCGTTCGTCAGTGCTCTCGTGGTTGCTCATCGACCGCCACCCTGCCGCGTTCGGTGCCGACCGTGCCAGCGCATTCGGGCAGCGGTTTCGTCGTCGCCGCGCCGACGTGCAACGCTGGGGTCATGTCTGAGGCCTACATCATCGACGCCTGCCGCACCCCCCGGGGCATCGGCAAGCAGGGCAAGGGTGCGCTTGCCCATCTCCACCCCCAGCACCTCGGTGCGACCGTGCTGAAAGCGTTGCAGGAACGCAACGGCTTCGACTCCGCCGACGTCGACGACGTCGTGTGGGGCACCAGCTCCCAGGTCGTCGAACAGTCGGGCGACATCGGCCGCATGTCCGCGCTCGCCGCCGGCTACGACATCAAGGCCAGCGGCGTGACCCTCGACCGCTTCTGTGGTTCGGGCATCACGTCGGCCAACATCGCCGCCGCATCGGTGAAGGCCGGCCTCGAGGACCTCGTCATCTCCGGCGGCACCGAGATGATGTCGCTGCCCAAGAAGGGACTCATGCCGATGGGCGGCGGGAACCCGGCGCTCAACGAACTGCACCCGCAGGCCCACCAGGGTGTGTGCGCCGATGCGATCGCCACGATGGAAGGCATCTCCCGAGAGGCCCTCGATCAGCTGGCCGTGCTCACCCAGGAGCGGGCCGAGACCGCCATCAAGGAGGGGCGGTTCGACAAGAGCCTGATCCCGGTCCACAACCCCGACGGCTCGCTCGCTCTCGGCCGCGAAGAGTTCCCCCGGCCGGGGACGACGATGGAGGGCCTGGCCAAGCTCAGCCCGTCGTTCGAAGCGGTCGCCGACTACCGCCACACCGAGGAGTCGCCGACGTTCCGCGAACAGATCAACCGGCGCTACCCCGATCTCGACATCCAGCACTTCCACCACGCCGGCAACAGCTCCGGTGTGGTCGACGGCTCGGCGGCGATCCTCTGGGCCGGTGAGGACTATGTGCAGGCCCACGGCCTCAAGCCCCGGGCCCGCATCGTGGCGATGGCCAACATGGGCGACGACCCGACCCTCATGCTCAACGCACCGGTGCCGGCCGCCAAGAAGGTGCTCGAGAAGGCCGGCATGACGCTCGACGACATCGACGTGATCGAGATCAACGAGGCGTTCGCCGTCGTGTCGGAGAAGTTCCAGCGCGACCTCGACGTCGACCGCGAGAAGGTCAACGTCAACGGTGGGGCGATGGCGCTCGGGCACCCCATCGGTGCGACCGGCGCCGTGCTGATCAACACCGCGCTCGACGAACTCGAGCGTCAGGACAAGCAGATCGGCCTGATCACCATGTGCGCCGCCGGTGGCATGGCCCCGGCCATCATCATCGAGCGGGTCTGAACCGCCCGACACGAGCACCGGCGTCGGCCGGTCCGAGCGGAAGCGAAGGAGCAGCAATGCCCGAGATCGAAGGCGAGTACGAGCCGAGCACGTGGGGCTGGGTGGCCAAGCAGGTCGAGGAGTACGAGGCGTCGGGCGGCACCGAGGCCAACACCCTCATGGACACGGGCATCCCGATCATCGTGATGACGACGGTCGGCCACAAGAGCGGCAAGGTCCGCAAGGTGCCGCTGATGCGTGTCGAGCACGAGGGCGAGTACGCGATCATCGCCAGCAAGGGCGGCAACCCCACCCATCCGGGTTGGTACCACAACCTGCTCGCACGCGATCACGTCACGATCCAGGACGGCCCCGAGCCCAAGGACTACCTGGTCCGCGAGCTCGAGGGTGCGGAGCGCGACACCTGGTACGCACGCGGTGCGGCGGTGTACCCGCCCTACACCGAGTACCAGGAGGCCGCGACCGGGCACGGCCGCATCATCCCGGTCTTCGTCGCCACACCGACCGACTGACGCCCACCCCGAGCCCTCGGGGTCCTACGATCTCGTCCATGAGCGAACATCCCCCCGACTGGTATCCCGATCCGGCCGGCCGCAACGAGCACCGCTACTGGGACGGTCAGACCTGGACCGACCAGGTGGCCAACCACGGGCGCCAGAGCACCGACCCGATGACGGCCAGCGCGCCCTTGCCGACCACCGGGATGAGCGAGGCGAAGATCCAGGGTCAGGCGGCCAAGGCCGGCGCGACCGGTGGCCCGACCGCAGGCGGGTTGCTCGACCAGCTCGTGCTGGTGGTGAACCAGAAGGTCAAGCTGATCGAGGTCAACACCGAGTACGCCGTCTATGACCCCGACGGCACCCAGATCGGCGCGATCCGCCAGGTCGGGCAGAGCAAGCTCAAGAAGGCCGCTCGGTTCCTCGGCAACTACGACCAGTTCTTCACCCACTCGCTGCAGCTGGTCGACACCGGCGGCAACGTGTTGCTCACCGTGACCCGACCCGCGAAGTTCGCCAAGTCCAAGGTCCACATCACCGACGGGGCTGGCAACGAGATCGGCTCGATCATCCAGCAGAACATGATCGGCAAGATCCGATTCTCGCTCGAGGCCGGGGGCCAGACGATCGGATCGCTCAACGGCGAGAACTGGCGGGCCTGGAACTTCAACCTGCAGGACGCGAACGGGCGCGAGGTCGCCCGGATCACCAAGACCTTCGAAGGGCTCGCCAAGACACTGTTCACCACGGCCGACAACTATGTGCTGCAGGTGCACGAACCCCTGGCCGACCCGATCCGCAGCCTCGTCATCGCGTCGGCGGTCTCGGTCGATCTGGCCCTGAAGCAGGACTCGCGCGGCTTCAGCTGACCCTCGGGTCGGGCGGGGTGATCCGGCCGGTCCGGTAGCTTGTCGGGCGTGCTTCTCACGATCGACGTCGGCAACACCCAGACGGTGCTGGGTCTCTACGACCCCGATGCCGAACGGGGTGAGGGCGCCGCGGTCGGTCTGGTCGACCAGTGGCGCCTCTCGACCGTGCACGAGCGCACCAGCGACGAGTACTCGGTGCTCGTCCGATCGCTGCTCGACACCGTCGACGTCGACTTCGACTCCGAACTCACCGGGCTGTCGGTCTGCTCGGGCGTGCCGCGCATCCTGGCGAACCTGCGCCAGATGGCGCTGCGGTACCTGCCGTTCGAACCGATCGTGATCGAGCCCGGCGTGAAGACCGGCATGCCGATCCTCTACGACAACCCCAAGGAGGTCGGTGCCGACCGCATCGCCAACGCCGTCGCGGCCTACGACCTGTACGGCGGCCCCACCGTGGTCGTCGATTTCGGTACCGGCAACAACTTCGACGTGATCTCGGAGAAGGGCGAGTTCATCGGCGGGGCGATCGCGCCGGGCATCGAGATCAGCCTCGATGCGCTCTTCGGCCGCGCCGCGGCGCTGCGGGCAGTGGAGCTGGTCGAGCCCCGAAGCGTGGTGGGCAAGTCGACCGTCGAGTCGATCCAGTCCGGCACCGTGTACGGCTTCGCCGCCATGATCGACGGCATGGTGCGCCGGTTCGCCGACACCCTGGGCGAGATCAACGTGGTCGCCACCGGTGGCCTCGCCCATCTGATCTCGCCCGTGTCCGAGACGATCGAACACGTCGAGCCCTATCTCACCCTCCACGGTCTGCGGATCGTGCACAATCGGAACCAGCGATGAGCGACCATCCCTACCGCTACGACGTCACCCACACGACCGCGGCGATCATCGCCGCCCACGGCGATCTCGACCCCGGCGCCGAGACCGAGACGGTCGTCACGATCGCCGGCCGGCTCATGTTGCGGCGCGACCAGGGCAAGCTCGCCTTCGGGTCCCTGCAGGACTCGACGGGCCGCATCCAGCTCTTCGCGATGGCCAAGTCGACGCCCGACTTCGAGGGCTTCACCGGCCTGTCGATCGGCGACTGGATCGCCGTGACCGGCATCGTGATGATGACCCGCCGCGGCGAGCTGAGCGTGCGCGTCGACGGCTGGGACGTCCTGGCGCCGGCGGGTCGGCCGTTCCCCGACAAGTGGCACGGCATCTCCGATCCCGACACGCGGTACCGCCAGCGCTATGTCGACCTGTGGGTCACCGAGGAGGCCCGCGATGCGTTCACCAAGCGCAGCCAAATCGTCGCCACCATGCGGCGGCTGCTCCACGAGCAGGACTTCGTCGAGGTCGAGACGCCGATGCTGCACCCGATTCCGGGCGGCGCACTGGCTCGGCCGTTCGTCACCCATCACAACGCACTCGACCAGGAGCTCTATCTCCGCATCGCTCCCGAGCTCTACCTGAAGCGGCTCGTCGTCGGTGGCATGGAGAAGGTCTTCGAGGTCGGGCGGGTCTTCCGCAACGAGGGCATGTCGACGCGCCACAACCCCGAGTTCACGATGCTCGAGCTCTACTGGGCCTACGCCGACCACGCCGACATGATGCGGCTGACCGAGGAGTTGGTCGCCGGGATCGCCACCGAGGTGCTCGGTACGACGACCGTCGAGTACGACGGTCGCGAGGTCGATCTCTCGACCCCGTGGCGACGGGCCACGATGGAGGAGTTGATCGCCGAGCACGCCGGGGTGGAGGTCTCGCTCGACACGCCGATCGACGAGCTTCGGGCGATCTGCGAACGCTTCGGCGTGGAGACCAAGGCCCACTACGGGCCCGGCAAGCTGATCCTCGAGCTCTACGAGAAGACCTGCGAGGCCGAGCTGTGGGGCCCGGTGTTCGTCACCGACTACCCGGTCGAGGTCTCGCCGCTGTCGCGGGAGCACCGGGAACGCCCCGGATACACCGAGCGCTTCGAGGCGATCGTGGCCGGCCGCGAACTCTGCAACGGCTTCTCCGAGCTCACCGATCCGGCGATCCAGCGCAAGCGCTTCGAGGCGCAGGAGGCCGACCGCGACGCGGGCGACGACGAGGCGATGGTCGTCGACGAGGACTACCTGCGAGCGCTCGAGTACGGCCTGCCCGGCACCGCCGGCCTCGGTATCGGGGTTGATCGCCTCGTCATGTTGCTGACCGGCACCACCACGATCCGCGACGTCGTGCTGTTCCCGACGCTCAAGCCCGAACAGGTCCGTGGGCCGGCGGACGACGTCGACGCTCCCGACGAGGCCGAGTAGCCGTCAGCCGTCGACCCGCTCGGCGCCCAGACGGGCGAACAGGGCTTCGGATGCGACGTTTCCCTCGGTGATCCAGAGATGCGCCTCGGCGTGGCCGTCGCGTCGCAGGTGCGCCAACGCCGCGGTGACCACCGCCCGGCCGAGACCCGCGCCCTTGTCGTCGGGATGGGTGATCGCATAGGCGAGGATCGCGCCGCGGGGGACCACCGTCACGAGCGCGGCCGCACGGAGGCGTCCGTCGCGCTCGTACCCGAAGGACCGGTCGAGGCGTCCGCCGTCGCGGAGCCAGCCGTCGATCTCGTCGACCGCGTCGTCGAGCGATTCGCCCTCGTCGTCGGTCGTGCCGGCGTAGGCAGCGAGCATCAGCGCCGGGAGGGCCTCCCGGTCGGTTGCGACGAGCGCCCGGACCTCCGGCCCGACCTCGGCCGGATCGTCGGTGAGGGTGATGCGGTAGTGATGCCGCACGGTCATGTCCCGATCGTAGAACGCCGCACCCGTCGCCGGACACCGCCGGGCGCGGATCGTCGATGGCCCCGAATCGTCCGAGGGATCCGGACCGCCCCGTTCGATTCAGGAGGTGACGTGTTCGGCGAAGACAAGGACGGAGACCATGGAACACACGACGAATCGGCGACGGATCACCCCGACGAGAGCCCTGTTCGCGATCGCGATCGCGGTGGCGGTGCTGCTCGGGATGCTCGCTCCCGCCTCGGCCGGCCGCAAGATCGACATCTCGGGCGACGCGGTGCCATCGCTGTGCAACGACGGCGAGGGGGTGGGTGCGATCGAGCTGACCGGCGATCTCGACGGCTGTCTGACGTTCTTCCCGAAGCGAGCCTCGTGCACCGAGTACAACGGGTTCGCGCTCTACGAGGAGCGAGGACGGGAGACGTTCGTCGGCACCTTCCGGGGCGAGGAAGGCACCTTCCGTACCCGCTACACACTCGCGGCGACCTACACGGCGGGCTCCTGTGTGGCGATCGACGCGGCGCTCGCCGGTGAGGGCGACTTCCCGTTCGAGCGCCAGCTCACGGGTGGCTGTGACCACCAGATCATCGGGAAGCGTGGCGCGTTCGACGATCTCGATGGCCTGATCACCTTCTACGACGTCATCCCCGAACCGGGGGTGAGCGGCGCCAGCAACTACTTCTACTCGGGCTACCTGCGCTGACGGATCGAGCGGCGGGTCGTCCCGTCGGCCCGGTGGCGGGTCGGCGGGGCCGCGCCCCCGTGCGCCCCGAGCGCGCCACGGAGGGCTGATCTACGCTCGGCGCACCGACAACAGAAAGAGGACCTGCCATGAGGCGGACCAGTGTGCGTGTCCTGACCACCGTCGCGGCGATCGTCGCCGTCCTGTCGACGACCCTCGGCGTCGCATCGGCGGCGACGACCCGGATCGATGCGACCTTCGAGGAGCCGTTGCCCATCGCCGGCAGTGGCGTGCTCGTCGACGGCGCGATCCCCGGCTGCGACGCACCGACGACCTCGACCGGGCCGGTCGGGGTCTCGACCTTCGGCTCGGTGACGATCTTCAGCGGTACCAAGACGATCTCGTGCCTCGATGGATCGACGATCGACCTCGCGTTCTTCGCGGTGCTGCGCGGCTGCGCCGCGAGCAATCGGGGCATCTGGGTGGCGACGGGCGGCACCGGCACCTTCGCCGACGCCCGCGGCATCGGCCGATTGATCGGCACCTACCCCAACGGCGACGGCTGCACGGCGACGGCGGTCGAGGACCGCTACATCGGCCGCATCCGGACCTGACGGACGCGAACGGATCTCCGTGCCACCGTGGTGGCCGGGGATCCGGCTCGGCATGCTCGACGCCGACCTCGACGACGAGGGCCGTCAGATCTTCGCGGCCAGGACGTCGGCCGGCAGGATCTCCGGCGCGTCCGCGAGCAGTCGCGAGGCGTTGGCGCTCAACGCCGCGACGATCTCGCCACCCGCATGTGCCTGGCGGTCGTCTTCGGTCGCGAAGGCATCGAAGATCCAGAAGGTCGACGCATCGGTTCGTACGGCGAACCAGACGGCGGTTCCGGGCTCGGCGTTCGCCAGTTCGAGCGCTCCGGTGAGGAGGTCCGAGAGTGCGGTCTCCTGGCCGGGCTCGGCGACCATCTTGGCGACGAAGGCGTAGGGAAGGTTCGTGGTCATGGGCGTGCTCCTTGTCCCCGGTCCGAGCGTCTCTCGATCCGGTGAGCTCACGGTACGAAGCGAGCGCGGCTCCGGGGAGTGGCGTATACGGCAGGAGTACTACCATTTGCGCCATGCGCATCGATCTCGTCATCCAGCCGGGCTGCTTCGGATCCGCCGTCGCTTCGATGGTCGAGATCCTGCGGGTCGCCGATTCGGTCCGGGTCGATGTGGATGCGTCGATCGCGCCGCTCGACCTTCGCATCGCAGCGAGGACCAAGCGCGTGGAGACGACCACCTCGATGACCGTGACCGCCGACGCCGACCTCGCCGACATCGGTGAGGCCGACCTCGTCGTCGTCCCGGCCCTGGGCACGCTGACCGCAGCCGACACGATCGATGCGTTGGATGGTCGCGGGGGACGTGCGGTCGTCGATGCTCTGCAGAGCCTCGACCTCGGCACCACCCGGCTCGCCGCCGCGTGCACGGGCGTGTTCGCACTCGCCGAGACCGGGGCCATCGACGGCCACCGGGCGACGACCAGCTGGTTTCTCGGCCCGGCCTTTCGCACGCGGTACCCGGCGGTCGATCTCGACCTCGACGCGATGGTGGTCAGCGAGCCGGGCGTCACGACCGCCGGTGCAGCGTTCGCCCACATCGATCTCGCGCTCGCGATCGTGCGCTCGATGAGCCCCGAACTCGCGCATCGCGTCGCCGGGCTGCTCCTGATCGACGAACGACCGTCGCAGGCCGTCTTCATCGCCCACGAACATCTCGAGCACGACGATCCGATCGTGGTGGACTTCGAGCGCCACGTGCGGGGACGGCTCGACGAGCCGTTCGACACCGGCGAGGTCGCTCGGGCGATCGGAACCAGTCGCCGCACGCTCGAGCGGCGCGTCCGCGCCGCACTCAACCTGAGTCCGCTCGCGTTCGTGCAACGGCTCCGGCTGGAGCGAGCCCACCATCTCGCGGCGACGACCGACTTGAGCACCGCCGACATCGCGATGCGGGTGGGTTACGCCAACGCCGAGACGCTGCGGGCCCTCATCCGCCGGCAGCGGGCGGGTGGGGCGGCGGGCCGACTCAGCTGAGGGGGGCGTTGGCGCGGGCGATCAGGTCGTCGCTCGCAGCGCGCAGGGCCTGAGCCCCCGGCGTGTCGGGAAGATCGGTGAGCGTGCCGGCCGCCTTGTCGGCCCATCCCTGGGCGACGTCGAGGGCGGTGCGCACGCCGCTGCTCGCCCGGATGAGCTCCCGGGCCCGGTCCCGCTGCTCGACGGTGATGTCGCGCGTGAGCAAGGGGCGGAGCTCGTCGCCGACCTCCTCGTCGGCGAGGGCGTGGATCACCGGCAACGTGTAGATGCCCTCGATGAGGTCGTTGCCGGCCGGCTTCCCGAGCTCCTCGTCGGTGGCGACGATGTCCAAGATGTCGTCGACGACCTGGAACGCCATGCCGTAGGCGAGGCCGAATTCGGTGAGCGACTCGACGACGGGGCGGGGCAGCTCGCCGACGATCGCGCCGATGCGGCAGGCGGTCGACAGCAGCGAGGCGGTCTTGCCGGTGATGGAGCGCTCGTAGCGCTCGACCGTGCGATCCGGGTCGTAGGCCGATTCGAGTTCGAGGATCTGGCCCTCGCAGAGTTGGGTGATCGTCGTCGCCAGCAGCCCGGCGACCTCGGTGCCGAGGGCGGCGGCCAACTCCGACGCACGACCGAGCAGATAGTCGCCGGCGAGGATCGCCCGCAGGTTGCCCCACTCGGCGTTGACGCTCTTCACGCTGCGTCGGGTCGTGGCGTCGTCCATGACGTCGTCGTGGTAGAGCGAGCCGATGTGGACGAGTTCGACCGCACAGCCGCCCCGGACGACGTCGATCGTGGCCGGCGCACCGGCCGGATCGAGCACGGCCGCCGACGCCATGGCGAAGCCGGGACGCACCCGTTTGCCGCCCGCCCTGATCAGATGGCTGGCGATCTCGGTGAGGAAGTCGCCCTCGGCGGTGACCACGCGCAGCAGTTCCTGCTCGGTGCGGACGAGGTCGTCCTCCATCGGCGGCAGGATGGCGAGCGGGTGGGCCATGCCTCCACGCTATGCGCGCGGTCGATCCTCTGGCCACGTGGAGCCCCAACCCGTACTGAACCCAGTCCAGCGAGATCTCGGCGTGAATCGGGTCTCGGTTCGGCACAGCAGGAACAACTTCCCTACGTTGGGCGTTGCACCTGCCGATGGGAGAACGACTCCCGTCAGACGGGTGTCCGTGTTCGGCGGGATCGACGGCGCCAGCCCCGGCCTCGCCGGTACACTCGTCATTCAGGCCCTTCGGGGCCATCCCCCGTCCCCAATCCCCAGGGAGGATCCCGATGTTCGAGCGATTTACCGACAGGGCTCGACGAGTGGTGGTGCTGGCGCAGGAAGAAGCGCGGCTGCTCAACCACAACTACATCGGCACGGAGCACATCCTGCTCGGCCTCATTCACGAAGGTGAAGGCGTCGCCGCCAAGGCCCTGGAGTCGCTCGGCATCAGCCTCGAAGCGGTGCGCAACCAGGTCGAGGAGATCATCGGCCAGGGTGGCTCGTCGCCGAGCGGCCACATCCCGTTCACGCCCCGCGCCAAGAAGGTCCTCGAGCTCAGCCTCCGCGAGGCGTTGCAGCTCGGCCACAACTACATCGGCACCGAACACATCCTGCTCGGGCTGATCCGCGAGGGCGAGGGCGTCGCCGCCCAGGTCCTCGTCAAGCTCGGCGCCGATCTCAGCCGGGTCCGCCAGCAGGTCATCCAGCTGCTGTCGGGGTACTCCGGCTCCGGTTCCGGGTCGGAGTCCTCGGGCTCGTCCGGTGGTTCCTCGGAGAAGGCCGGTGCGACCGCCGGCGGCTCCGGCGGTGGCGATGCCTCCGGTTCGCTGGTGCTCGACCAGTTCGGCCGCAACCTCACCCAGGCGGCGCGCGAAAAGGCGCTCGACCCGGTCATTGGTCGGAGTCGCG
>JBCCWI010000082.1:0-18447 GCA_039193795.1 Actinomycetota bacterium | reverse complement strand
GCCGGTCGGAGGGGGAAGCAGCAGCGCCTTGTCGGCGTGGAACGCTTCGGCCCACTTCTGGTTGCACTCGACACCGCGGACGCGGGCGAGGCCGCGGAAGGTGTCGGTGTCGAACCAGAGCTTGTCGGTCTGACTGGGGAACGCCGTGTGCAGGATCTCGACCTTGCGATCCATCGTGGCGTCGTCGAAGGGGACGTACAGGTTCGGTCGACCGAGGTCGCCTTCGTACTTGGCGATCTCGAACTGCAGGATCAGGTGGTCGCGAAACGACTGCCAGGCCATGGCGGCGAGGGTGTGGTGATCCTGGTGACGATCGTCGAGTCGGTTGGTGAACACGACATCGGGGGCGAAGCCGACGTTCGCGTGCACCGCCGACTTGATCGCGGCCCACTGATCCGGGAACAGGTTCTCGCGGAAGTCGTGGACGTCGACCTCGTGATCGACCGCATCGGCGAAGAGCAGCTTGGCCGCCATCTCCTGCTCGGCCCGACGCTCCTCGGTCGCGGAGAACACCACGGTGCGAGCCACGACGGGGCGCTCCTGCTGGAGCCGCAGCAGGGTGCCGCCCGCGCCGATCTCGACGTCGTCGGCGTGCGCACCGAGGCACAGCACCCGCAACGGTTCGTCGGTCGGCTCGGGCAGGAGACCGATCATGGCAGGAGCCACTTCTCCCACGGCGCCTCGCCGGCCTGGTGCATCTCGTCGAGTTCCTGACGGTCCTTGAAGGTGTCCATGCCCATCCAGAAGCCGTCATGGCGATGGGCGGCGAGCTTGCGTTCGTCCATCAGCCGGCGAAACGGCTCGTAGACGAGTTCTTCACCGGGCCGGATGTGGTCCCACAGTTCCTCGCGGAACACGAAGTAGCCACCGTTGACCCACACGTCGGCGGAGTCGGCCTCTGAGAAGTCGGTGGCCCGGTTGTCGGCGTCGATCTCGACGACGTGGAAGGTCTGGCTCGGCGGGACACAGAGGAAGTTGCCGACGATGCCGGGGTCGTTTTCGACCTCCTTGACCATCTCGTCGATCGGGCAGTCCGAGAGCCCGTCGCCGTAGTTGGCGAGGAACATCTCCTCGCCGTCCAGGTGCTCTTTCACCGCCATCAAGCGCTGCCCGATGTTGGCCTCCAGGCCGGTGTCGACCATCGTGATCGTCCAGTCGTCGAGGTCGGTGTTGAGCATCTCGACGCGCTGCTCCCCCGACCGGCTGTCGCCGTGGAGGATGAAGTCGTTCGACTGCCACTCCTGGTACTCGAGGAAGTACTTCTTGATGTAGTCGCCCCGGTAGCCGAGGCAGAGGATGAACTCGGTGTGGCCGTAGTGGGCGTAGTAGCGCATCAGATGCCACAGGACGGGGCGCGGCCCGACGGGCACCATCGGCTTGGGGATGTTCTCGGAGAACTCCCGCATCCGCATGCCCTTGCCACCACAGAACAGCACGACCTTCATCGCGTCACCCTTCGTCGAGCACCATCAGCCCGGGCACGGGTCGCACGAACTTCGTGCCCCGATCGGCCAGGTGGGCGAGCTGCTTGGTGATCTCGTCGGTGAGATTCCACGGGAGGATGAAGACATAGTCGGCCTTCTCGGTCTCGAGGATCTCCGGATCGTGGATCGGGATGTGGGTGCCCGGCGTGAAGCGGCCGTGCTTGTACGGGTTGCGATCGACGGTGAACTCGATCAGATCCGAGCGGATCCCGATGTAGTTGAGCAAGGTGTTGCCCTTGCCGGGGGCGCCGTAGCCGAGGACCCGCTTGCCGTCGCGCTTGGCCTCGATGAGAAACGTCAGCACGTCGTGACGGAGCCGCTCGATGCGGTCGGCGAAGTCCTGGTAGTAGGCGAGCGTCTCCATGCCGGCGTCGATCTCGCGCCGGCGCAGGTCGCGGAGCCGGTCGGTCTCGGCCAGGTCGTGATCGGTGTGGCAGGCGTAGATCCGGATCGAGCCGCCGTGGGTCCAGAGCTCCTCGACGTCGTAGATCCGCATGCCGTGGGCCGCGAAGATCCGCTCGGTCGTGACGAGCGAGAAGTACGAGAAGTGCTCGTGGTACACCTGATCGAACTGGTTCTCGTCGACGGTGCGCATCAGGTGCGGGAACTCGATCGTGACCGTTCCGTGCGGCGCGAGGATGAGCGGCATCCCTCCGACGAAGTCGTTGAGGTCGGGCACCTGCGCCATCACGTTGTTGCCGAGCACGAGATCGGCCTGGATCCCCTCGGCGGCGAGTTCGGCGGCGAACGCCTTGCCGAAGAACTCGGTGCGGGTCGGAACGCCGCGCTCCTCCTCGGCGACCTTGGCGACGTTGAGCGCCGGTTCGACACCGAGGACGGGCACGCCCTTCTGGATGAAGTACTGCAGGAGGTAGCCGTCGTTGCTGGCGAGCTCGACGACCATGGAGTCCTCGCCGAGACCGAGCTGGTCGGTCATCTGATCCACATAGTCCGAGCAGTGCTGCAGCCAGGCGTCGGAGTAGGACGAGAAGTAGGCGTACTCGCGGAAGATCTCGTCGGGCGACACGAACTCGCCCACCTGCACCAGGAAGCACTCCGAGCACACGTACGCGTGCAGCGGGTAGAAGGCCTCGCCCTGCTGCAGCTGTTCGGGCGTGAGGAAGGTCTCACACAGCGGCGACTTGCCGAGGTCGATGAACGTCTGCGTCAACTCCGCGCCGCAGAATCGACACGGGCCGCCGGTCGGCCGATTGATCATGGAAAACGCACTCCTGGTCGAATGTTGTCCCGTCGGCGCAGAACGGGCTCAGGATGAGTGATCCCGCCGGAGTTCATGTCGAAAATCTACCCGTCCGCGGGTGACGCTTCAGGGCGGCGTCCCACGTTCTACGGTTGGGTATGGCTTCTGCAGACGATCGCGTGCGGTTTCCCGACATCAGCCCGACGGCCTGGGAGCACCCGGCGGACCGGGCGGCGTTGAATGCGCTGCGGCGGATTCCCGGCTGGGACCTGGTCCTTCGCAAGCTCGTCGGGCTCTTCGGCGAGAAGACGATCCGGCTCACCTTCAAGGCGAACGCGGTGCGGGTGACCGACACCCAGTATCCCTGGGTGCACGAGCGACTGCTCGCGGTGTGCGACGTGTTCGACGTCGCCGAACCACCGGAGCTGTACGTCTCCCAGACGCCGCTGGTCAACGCCGGTGCGGTCGGGCTGGATCGGCCGTTCATCGTCTTGAACTCCTCGACGATCGAGGTGCTCGACCAGGACGAGATCGAAGCGGTCATCGGGCACGAGATGGGCCACATCCTCAGTGGCCACGCCCTCTACCGCACGATGTTGTTCATCCTCCTGCGCTTCACGTTCACGCGGTACCCGCTCGCCGGGGTCGCCGTGCGGCCGGTGCTGTACGCGTTGCTGGAGTGGAGTCGCAAGGCGGAGCTGTCGTGTGATCGAGCGGGTGTGCTCGCCACCCAGGAGCCCCGCGTCATGATGAGCGCGCTCATGAAGATCGCGGGTGGCAGTCGGGGCGAGAACCTCGACCTCGACGCCTTCATCGCCCAGTCCGACGAGTACCGGGAGGGCGGCGACACCCTCGACGGCATCTACAAGATGCTCGCCGCCCTCGGCACCACCCACCCCTTCTCGGTGGTGCGCGTCGCAGAGCTCCGCAACTGGGTCGAGAGCGGCGCGTACGAGACCATCCTCGCCGGCGAGTACCGCACGGTCGGCGACGACGACGAGACGCCCTACACCGAGGATCTCGGCGACGCAGCCGCCGGCTATGCCGCTGCGGCGCGAGACCTCGTCGACGACGTCGGCAAGCGGGTCGGCAACGTCACGAGCCGCGTCGCCGCGGCCTGGCAGCGCACCGACTGATGCGGGCACTGCTGATCGGCCCCGGCGCGATCGGGCTCACGGTCGGCGGCGCCCTCCTCCAACGCGACGACACCGCGCTCGCCATCGCCGCTCGCACCCGTTTCGACGAGATGATCGTCGAACTCGACGACGCACTCGTCCAGAGCGAGGTGCCGGTGCTCACCGATCCGTTCGCGATCACCGGGCCCTTCGACCTCGTGCTGCTCGGCACCAAGGCCCACCAGACACCCGACGTCGCCCGTTGGCTCGACGTGTCCTGTGCGGCCCACACCGACGTCGTCGTCTTGCAGAACGGCATCACCCACCGCGAACGGGTCGCGCCGCTGATCGGTGACGCATCCCTGGTGCCGGCGGTGGTCAACATCCCCGCCGACCGCATCGGGCCCGGCCACGTGCGGGTCGGGTTCCGCCGCCAACTGATCGTGCCCGACGACGACGCCGGCCGACGCACCGTGGATCGGTTCGCGGGTACCCACCTCACCGTGACCCCCACCGACGACTGGCACACCGCGTCGTGGCGCAAGCTGGTGATGAACGCCGTCGTCGGCACGATCACGGTGCTGACCCGCACACCGAACGCCGCGCTCTCCGATCCGGACGCGCGGGCACTCGCGGTCGAGTTGGCCGACGAGGTCCAACGGGTGGCGATCGCCGACGGTGCGGCGATCGAAGCCGGCGACTTCGGCGCGATCGTCGATCTCGTCGCGGAGTCCGCCGGCGATCACGTGTCGTCGATGACGGCCGACCGGATCAACGGGCGACCGACCGAGTGGCGGATCCGCAACCTCGACGTGCTCGACCGGGCCGAGCGCCACGGGATCGACACCCCGCTGCTGCGCCACCTGACCGCGCTCGTGCGACTCGGCGAACCCGGCCCCGCCACCTGACCGCTCCGTAGCGCCGAAACCCGCCGGCGACTGCCTCCACCGTCGGGGTCCGCACCGTTGAAGGGGATGGCGCCATGTACGACGCGCATCTCGCCGAAAGGACCCCTCCCCCATGCCTCTCTCCCATGTCTTCCTCGGTTCGATCGGCGTGCTCGCCGAGACGAGCGACATCCAGCGACGCGCCTACAACGCCGCGATGGCCGAGGTCGGCCTCGGGTGGGAGTGGGATCCCGACACCTACCGGGCCCTGCTCCGGTCGAGCGGCGGCAAGGCCCGCCTTCGGATGTTGGCCGATGCGACCGGCCAGGACCTCGACGACGCCACGATCGACGAGATCCACCGCCGCAAGACCGAGATCGCCTGCGCCGAGGTCGTCGCCACCCCCGTGCCGCTGCGGCCCGGCGTCGCCGAGGTCGTCGCGCATGCCCTCGACCACGGCATCGGCCTCGGGCTCGTGACCACCACCTACCGGCCGAACGTCGACGCGATCGCCTCGGCTGCCGGCGCAGCCCTGCCGCTCGATCGTTTCGACGTGGTCGTGACGACCGACGACGTCACCGACGGCAAGCCGGCGCCCGACGCCTACGAGTTCGCCCTGCGCCGCACCGGCGCCGACCCCGCTTCGTGCCTGGCGATCGAGGACACCTCGCCGTCCGCGCTCGCGGCCCAGGGCGCCGGGCTGCGCACGGTCGTCGTGCCCGGCCGGTTCACCGACGACCAGATCGTCCCGGGCGCCGACGCCGTCGTGCCCGCCCTGTCGGTCGACGCGGTGTTCGGCGCGTGAGCGCTCGGGTCGCTTGCGGCGACCCGACCGGCTCAACAGACTGAGGTCCGAACCGCCGGCGATGGGAGCGACCATGGCGATCCGACCCGTGACCGACCTCGTCGAGGCCGCGAAGGCCGAACTCGACAACCTGTCTCCGGCCGAGGCCCAGCGCCGCGTCGATGAGCGGGGCGCGCTCATCGTCGACATCCGCGACGTGCGCGAGCTCCAGCGCGACGGCGCGATCCCGGGATCGAACCACAGTCCCCGCGGCATGCTCGAGTTCTGGGTCGACCCCGCATCGCCCTACGCCAAGCCGGTCTTCCAGGAGGACCGCGAGTTCATCCTGTGCTGTGCGGGCGGGATGCGGTCGGCTCTGGCGGCCAAGGCCCTCCAGGACATGGGCCTGGAGAAGGTCAGCCACGTCGACACCGGCTTCGGCGGGTGGAAGGCCGACGGTCTCGACGTCGTCGACTACGACACGTACCGGGCCCGGTGACCGTCCCGTCGGCCCACCGGCCGGTGGCGTCGATCGTGTGGCGACTCGACGAACACGACAGTCGAGAACACGCTCGCCTCTACGCCCTCGACGACGGCGCCCGCCTCGCGGGCGAGGCCGTGCTCAGCGTCGATGACCGACCGACGTCGATCAGCTGGGTCGTCGAGCTCGACCAGCGGTGGCGGACCCTCGGGGCGACCATCGAGGTCCGACAGGGGGTCTCGCGTCCCCGCCGCGTCGACGTCATCGCCGACGACGCGCACGGGCGCGTCGACGGCGTGATCGCTCCGGCGCTCGACGGCTGCATCGACATCGATCTCGGGTGGACCCCGGCGACCAACCTGCTTCCGATCCGGCGGACGGGCCTCGCGGTCGGTGAGTCGACCGAACTCGAGGCCGCCTGGCTGCGGTTCCCCGAGGTCGAGTTCGTCCGGAGTCGTCAGCGCTACACCCGCGTCGCCGCGTCGATCTGGCGATACGAGTCCGGCGACTTCACCCGTGATCTCACGGTGAACGAGCACGGGCTGGTCACCGGCTACGGCGACGACCTGTGGCAGGCGGTCGCCTCCGCCGGCTGACCGCCGATCTCGGCCTCGGCACCGGTGGGCGCTAGGTTCGATTCCATGGCCGTCACCGAAACCGCAGCTCCGGCGAAAAAGGCCCGATGGACCTACCAGTGGAAGGAACTCCACGACGAGGTCATCACCAGCGGCTTGTGCACCGGGTGCGCAGGCTGTGTGATCAGTTGTCCCCACGACGTCATCGGTTACGAACACGAGCCCGGCGCCTACAAGCCGTTCCACCTCGAGGAGGAACTCGGCGAGTCCAACTGTGTGCACGGCGAGAAGGGCTGCACCTCGTGCACCCGGGCCTGTCCCCGCTTCCGCATGTGGGAGCCGGAGGCCGACATGCACCTGCACGGGCGTGAGCGCGAGCCCGACGAGATGGCGGGCATCTACTCCGACATCCTCCTCACCCGGGCCAGCGACGACTTCGTCTACGAGACCGGCCAGGACGGCGGTCTGGTCTCGTCGATGCTGATCTGGCTGCTCGAGAACGACATCGTCGACGGCGCCCTGACCTCCGGGGTGGAGACCCTGCCCAACGGCGAGCCCGGGTGGAAGGCCTTCCCCATGGTCGCCACCAACCGCGACGAGGTCCTGCGGGGTGCCGGCAGCCGCTACACCTACTCGGCCAACACGATGGCCTTCGATGAGGCGAAGGAACGAGGGCTCGATCGCCTGGCCCTCGTGGGCATGAGCTGCCAGACCTCGGTGGCGCCGGTGATGTGGAACCGCAAGATCGGCAAGGTCTCCAAGCCGTTCAAGCTCAACATCGGTCTGCTCTGTTCGAAGTCGTTCGACGACGCCCTCTTCGACGAGCTGTTCGAGGTGAAGTACGGCCTCAAGCGCGAGAACATCGCCAAGATGAACATCAAGGGCGTGTTCCAGATCTGGACCAAGGATGGCGGCTACCACGAGATCAACCTCAAGGAGTGCCACGCCTGGACCCGCGAAGGGTGCACCCACTGCCCCGACTTCGCCGCCGAGCACGCCGACATCTCCACCGGCGGCATCGGCAACGAGACCGACTGGACCCTCACCATCGTCCGCACGGAACTCGGCCGGGCCGTCATCGACGCGATGATCAAGGACGGTGCGATCGAGACCCGCCCGGGCGACGACGATCCCGCCGCCATCGCCCTGATGCACCGCCTGGCCGAGAACAGCCGCAAGCGGTGGCCCGAGTGGGCGGCTGGTGAAGCTCGCGTGGGAATTTCCGAGAAGCCCAAGGGTTAGACCCACCCGACGATCTCCCCCGAACAGAAAGAGGACCACCGTGGCGACCGACATCGAGTTCTGGATCGACCCCATTTGACCCTGGTGCTGGGTGACGGCCCGTTGGGTCGTCGATGAGGTCAAGGATCAGCGTGATCTGAACATCACGTGGCAGCCGATCAGCCTGCTGCTGAAGAACAAGCCGCCGGAGGACTCCGACTACTACGCACCGGTCCTGCGCACCTTCAAGATGCTGCGGGTGCTCGAGTCGGTCCGGGCGAGCGAAGGCAAAGACGGGGTCTTCAAGCTGTACTGGCAGCTCGGCGCCCGTATCCACCACGACAAGAACTACGAGTTCGACATCACCGAGGCGCTCGAAGCGGCCGGGTTGCCGCTGTCGCACGCCGACGCGTTCGAGTCCGAGGCCTTCGACGAGGAGATCCGGACCCGGCACGACGCCGGCCTGGCGCTCACGGGCGACGATGTCGGCACGCCGATCATCGCCATGACCGACCCGCGTGGGGTCAAGCAGGGCATCTTCGGCCCCGTGATCACGGCGGTGCCCGAGGGTGAGGACGCGCTGACCCTCTGGGACGGCATGTCGATGATGATGAGCATCGACGGCTTCTGGGAGCTCAAGCGCACCCGGACCCGCGGCCCCGAGTTCCCGGCCCGCCCCGAGTGAGCGGTGGCGAGGTCGGCCTCCCGCCGACCGACGAGCCCTCGATCTATCACCTGCTCAAGCCCGAGGTGCTCGAGCACGGTGATGGTCGGGCCGTCGTCCGCTTCATCCCCGAGCCGATCTGGACGATCGGCGACGGGGTGGTGCAGGGCGGCATCGTCACCGCCATGCTCGACATGGCGATGGCGTTCGCGTCGGGCGGACTGTCGACGGCGACGATCACCGTCGACATCCTGCGGCCGGCACGGGGTCCGCTGATCGCGACCGGCAGCGTCACCAAGATGGGCCGGCGCCTGCTGTTCGCCACCGGCGAACTCCACGACGAGGACGGCCGGTTGGTCGCCCGCGGCAACCAGACCGCGATCCCGCCGGGCTGAACCGACCGGTCAGGGCCGAGGCGGGCGCCGGGCGCCGCTCGATCGGACGAACAACGCGCCGGCGAGGGTGACCGGCCGCCGCGCCGCGTCCATGAGCCCGCGCCCGAGGCCGTGGCGTGACGCCGGCCGGATCCAGCCGACCCGGATGAAGACCAGGAGCGACCCGACGGTCACCAGTCCCATCAGCACCGTCACCCAGATCCACCCGCGATCGGAGTCGGTGCCGGGCATGCCCGGGAAGTTCATCCCGAAGAACCCGCCGATCACCGTGAGCGGCAACATGATCGCCGCATACACCGTCAGCACCCGCCCGACCTCGGTCGCCTCCCGCGCCTCGGCGCCCCGATAGGCGTCGATCGTCTCGGCGAGCGCTCCTCGGGCGGTCTCCACCCCGGCGGAGATCCGGGCCGCCACGTCGAACGCATCAGCGAAGCGGCGGCGACCCCCTTCGCCGATCAGGGGTGAACTGGTGGTGCGGAGGGCGTCGAACACCTCGCGCTGGGGCTGGATGACCCGGCGAACCTCGCGCAGGTCGGCCCGTACCGCCGTGACCTCGCCGATCAACGCCGGATCCGCTTCGAGCGCCGCGGCGACGAGGTCGTCGATGCGGTCGTCGAACGCGTCGAGCACGCCGAGGAAGCGCCGGGTCGCCACGTCGGCCAGCCGGGCGACGAGCTCGCCGGGCGTGCCCTCGAGGATCTCCGGATGGCTCGGGGCGACCGCCCACAGCGCGTCGATCGAGGGCGACCGACCCTGATGGATCGTGATCACCTGGCGGCCGGCGGTCAGGAAGCAGTCGATCTCGTAGGTGGCGACGTCGTCGGTCCGCAGCCCGTGCACGATCATCAGCAGGTGGTCGCCGAAGTCGTCGACCTTCGGGAGGTCGTGATCTTCGATCGCGTCGCGAACGGCGAGCGCGTCGAGCCCCAACCGGGCGCTCAGATCGACCGCATCCTCGGGTCGCGCTTCGATGCGGATGTCGATCCAGAGCCAGCCACCGTCGGGTGGCCGCACGTCGTGACCGTCGGCGTCATCGACGATGCGGCCCTCGGAATCCATGGTCCGAACGAACATGGCGACGAGTCTGCCAACCGGGGGACGGTCGTTCTGGGACCGGCGCCGAGCCGACGCCGCGACGGTCAGACCCGTGGGCTGGCGATCCGCTTCATGACCCGTTCGGCGGGACCGACACGGTGCCACCGGGCGAGACCGACACAGCAGGCGATCATCGACCCGACGAGGGCGAAGAACGCGACCTCTTGCGCGATCACCGACCACCCGAGCGGAGCGACGCCGAACTCGAACACGCCCACGACGAGGGCGATGTGCAGGAGGTAGGCGGTCAGCGACATCGAACCGGTCGCGATCAGCGCCCCGAGCCGAGCGGTGACGCTCGCCGGCAGCGCGATGGCGATCCCGAACAGCGCGAGCGCGACGCCACCGGTCTGGATCGTCCAGCCCGCCATCCCCGAGTGGCCCTCGGTCTCGAGCAGCCGACGCCACCCATCCTCCGCGGGACCGCCGAGCAGGGTCACCACCAGTCCGGCGGCGAGCGCGACCACGACCCCGGCACCGACCAGGCGACCGACGAAGGCACGGCGATGGAGATCCGATCGACCGAGCAGCACTCCGGCGGTGAAGAACCCGATCCACAGCACCATCGGGTAGTGGCCCACGGCGAGCACGTCCCACACCGCTTCGACGACGGGGTCGAGCACGGTGCCGTCGGCTGCGTCGACGACGGCACCGTCGACTCGGGGAACGGCGAGCAGCGCGACCGGCCCACCGAGGAGCGCAGCGGCCGTGAGGGCGGAGAGCATCCGCTGCGAGGCCCGCACCAGCCAGGGGGCGAGGAGGAAGGCGAGGCCGTAGTGCTGCAGGATCGACGCCTCCCACACGGTGCCGGTCAGGGCCAGGCCGAGCCCGACGAGCGCGAGACCGCGGCGGCGCAGCGCCGCCGGTTCCGCGGATCGGGATCCGCCGGCGGTGATCAGCGCGAGCGAGACGCCCGACAGCACGAAGAACACCACCGACGCACGTCCGGCGGACTCGCGGAACACCCACGCGACCCAGCCCGTCGACGGCTCGCCGCGCGGTCCCTCGATGAACACGTGCTGCGTGCACATCGCCGCGAGGGCGAGCCCTCGGGCCAGATCGATCCCGACGATGCGGGGACGGCGGACGGTGACGGCGGCGCGTGGGGCGACGGTGGTGGTCATGCCCCCACCTTGCCGATCGCCGGTTGAGAGATCGCTGAGAGCGACGATCCTCGCGGTCAGAGCACCTCGTCGAGCACGCCGCACGCTCGAGCGACGTCGTCGTCGGTGTTGTAGTGGACCGCCGACAGCCGGACGACCCCGTCCTCGACGTCGAGCCCCAGTGCCTCCATGAGGCGGTGGGCGTAGAAGTTGCCGTGGCCACACGACACCTCGGCGGCGATCAGGGCGTCGTAGATCGACGCCGAGGACCGACCCGGCACGTGGAACGCGATGGTCGGGGCCCGACGGGCGTGGTCGGCGGTGGCCGCACCGACGAGCCGGACCGACTCCCGCCCGAGGAGGAGGTCGACGAGGGGCGTGATCGTCGCCTCCTCGTGGGCGCCGAACGCATCGAAGAGCGCGGCGGTCCGGGTCCGTCGATCCGCGCCGGCGATGGCGTGATGCTCGATCAGGGCGTCGTAGTAGTCGACGATGCCGGCGACGGCGCCGATCGCTGCATGATCGGGCCCCGCCGGCGTGAGGTAGGCCTCGGGCTGACCCGCCTTGAAGTAGTGGCTCTCGTTGTGCAGCTGCTCGAGCAGCGATCGGCGGGTGTACATCAGCCCGACATGGGGGCCGTAGGTCTTGTAGGTCGAGTACAGGTAGACGTCACAGTCGAGGGCCCCGACGTCGGGCAGGCCGTGGGGGGCGTACGACACACCGTCGACCACGATGTGGCCACCGACCCGGTGGATCGTCGCGGCCAACTCCCGCACCGGGTTGATCGTGGCAGCGATGTTGGAGGCATGGGTGACGGCCAGGAGCCGGGTGCGTTCGCTCACCAGAGCCTCGAGGTCGGACGGGTCGAGCAGGCCCGTCGTCGGGTCGACCCGCCACTCCTTCACGACGATGCCGGTGTCGGCGAGACGCCGCCAGGCGCCGCCGTTGGCCTCGTGGTCCTGGTTGGTGACGATGATCTCGTCACCGTCGTTCCACATCGGCCGCATCGCCTTCGCCAGCACATAGGTGTTCTGGCTGGTCGAGGGACCGAAGTGGATCTCGTCCTCGGCGGCACCGAACAGCTCGGCCATGACCGTGCGGGAGCGAGCCATGGCCTCGCTCGCCATCCTCGACGGGCCGAAGTCCCACTCCGGCTGGCACTTGCCGTGGGCGAAGAGGTCGGCGAGCAGGTCGACGACCTGGCGAGGGCAGTAGCTGCCGCCGGCGTTCTCCAGATGAGCCCACCGTCCCATCTCGGGGTGGGCGAACGTCGGGAACTGGGCGCGGACGAAGTCGAGATCGAGTGTCGTCATGCCGGCACGCTAGCCAGCCGCGGACGATCGATCAGGCGTTCTGGGCGCAGCCGTTGAGGAACGCCTCGATGTCGGCCGGGATCTGCGTCGGGTCGTCGCGCAGGTCGGACTCCAGGGATCGGAACGCCTCGAAGTCGCGCCCGGCGACGGCGTCGGCGACGTCGACCAGCTCGTTGTCCGCGTTGATCGATCCACCGAAGTACTCGACGATCTCGACGAAGGCGCACTCGCAGTAGTTGGTGATCTGTGCATCGGTGAACTCGACGGCGGCACCGTCCTCGCCGTTGGCTTCGACGCACGCCGCCATGAAGTTCTCACGCAGGCGGCCGTCCTCTTGCGCCTCGCCCCACGTCTCGGGGTCGTTCGACGAGCCGCAGGCTCCGGCGAGCACCATGACGCTCACCAGCAAGGTGAGGATGACGAGGGGACGCTTCGCAGTACGCATGACGCCCCGAGGCTAGCGGGACGTCGTGCGGTGGCTACGCAGCCCGGCCGAAAAGGCTGGCGAGGTGACGGTCGCCGGTGACGCGGTAGATCGTGGCGTCGAACACCGTCGCCTGCGGACCGCTCGGCTGGGCCGGGTTCCGCAGGTTGAGCGCCGCCAGTCGGGCCCGGGTCGTCTGCAGGTCGTTGTCCGCACGGTCCTCGGCCAGGAGGCCGGCCTCGTCGGTCAGATCGAGGTCGACGGGAGCGATGTGGCGGGTGCGCTGCATGTCTCCACCTTCGACCATCCCCGCATCGTCGGCACAGAGGCGAATGGACCATCCCGGTTCGATTCGATCCGGATGGCCCAAAGGTCATCGACGAAACCGGGACCCCCGACCCGGTCGAGGGCCCGATCAGATGGGCTGTTCGGCCCCGAGCTCCCGGGCCCGACCGAACACGGCGTCGAGCATCTCCTCGGTCAGACGGCCGGTGAAGGTGTTCTGCTGGCTCACGTGGAAGCTGCACAGCAGCGTCTTGCCGTCGTCGAGGGGGACCTCGACCCCGTGGCCGAACTTCGGGCGGGGTCGGATGCCGAGCTCCTGGGCTGCGACCTGGTAGCCGAAGCCGCCGAGCACGATGATCACCCGGAGATTGGTCAGCGCTTCGAGCTCGCGCTGGAAGAAGGGACGGCAGGTGTCGCGTTCGGTCGTGGTCGGCTTGTTGTCCGGCGGCGCACACTTGACCGGTGACGTGATCCAGGCGCCGTCCAGCGTCAGGCCGTCATCGAGACCGACCGATTCGGGCTGGTTGGCGTAGCCGGCCCGATGGAGGGCCCGGTACAGCCAGTCGCCGCTCCGATCACCCGTGAACATCCTCCCCGTGCGGTTGGCGCCGTGGGCGGCCGGCGCCAGGCCGACGACGAGCAGATGGGCGCCGGGATCGCCGAAGCCGGGCACACCCCTGGCCCAGTAGTCGTCGTCGCGGTAGGCCGCGCGCTTCTCCCGGCCGATCTGCTCACGCCACTCGACCAGACGGTCGCATCGGCGACACCCACCCACGTCGTCGGCGAGCACGGTGAGCTTGCGAGTGGCGAGTTTCCGATCTCGGGAATCCACGGCCCAGAGGCTACGTTGAGCGGGCAATGGCACGACGTTCGAGTCCCCCCAAGCCCACCCTCGTCCTCTTCGTCCGTCACGGGCAGACCCCGACCACCGGCGCGACCCTGCCGGGACGGGCGCCGGGCCTCCACCTGGCCGACAAGGGCGTCGCCCAGGCCGAGGCGGCCGCCGAGCGGATCGGTGCGCTGAAGAACGTCGCGGCGATCTACGCCTCGCCGATGGAACGGACACGGGAGACGGCGGCACCGATCGCCAAGGCCCGCAAGCTCCGTGTCCGTCAGGCGAAGGGACTCATCGAGTGCGACTTCGGCGACTGGACGGGCAAGAAGCTCGCCGACCTGCGCAAGCTCGATGCCTGGAAGACGGTGCAGCGCTACCCAAGCGGGTTCCGCTTCCCGGGCGGCGAGTCGTTCGCCGAGATGCAGTCGCGGGCGGTCGACGCCACCCACGAACTCGTCGCCGCCCACCCAGGCGAGACGATCGTGGCCGTCTCCCATGCCGACGTCATCAAGGCCGTCGTCGCCGCGGCGGCGGGCACCCACCTCGATCTGTTCCAGCGCATCGTCGTGTCGCCGTGCTCGATCACCGGGATCCTCTACGGCCCGGAGGGCCCGATCGTGCTCACCGTCAACTCCACCGGCGACGACCTGTCGGCGCTGGCTCCGTCATGACCGAGTCGTTCGCGTTCAACGAGGTCGAGTTCTTCACGGTCGGAACCCTCGGGCCCCGCGGCGAGCGCGTCTTCTACCTCCAGGGCCGTGGCGACGGTCAGCTGGTGTCGCTGCGACTCGAGAAGCAGCAGGTCGCCACCCTCGCCGACTACCTCGAGCGGATGATGGCCGACCTCCCGGAGGTCTCGATCGGCCCGCTGCCGGCCGATCTCACCCTGCGCGAGCCGGTCGTGTCGGCGTGGACCGTCGGCCAGATGGGCGTCGCCTACGCGGCCGACGACGATCGCCTGATCGTGATCGCCGAAGAGATGGTCGAGGACGACGAGCTCGACGACGAGCCGGCATCGGCTCGGTTCGTGCTTCGCCGCGAGCAGGTGATCGGGCTGATCGATCGTGCCCGCGACGTCGTGTCCGCCGGCCGACCGCCGTGCCCGTACTGCGGGCAGCCGCTCCAGCCGCGCAACGGCGACTGGTGCCCCTGCTTCAACTGAGTCGATCGTGCCCGCCGACGAGCCTTCCGACGACTCTCCGTTCCTCGCACGCGACCCGATCCCGACCGAACGGGCGTTGACACTGCTCTCCGATGGCGATGTCGAGGTCCTCGGCCGCATGCCCTACTCCAGCAACGCGACGTTTCTCGTCGACATCCACCACGACGGGCTCGACGCACAGGGCATCTACAAGCCGCTGCGCGGCGAGTCTCCGCTGTGGGACTTCCCCGACGGCCTGTACAAGCGCGAGATCGCCGCATACGTGACCAGCGAGGCCCTCGGCTGGGACATCGTCCCGCCGACGGTCGAACGCGAACTGATCCACGGCGTGGGCTCGCTGCAGCTCTTCATGCCCTGTGTGTTCGAGGAGCACTACTTCACGCTGCGCGAGGAGACCGACCGTTTCGACGACGAGTTCCGACGGATCTGCGCGTTCGACATCGTCATCAACAACACCGATCGCAAGGCCGGCCACTGCATCCTGGGCACCGACGATCGGATCTGGGCGATCGACCACGGCGTGGCCTTCCATCAGGAATTCAAGCTGCGCACGGTGATCTGGGACTTCGCCGGCGAACCGGTGTCGGATCCGTTGTGCGACGACCTGTGGCGCTTCGTCGACGATGTTCCCTCCGACCTCGACGAGCTCCTGAGCCCGTTCGAGCGCGAGGCCATGCGAACCCGCACCACGGCGCTGGGCACCGCCCGGACCTTCCCGCGCGACGACACCGGCGGACGCCGCTACCCCTGGCCCCTCGTCTAGCGCCCGGTTCTGCCCGAATCGAACACAAGCGGGCCCGTCGTCAGGCCGGCGAAGCCGCCCGACCAAGAATCTCGGGCCTCGGCGCCCTGAAATTCCGCGGTTCTTCGGCAACGAAGCAGAAAATCCCCAAAAAAGGGGCGCAGAACCCAGCACGCAAAAATCACCTGTGCTATGGTGGTGAAATCACATCGCCCCGCCGGTACCGACCGGTCGGGGCGATTTCTGGTTTTCGGCCCTGCGCATCCTCGGAGGGACGATGACACGATCGGCGGCCGGCCTGCGATGGATCCTCACGGTGCTGGTCGTCGTCACCGCGGCCTGCGGCGACGGCACCGACGCCGGGAGCGCCGATCCGATCACCGTGCGCTGGGGCACCGGGATGCTGAGCCAGACCGACGGCGGCCCCGTCTTCGCCTGTGTACCCAGCGGCGATGCCGAAGTCCCCGATTGCAGCCATCCCCTCCGGGCCGTCGGCCTCGACGATCTCGATGGCTTCGCGACCTCGACACCAGGCGAGTCGGCCGACGAGATCCAGGTCCTCCACGTCACGCTCGTCGGGACGATCACGGAGGGCACGATCGAGGTGTCCGAGGTGTGGGAGCGATTCGAGGACACCCGAGAGACCCACCGATGTGCCGGCGAGGCGCCGGGCGTCGACACCGAGGGGACGTACCGGGCACTGCAGGGAATCGCGGACGAGATCGGCATGTTCGCCGGCGGCGCCGAGCCTGAAGAACTCGACCTCATCCTCCGTCTCCCCCACCCCGATGCCATCGAGGCCGTGTGCCGGCTGGGGTACGCGGCCACGGTGCAGACGCTGGCCATCCGCGTGCCCGACGCGGCCGACTGATCCGAAGGGGAGGACGACGAAACCCCCGGCCGAGGCCGGGGGTTTCGTGCAGATCGTGCGATCAGGTGGTTGTGGCTCAGCGGGCCTTCAGCGCCTCGATGAGGGCCGGCATCACCTTGTGGACGTCGCCCACGATGCCGAGGTCGGCGACGGCGAAGATCGGCGCCTCCGGGTCCTTGTTGATCGCGATGATGTTCTTGGAGCCCTTCATGCCCACGAGGTGCTGTGTGGCACCGGAGATGCCGGCAGCGATGTAGACGGTGGGCTTCACGACCTTGCCGGTCTGTCCGACCTGCATCGAGTAGGGCACCCAGCCGGCGTCGACGATGGCACGGCTCGCACCGGCGGCACCGCCGACGGTGGTGGCGAGATCGTCGACCAGCGAGAAGGCGTCGGCTTCGCCGAGACCACGACCGCCGGCGACCACGATGGCCGCCTCGTCGAGCTTCGGGCCGTCGGACTCCTCGACATGGCTGTTGGTGACCTTGGCGGCACCCGCAGCGCCGAGATCCGGCACGTCGAGGTCCTCGGTGTCGGCCTCGGCCCCACCGACACCCTCGGCCTCGAAGGACTTGGGGCGGATGAGGAAGATGCCGGCGTTGCCGGTCGTGTTCTTGGTCTTGACGTCGGTGACACCACCGAAGACGGGCTCGAGACCGACGAGCGAGTCGCCGTCGAGTTCGAGACCGACACAGTTGGTGATGACCGACTGATCGAGCTTCACCGAGAGCCGGCCGGCGACGTCGCGGCCGTCCTGGGTGGTGCCGAGCAGGAAGGCGTCGGGAGCGTCCACGTCGCCTTCGTCGATGGCGGTGGCGACCGCAGCGGCGACGGCGACACCCTGGAGGGTGCCGTCGAGGTCGCCGGTGCTGTAGACGGTCTCGGCGCCGTGCTCGCCGAGCTCCTCGGCGTAGTCGTCGCCGTCACCGGCCATGAACACCTCGACGGTGTCGGCCAGGTCACGAGCGGCGGCGAGCATTTCGAGGGTGATGGAAGCAACGGCGTCGCCGTTGGCCTCACCGAACACCCAGATCTTGTCGAGCGTCATGTCAACTCCTCCTACAGAACCTTGAGATCGTCGAGGAAGGCGACGATGCGCTCGTACGCATCACCTTCGTCCTCGATGACTTCGCCGGCCTCACGAGCGGGGGCGTCGGCGATCGAGACGATTTCCTGACCGGCACCGGCCCAACCGACCGCACCGGCATCGACGCCGAGCCCAGCGAGGTCGAGCTCGTCGACCGGCTTGCTCTTGGCGGCCATGATGCCCTTGAAGGACGGGTAGCGGGGCTCGACCACACCGGCGGTGACCGAGACGAGCGCCGGCAGCGGGCACTCGACCTCGTCGTAGCCGGCTTCGGTCTGGCGCTGGACCTTGGCGGTACCACCCTCGACTGCGACCGACTTGGCGAAGGTGACCGACGGGAGATCCATGAGCGCAGCGACCTGCTCCGGGACGGTGCCCGTGTAGCCGTCGCTCGACTCGGTGGCGGCGAGGACGAGATCGGGTTCCTGGCGGGCGATGGCGGCGGCCAGCACCTTGGCGGTGCCGAGCGCATCCGAGCCCTGGAGCGCATCGTCGCTCACGAGGGTCGCACTGGCGGCTCCCATCGCGAGGGCGGTGCGCAGACCAGCCGTCTCGTTGTTCGGAGCCATCGACACGAGGTGAACTTCACCGTCACCGGCCGCATCGACGAGCTGGAGAGCCATTTCGACCCCATAGGCATCCGACTCGTCGAGGATGAGCTTCGCGTCCCGAACGAGCGTCTTGCTCGCGGGATCGAGCGCACCAGGATCGGCCGGATCCGGG
>JBCCWI010000081.1:0-18505 GCA_039193795.1 Actinomycetota bacterium | reverse complement strand
GTTCGAGTTCAACATCGCGACCCAGAAGGGACGCCCGACCGGTTCGTCGTTCAAGCCCTTCGTCCTGGCGGCGGCGATGGAGAAGGGGTTCGTGCCGAGCGATCAGCTCAACGGCATCGGCACCTGCACGTTCGCCAACCCGGGCGGCGAGCCCAACCCGTACCGGGCCAACAACTACAGCGGTCCGGGCGGCTCGGTCGCGTCGATCCGTTCCCAGACCCTGTCGTCGTCCAACTGCGCGTACCTGCGGCTCGGCTTGATCGTCGGTCTGTCGAACGTGGCCGACACGACCCGCGCCCTCGGGGTCACCACCGATCTCAGCGACCTCCCGATCTCGATGCCGCTCGGCGTGCTCGACACCACGCCGCTCGACATGGCGACGGCGTACGCCACCTTCGCCAACGACGGCCTCCAGGTCGACCCGATCTTCATCCTCCGGGTCGAGGATCGTGACGGCAACATCCTGTTCGAGAACGAGCCCGCTCCGGAGCGAGCGATCTCCCCGCAGAGCGCCCGGCTGGTCACCAGCGTGCTCGAGGCCAACGTGCGCGGCGGCACCGGCACCCGGGCGCAGCTGCCCGAGCAGGTCGCGGCCGGCAAGACCGGCACCGCACAGGAGTTCAACAACGCCTGGTTCGTCGGCTACACGCCGCACCTCGCGACGGCGGTGTGGATGGGCAACCCCGACGAACAGATCCCCATGACCGGGGTCGATCGCGGTGTGCTCGGCGTCGGCAACGTGTTCGGCGGGTCGCTGCCGGCGATGATCTGGGGCCAGTTCAACACCGACTACCACGCCGGGCTCGAGCCACTGCCGTTCGAGGCACCCGAGGGCACCAGGGCAGGGATCCGGATCCGGACCGACCAGGAAGAGGACGACTACCGCGAGTTGATCGACAGCTTCTGTGGCACCGACAACGAGGAGGCCGCGATCGACACCGACGACGACGGCATCGTCGACTACTGCGATCCGGAGAAGACCGAGTTCGAGTTCGACCGCGGGATCGCCGAGTGCCCGATCCTCTTCGAGGAGATCGACGAGAACGGCGATGGGCGTACCGACGGCTGCGCGCCGCCGACGACCACCACCACGACGACCACGACGACCACCACGACCACGACCGTGCCGCCGTCGACGACGACAACGGCGCCGGAACCGACTACAACAACGTCGACGCCGCCGACCACGACGGCGAGCACCACGACGACCACCACGACCACGGTTCCCGATGAGTGACGCCCTGCTCGACCTGCAACGACTCGACACGACCACCCAGCAACTCACCCACCGGCGCAGCCATCTCGACCAACGACAGGCTCTGCTCGAGGCCCAGGCCGAACAGGCTCGCCAGCAGACCGAGATCGACGCGGTCGCCGCGGCCCGAGTCGAGGTGGCGACCCGCCAACGCCGCTTCGAGGACGAGGCGCAGATCGTGAGCGACAAGGCCGACGCCGACGACGCCCGCCTGTACGGCGGGGAGGTCACCGCCATCAAGGATCTCGAGGCGCTGCAGTCCGAGATCGCCGGGCTCCGGGCCCGCCAGAGCGACTTCGAAGATCAGGTGCTCGAGGCGATGGAGGAGGCCGAGGATCTTGCCGCCCGCATCACGGCGCTCGAAGCGGCGCGCGCCGAGGTCGACGGCGTGATCGCCGGCCTCGAAGCCGAGATCGCTGAGGCCGAGGCGGAGATCGACGCCGAACTCGCGCAGGTCGCGACCGAGCGCGATGGTGTCGCGGGCGGTGTCGACGGTGCGCTGATCGCCGAGTACGAACGTCGGCGGCCGGCGTTCGGTGCGGCGACGGTCGTCCGTTTCGACGGAAGCGGCTGCTCGGGCTGCCCGTCGGCGATGCCGGCGATGGAAGTCGACCGCATCAAGCACCTCGACGGCACCGATCCCGCCGATTGCGAGGAGTGCGGGCGGATCGTCCTGCGCTGATGTTCGTCTGGTTTGTCGCCGCCGCCGTCTTGTTGGTGCTGTTCGTGTTCGATTCGCCGGCGATGGACTATCGCTGGGTCGCGGCCGGCGGGGTGCTGCCGCTCGTCGAGGCGGTGACCGGGCAGCCGTGGATCCTTCACACCCTGTTGGGGTCGGTGTTGCTCCTCGGCGCGGTGATGGCGGCGACCGTCGGAAGGCGACTGCGGCGCCGGGCCTGGCTCGGCCTGCCGATCGGCACGTTCGTGTTCCTCATCGCCGGAGGTGCGTGGTTCCGATCCGAGCTGTTCTGGTGGCCCGCCGGGGGGTTCGATGCGATCGGCACCGGCCCGCTGCCGGAATACGACCGACCCGTGGTCGTGCTGGTGCTGCTCGAGCTCGTCGCGATCGTGGCGTTGGTGGTGATCGGTCGCCGTCTCGGCATGGGCGAAGCCGAGCATCGTGCGAACTTCCTGCGCACCGGGCGCGTGCCGCGGGAACGGTTGCGCTGATGCTGATCGTCTGTCGCCACGGTCGCACGCCGGCCAACGCCGCCGGCCAGCTGCTCGGTCGACTCGACCCCGGGCTCGATGATGTCGGTCGTGCCCAGGCGGCGGCGATCGCGTCCGTCGTGCCCGCCGGGGCCCGGGTGATCAGCAGTCCGCTGCGGCGCTGCCAGGAGACCGCCGCCGCCATCGGCGCGACCGTCGAGACCGACGAGCGGCTGATCGAGATCGCCTACGGCGACCTGGAGGGCGTCCCCGTTCGAGACGTCGAGCCCGACGTCTGGCGGGCCTGGCGCGACGACATCACCTGGGCACCGCCGGGAGGTGAGAGTCACGCCGAGCTGGCGGCACGGGTCTGGAGCCTGCTCGACGAGCTCGTCCACGAGGCGGCGGAGCGCGACGTGGTGCTCGTGTCACACGTGTCGCCGATCAAGGCGGCGACCGCATGGGCGCTGGGAGTCGGCATCGAGATGTCGTGGCGGGCGTTCGTCGCTCAGGCGGCCATCGTGCGGATCGCCACCGGTGGTGCCACCCCGTCGCTGCACGCGTTCAACGAGGTGCACCACCTGGCGGATCTCGACCTCGGCAGCTGAGGCACCGACCGGAAATGAGACAGGTGCCTAACGTCGGTGACCGCCGGACTGCTACGCTGCGTGGGTTCCATGGCGGGAACGGCGGAGGAGACACAGATGGGGCGGCGCGCTCACGGCGACTGCATCGACGATGCGGAATACGGCGACTTGATGCGACAGACACAGGAACGCGTACGCCAGGTCCTGGCCGACGCACGCAAAGAACGCGGGGTGTCTCAGCAACGCCTCGCGCAGGTGATCGGGGTCAACCGTGAAGCCATGCGCGACCGGTTGCTCGGGCGGACCCAGACCAAGGCCGAGGAGATCGCTGCACTGGCGGCGTTCCTCGAGATCGACATCCGCGAGTTCTTTCCCGTCGCCGACGCGAGCTGAACCATGAGCGGGGGCTGGCAGGTCCCCGAGGGTGAGATCGAATTCCGCTTCACCGCGTCCGGCGGGCCCGGGGGACAGCACGCCAACCGGTCGAACACCAAGGTCGATGCCGTCTTTCGGCTCGATGACTCGGCGACGATGCCCGATGCGCTGCGCGAGCGGGTGCGGGCGCGGCTCGGTGATGTCGTGCGGGTGACGGTCGACGACGAACGATCGCAGCTGCGCAACCGGGAACTGGCCGTCGAGCGGCTGCGGGGCCGGGTCCGCAACGCCGGCGTCGTCGAGAAGACCCGGCGCGCCACCAAGCCCACCCGAGGTTCGCAACGGCGCCGCGTCGAGGGCAAGCGTCGGCGCGGTGAGGTCAAGCGCAACCGGCAGCGGCCCGGATCCGACGACTGATCGCTCGGTCGGCGTCGGTCGGTGTCAGCTCGACGCCAGGTCGTCCAGCAGTTCGGCCACCAGCCACACCGCGGCGTCGTTGGAGTAGTGCCCGCCATCGGGTCGGAGTGTGAGGTCGTCGACCTGTTCGGGGCAGGGCGGGCCGCCAGGGCACACGATCGGGTTCAGGTCGATCAGGGAGAGTTCGTCGAAGCGCATCGCCGCCGCCTCGAGCTGGGTGGCGAGGTGGAGCATGTCGGTGGGGTCGGGCTCGGCGAGGAAGGCGCTCGGGGCGTTGGGGGGTGCGACCAGGATCACGACCCGGGCGCCGCGGCGGGTCAGGCGGCGCATCACGGTGTCGATCTCTTCGGCGAGCGCGGCGTCGTGGGGGCCGGTGCCGAACTCGAGGAAGGTATCGCCGATCAGGCGATCGGCGGTCTCCCAGGTCGAGTGCCACACGATCAGGTCGGGGTCGTGATCGTCGACGAGTCGTTCGTGAACGGTCGGCACCCGTTCCACGCACTCCTCGCTCCACGGGAATCGTTCGCCGGTCTCGGTCACCGTCAGGCCGGAGGCCACACCACAACCGTGGACGTGCGCATCGAGGAACACGTACCCCGCACCGGTCAGTGCCTCGCTCATGGCGGGCGCCAACGAACCGGCCACCGAGTCACCGATCAGCGCGATCGACTCGACGCGTTCGGGGATGGTGGTGCTGGTGGTGGCGATGGCGTCATCGGCCGTCGCGTCGGGGGTTGACTCCGGTGTAGCGGTCGTCGTCGGAGCGGCCGTGGTCGTGGGAGTCGCCACCGCGATCTCGAAGTCGGCCTCCTGGTCGAGCGGGTTGGTGGTCGCTCCGGCCGTCCCGGCGACCACGGCGACGGCGGTGATCGCCATCGCCGCGGGCACCACCCGTGCGACCCGGCTCGGGCGCGTGCGACGGTGGCGGATCGGTTGTTCGACCATTCGGTACGACACGATGGTGCAGGCGAAGGTGGCGACCACCCGGATGGTGTCGAGCCCGAACCCGTCGGTGCCGACCCGTTCCGGTGTGAGCCAGACGATCATCGGCCAGTGCCACAGGTAGAGGCCATAGCTGATCTGGCCGATCCAACGCAGCGCCGATCGGTCGAGGAGTGAGGCGACCAGCGACGAGTGGTTGCTCACACCCGCGGTGATGACGACGGCGACCAGGACGGAGAAGGCGAGGGATCCGCCTCGGTAGAAGGCGATGTCGGCGTCGTCGACGATCACGAACGCCACGCCGACGAGGACGATCGCGGCCGCGCCGGCGGCATGCACGGCCCGGGTCGCGGTCGCGGACGGCGTGGGGGCCCGTCGGAGCAGGATCGCCAGGAGTGCGCCGACGAGGATGGTGTGGGCGCGTGTGTCGGTGCCGAAGTAGGCGCGGGAGCGATCGACGTCGGCCAGTACCGCCATCAACACGACCGAGCCGGCGGTGCCGAGCAGGCAGCTGATCGTCAGTGCGGTGGGTCGGCCGCGGCCGGCTCGGAGGAGCCCGAGGACGATGAGCGGCCACAGGACGTAGAACTGCTCCTCGATGGCGAGCGACCACATGTGGCGGAGCGGTGACGCTTCGGACCACAACTCGAAGTAGGAGGCGTCGTCGAGGATGAACCGCCAGTTGGCGACGTAGGCGAGCGTCGCGAGCGAATCCCCGCGGATCGTCCCCAGTCGATCGGTCGGAGCCACCGCCCAGCTGTAGACGGCGACGACCAGCAGAAGGAGCAGGGCGGCGGGGAGGAGTCGCTTCGCGCGCCGGACCCAGAAGTCGCGCAGCGACACCGTCCCGGTGGTCTCGTACTCGACGAGCAGCAGCGACGTGATCAGGTAACCCGAGAGGACGAAGAACGTGTCGACCCCGAGGAACCCGCCGCTCATCCACTCCAAGTCGAGGTGGTAGAGGATGACCGCGATGACCGCGACGGCGCGGAGCCCGTCGAGCGCGGGCTGGTAGGCGAAGCCGTGACGGCCGGGGGATGCGGTGGTGGCCACCTGACGAGTGTGGTCAGCCGGGGTGGTTCGTGTCGATGCGTGCGCGCCGATGACGGTCGATCAGCCCTAGTTCGAGGAGCGCATCGGCACCTCGTCGTACGGTCTCATGGCCCATACGGGCGTAGCGGGCGATCTCGCGCGAACTCATCGGGAGATCGCGATCGAGCATGGCGAGCGCCATGGCGACGGCACCGGTGCGGCGGGGGACGGTGTGGGCCTCGTACTCCAGGACGTGCACGCGCTCGACCCAGCGAAGGAGATCCTGGGAGAGCGGCGCCCGGTCCGTGACCGTCATGAAGCCATGGTGGCAGGTCTGGGCCGATCCTGCTGGGGAACGGGCGACCGGGCGCTTCGGTCGACACCCGTCGAGGGCCCGGCTCAAGCGTCGCCGCGGCTGATCACCCCGAACATCAACAGGTCGGCCAATCCATCGGCCAGCCGGTCGGTCGACTCGGTGTCGAGCCCGATCACCTCGGCGATCGCCGGTGGCAACGTCGCAAGGATCCCGGCACCGGTCAGCATCACGGCGGCGAGGACGGCGAGGTCGATGTCGCGGGCGAGGCCCAGCCGACGGAACTCGGGGAAGACCGCCCTCGCAGTGTCGACCGCCGGTCGGATCTTCCCGGCGACGTAGGCGTGGCGTTCCTCGTGGCCGGGTGCGTCGTCGGTGAGGATCGCCTGGAGGAGGCCCGGGTGGGTCTTCGACCAGGACAGCTGTCGGCGAAGGAGTTCGTTCAGCGGCGTACCGGCCGGATCGTGGTTCTCCTTGTCGACCGCATGGTCGATGGCGGCTCGCCAGAGTTCGTCTTTGGTCGTGAACCGGTGCTGGACACTGGCGAGGGAGACCCCGAGTTGGCGGGCGAGGCCGCGCATCGACAGCGATCGGTAGCCGCCGGTCGCCAACGCATCGAGCGCGAGGTCGAGCAGGTGGTCGTCGTCGAAGACCCCTGCGCCTCGGGGCCGCCCGGGGCGTCGTCCGGTCATGGACCGAGCGTACGGTAATAGGTCACTTGACACAATAATTCGGGGACCGCATCATCGCCGGATGCGCCGCACCCTCGCCCTCGGTCCGCTCCTCGGTCTGGCCCTCATCGCCGGCGCCTGTGGCGGCGACGACGAGTCGGCGGAGCCGACCTCGAGCCCGTCGGATGTCGCGAGCGAGCCCGCGCCGACCACGACCACCACCGAGGCCCCGGCGACGACCTCGACGACCACCACCCAAGCGCCCCCGACGACCACGACGGAGGCCCCCGACGTGACCGCCACCGACGACCCGAGCAGCCCGTTCACCACCGTGCGACCCTCCGATGCGGACGCACCGCGTCTCGGCGCGGAGATGGGTCAAACCAACGTCGCCGAGCTGACCACCTTCCTGCAGGACCCCGACGACGACGGTGGCCCCTTCTACATGGTCAACATGATCCGCTACCGCGACCGGGCCGAGTACCCCGACGGGCGCGAGAGCGACCTCACCGGCGAGGAGGCCGATTCGATCTACGGCGCGTTCATGGGCGAGACGATGCTGCCCCGCTACGGCCACGAGGTCATGTACATCGCCGCGGTCGAGCAGGACCTCATCGGCGGGTCGGCGTGGGATCAGATCGCCGTCGTGAAGTACGCCAGCCGGGCCGCGTTCATCGAGATGTCGCAGGATCCGGACTTCCAGGAGATGTCGATCCACAAGGCGGCCGGCGTGCTCGACACCGTCGTGCTCGCCACGACGCTGATCGAGACACCGCAACTCCCCGCGATCGAGGATCCGCCGTTCCCGGCAACCGAGAACGACACCGTCATGGCCTTCATGCACGTGTTCGACTACCGCGAGACCGCCGTGTACCAGCCCGACGACGAAGACGCCGATCCGAACCGATCCGGCCGCGACGCCGTCGCCCTCTACAGCGCCAACGCCGGCACGGTTGCGCAGGATCTCGGTGTGCAGCCGGCCGCCTGGTTCCAGGTCGAGGCCACGGTGCTCGGCCCGGCGGGGGTGTGGGACGAGGTGCGGATCAACCTGTTCCCGAGTCACGCAGCGTTCGAGGCACTCGCGGGCGATCCCGTCTGGCAGTCGGGCACGCATCACCGCACCGCCGGGCTCGAACAGACCTTCGCGATCATGAACCAGCCGCAGATCAACCAGTTCAACGGCATCGTCGCCGACCTCGGCTGACCGAGTCCGGCGGTGGCGGGGAGTCGACCTGTAAGCGGGGTTCTGTCCGGAGCCTCACGGCTCGTGGATGACCATCCATCTGTGCAGTCGACCCGGGAGTGTCTGCGGACGGACCGCCCTCTCCCTGCGTGACCTTGCTCCGGGTGGGGTTTGCCGAGCCATCCCTGTCGCCAGGGATGCTGGTGCGCTCTTACCGCACCGTTTCACCCTTACCGGCCGAGCGAACCCGGCCGGCGGTCTGTTCTCTGTGGCACTTTCCTGCGAGTCACCTCGACTGGCGCGAGCCAGCACCCTGTCCTGCGGAGCCCCGACTTTCCTCGACCCCGAAGGGCCGCGGTCATCCAGTCGGCTCCCCGCCACCTCGACCAGTGTGCCGCAGCCGCTGCGCAGGCGCACCGTGAAGGGTCAGTCGTCGGTGGCGCGGCTCGCTCTCGACACGCCGATGCCGGCGCCGACGACACCGATCGTCGCAGCCAGGAGGGCGTTGAACACGATGCCGATCGGGGAGAGTCCCTCACTCTGCACGAGGCGGATGACCCCACCGATCACCTGCACGACGAGGAAGGCGCTCAGCGTCGCCGCTGCACCGTTCACGAACGGCGCATCGGCGGCCCCACGGCCCGCGATGCTGCCGCCGAGGAGGTACGCGACCACGATGGCCAGGAGCGCGACGAAAACCCAGCTCGACTGGTCGGTGCTCGTGTCGTCGCCAGCGAGCAGCCGGCTCACGACGGCGGCGGGAGCGGCGATCACGAGACATGCGATCGCACCTCGGCGGACGGCGGCGGCGTTGAGGGCGGCGGTCACAGGGGCCCTAGAGTACCGCCGATGAGCGACGGCGAAGGCACCGAGGCGGTCGACGCACTGCGGGCTGGTTTGCGCCAGATCACGGCCGCGGTCACCCGAGCCCACTATCTCGCCGAGCAGGCCGACGTCGACGGTGAGCCGGCGCTGGCGACCGTCCTTCGGTCGATGGCCGAGCGCAACGAGGGCCTCGCGCAGGGCCTCTACGCCCTGCTCGCGGAAGAGACCGACACCGCCGATGCCCGCCCGGGAGCCGACGACCTCGCCGAACGGCTTCCGGCCGAAGCGGCGATCTACGCGTCGCTCGCCGACGAGATCCGCGATCATGCTCGTCCCGACCTCGCCGCGTGGATGGACAAGATGGCCGACGCCCAACACGAACATCGCCAGCGGCTCGACGACGCACGGCACTGGAATCGGCAAGGAGACGACGCATGAGCCTCGACGACCACGGCGGCTGGGCCGGCATCCTCGGCACCCTCACCGCCAAGGCCGACCTCTCCGCGGAGGCCTGCACGGCGGTGCTCGCCGAGATCCTCGCCGGTGCGGCGACCGACGCACAGATCTCGGCGTTCATCGTCGCACTGCGGCTCAAGGGCGAGACGGTCGAGGAGCTGACCGGACTCCACCACGCCATGATCGCGGTGGCGGAGCCGCTGCAGCTCCCGGACGCGACCATCGATCTCGTCGGTGTCGGCGGCGCACCGAGCCGGCGCAAGCACGCACTCAACATCTCGACCATGGCGGCGTTCGTGGCGGCCGGCGCCGGCGCCTCGGTCTGCAAGCACGGGAACCGCAAGGCGTCGTCGACCTCGGGCAGCTTCGACTTCCTCGAAGCGATCGGCGTCGAGTTCGACGTGACACCCACCCGGCTCGAGCAGCAGGTCGCCGAGCACGGGGTCGGATTCGCGTTCGCCCGAGCGTTCCACCCGGCGATGCGACACGTCGGGCCGGTCCGTGCCCAACTCGGCATCCCGACCGTGTTCAACATCCTCGGACCGCTGACCCACCCCGGGCGGCTCACCCGCCAGGTCATCGGCGCCTCTGACTGGACCCTCGCCCACCGCATGGCCGAGACGCTCCGAGCCACCGGATCGGTGCGCTCGCTGATCGTGCACGGCGAGGGTGGCCTCGACGAGCTCACGACCACCGGGCCGTCGCGCCTCGTGTCCCTCGATGACGGCGAGATCGTCGAGATGGAGATCGACGCCACCGACTACGGGCTCGCCCGAGTCCGGCCCGACGACCTGGCCGGTGGCGACGCCGAAGCCAACGCCGCGATCGCTCGGGCGATGTTCGCCGGCGAGACCGGCCCCGCCCGCGACGTCGTCGTCCTGAACGCGGCCGCAGGGCTCGTCGCCGCCGGGGTGGTCGACGATCTCGCCGCCGGCGTCGCCGCAGCCCAGGCCGCGATCGACGACGGTCGGGCCGCGGCGAAGGTCGCTGCCCTCCAGGCCTAGCCCGTCACCGGCGCGAGCGGGCCGCGGCGGTCGCCGCCCGAGCCGCGGAACGCTTCTTCGGGCTGAAGGCGGGCAGGCGGGGGAGCGGTTCGGCCAGGATCCCGTCGACGGCTTCGAGCTCGACGCGATGTGCGTTCTCGTCGAGCCAGCGAGCGACGCACAGCAACTCGTCGGCATCGGCACGCGACGGCGGTGGGAGCGGGCCGGATGTGAATGCGCCGTCTGGGGCCGACGGCGTTCGCAGGTCGAGCAGGCTCGGGGGGTCGTCCACCGAACCGCAGCCCGACAGGCGGCCGTTGTCGAGTTCGGCCCATGCGGTGCCGACGCGGAACCGGATCCGCCCGGCCCGGCGCAACAGATCGAATCGACGTTGGCGTCGCAGCGCGCCGGCGAGGGCGTCGGCCCGGTCGCGCACGTCGGCGGCCTCCTCGTACCGCTCCTCGTCGGCGAGGTCGGCGATGCGGCGGGCGAGGGGCGTCAGCAAGCGGTCGGGGGCGACGGTGAGGCCGTCGACCAGGGTCGCGATCACCTGCTCGTAGTCGTCGGGACTGGTGTGGCCCGAACACGGGCACGCCGCCACGCCGATCTGGGCCGCAGCACACATCGGCTTGTCGGTGCGGGCGGTCGATCGGGCGGTGCACCGGCGGACCGGTGAGGCGGTCTCGATCGCCTCGATGAGCCGGCGGGCCCGTTTCGCGGACGAGATCGGCCCGAGGTACAGGCCGCCGTCGTCGTTGACCGTACGCACCACCGACAGGCGGGGGAAGCGCTCGTTGAGCGTGAGTTTCACATAGGGATATCGGGAGCTGCGGGTGCCCTGGTGGTTGAAGCGGGGCAGGTGTTCGTGGATGAGTCGCAGCTCGAGCACGGCCGCTTCGAGGCCGTTGCGGCACACCTGATGGTCGACCCGGTGGGTCTCCCGCAGCAGCTGGCCGATCTTGCGGCGTTCGTCGGTGGAGAAGTAGCTCCGGACCCGGCTGCGGAGGTTCGCGGCCTTCCCGACATAGAGCACGTCGCCGCTGCGCCCGCGGAAGAGGTAGACGCCCGGCTTGCGGGGCAGGCGGTCGGTGAGGCGCAGCTTCGACGCTTGGGCGTTGCCGGCCATCGTCGGCAGGGCGAGCAGGTCGTCGAGCCCGGTGACCCCCATCGCGCCCGCCCGCTCGAGCAGGACGTGGAGGAGATCGCCGGTCGCGAGGGCGTCGTCGAGTGCCCGATGCGACGGGGTGTGGCTGAGTCGCAGGCGATCGGCGAGCGTGCCGAGCCGGCAGTTGGGCACCTCGTCGCGCAACAGCCGCCGTGCGAGCGGCAGGGTGTCGACCGAGCGGTTGGCGAGTCGAGGGCGACCGTCGCGTTCGAGGGCGGCGTTGATGAACGATAGGTCGTAGCGGACGTTGTGGCCGACGAGCACCGAATCGTCGCCGACGAAGTCGAGGAAGGAGGGGAGCACCGTCTCGATGCGCGGTGCCTGGTACACCATCGCCTCGGTGATGCCGGTGAGCACCGTGATCTCGGGCGGGATCGCCCGGCCCGGGTTGATCAGGGTCTGGTAGGTGCCGAGACACTCGCCGCCTCTGAGTTTGACCGCACCGATCTCGGTGATGCCGCCGTCCTCGGCCTTCCCGCCGGTGGTCTCGATGTCGAAGACGACGAAGGTGACCTCGTGCAGCGGGGTACCGAGATCCTCGAGGGTGCGTTGTCGTGGGGGAGCGGGCGCCGCTTCCGGGGTGAGGCGAGGCGGCGCGAACAGGTGTTCGGTCACGGATCTGCGACTGTGCCCGAACGGACGTTCGGCGTCAAGTTTTCCACAGGGTGTCGGGCGAAGGGCGCGGCGGTGGGCGGCGAGCGCACGGTTGCGGCGCACCGGAGGTGCGGCGGGCGGGAGGGTGTCACACCCCCTTCGTAGGGTTTTCGACATGTCCAGCACCCCCACCCATCGCCGGCACCTGCGCCTCGTGCCGGACCTTCCCCCGTCCTCGGAGTTCGATCTCGTCGGCGTCGAGCCGGCCCTCATGATCGACTGCGACGCCTGTGTGATGCAGTTCACCGATCAGTGCGACGACTGTCTCGTGAGCTTCCTCGTCGGCCACGAGGACGGCACCCCGGTCGTCCTCGACCACGAGGAGAAGGAGGCGGTCGATCTGCTCGCCGACGCCGGCCTCGTCCCACCGTCTCGCTTCATCGGCAGGAGCGGGATCGCCTGAACCTCGTGCCACGATGGTCGGGTGCCGGTCCCCTCCATCGCAGCACTCCGCCAGCTCGGACTCCAGGCCGGCCTGTGCGCGGTCGGGGTGGCCGACGCCGCCCCCTTCCCGGAGGTGCGCCGTGAGCTGGAGCGTCGGCGCGACGAAGGGCTGCACGGCGGCATGCAGTTCACGTTCCGCAACCCCGCCCGGTCGACCGAGCCCGATCGTGCCCTCCCGGGGGCCGCGTCGCTCGTCGTCGGGGCCTACGACTATCAGCGCACCGCCCCGCCGATGCCGACCGACCGACCGATCGGCCGGGTCGCGGCCTACTCCTGGGAGGACCACTACGCGACGCTGCGCAGCGCGCTGGAGCCGATCGCCGAGGCGCTGCGAGCCGGCGGTCACCGAGCGGCGGTCCTCGCCGACCAGAACCACCTCGTCGATCGCGCAGCCGCCCACCGGGCCGGTATCGGATGGTGGGGCAAGAGCAGCAACATCCTGGTGCCCGGCATCGGTTCGCTCGTGGTCCTCGGGGCGGTCATCACCGACGCACCCATCGAGCCCGACCACGAGCGGCCCGTCGAGGACGGCTGCCGGTCCTGCACCCAGTGCCTCACCGGATGCCCGACCGGAGCCATCATCGAGCCCGGCGTGATCGATGCTCGCCGTTGCCTCGCCTGGCTCGTGCAGACCGAGGGTGTCTTCCCCGTCGAGTATCGCGAGGCGCTCGGCGACCGCCTGTACGGCTGCGACGACTGCCAGGACGTCTGTCCGCCCAACAAGATCCGCATGCGACGCCCGTCGCCGGCCGGGGCCGACGAGGCGTGGGTCGACATCCTGAGCGTGCTCGAAGCCGACGACGACACCCTGATGGCCCGCCTCGGTCGCTGGTACATCCCGAACCGCGACCCGGACTATCTGCGCCGCAACGCGCTCCTCGTGCTCGCCAACGTCGCGACGGCGACCCCGGCCGTCGTCGCCGCCGTCGTGCGCCACCTGGAACACCCTCGCGGCCTGCTGCGTGCGCATGCCGTGTGGGCGGCTCGACGACTCGGTGTCCCCGTGCCGTCCCACCTGGCCGAGGACCCGGACCCGGACGTCCGCAACGAAGTCGCACGGGCGTAGGGTCCGACCCGTGGTCCGGCACCTGCTCGTCACCAACGACTTCCCACCGAAGATCGGCGGCATCCAGAACTACCTCTGGGAACTGTGGCGGCGCCTGCCGCCCGACGACGTCGTCGTCCACACGACCCCCTACGCCGGCGCCGCCGCCTGGGACGCCGACCAGGCCTACACCGTCGTGCGCAGCCGCGAACCGTGGCTGCTGCCCCAGCCGGTGCTCGCCCGTCGCGTCGACCGGCTCGCCGTCGAGTACGACGCCGAGGTCGTGATCCTCGATCCCGCCGTCCCGGCGGGGCTGATCGGCCCACACCTCGATCGCCCCTACGCGGTCGTCCTGCACGGTGCCGAGGTCACGATCCCCGGCCGTGTCGCCGGCACCCGACAGCTGCTCAACCGGGTCCTCGGCTCGGCGTCGGCGGTGATCGCTGCCGGCGGTTATCCCGCGGCGGAAGCCGAACGCAGCCTGGGTCGGCCGCTCCCGCCCTGCACGATCATCCCGCCCGGCGTCGACATCGACGTCTTCGGTCCCCAGACCGACGAGCAGCGCACCGCCACCCGCCGTCGACTCGGCCTCCCGACCGATGGGCCCTTGATCGTCTCGGTGTCGCGGCTCGTGCCGCGCAAGGGGATGGACACCCTGATCGACGCGAGCCTCCTGCTACGCGAGCGATGGCCCGAGGTCTCGGTCGCCATCGCCGGTCGGGGCCGCTCCACCGCCGCGTTGCAACGTCAGATCGACGAGACGGGCGCACCGGTCCGGCTCCTCGGGCGGGTGCCGTTCGACGACCTGGTCGACCTCTATGCGGCGGGCGACGTCTTCTCCATGCTGTGCCGGAGCCGTTGGGGCGGCCTCGAGCAGGAGGGGTTCGGCATCGTGTTCCTCGAGGCCGCCGCGTCCGGTGTGCCGCAGGTCGCGGGGCGCAGCGGCGGCGCCCACGAGGCGGTCGAGGACGGGGTGAGCGGTCTCGTGGTCGAACCCGACGACCCGACAGCCGCGGCGGAGGCGATCGCCGATCTCCTCGGCGACGATGACCGACGCGCCGAGATGGGCGCCGCCGGCCGGCTCCGGGCCGAGCGCGAGTTCAGCTACGACGTGCTCGCGGCTCGGCTCGCCGCGGCGATCGATGCGATGGTGGACCGATGAGGACGGTCATCCGATGACGCTCCCCGGACCCGACACCCCCCTGATCCGATGGTCCTGGATCGGCACCGCCGCGTTCGTCGTCACGTCGGTGGCGGCGGCGATCCAGCCGTCGGGGTTCAACATCCCGGCGCTCGTCGTGGCCCTGATCCTGTTCGCCGTCGGCATCGTCACGATGCTGTGGGCCTTCGCCATCGCGGTCAACCGCAGCCGCGTCGACGCGATCGGCGTCGGTGGTCTCTTCTTCGGCGCCGGGTCGACCCCTCGCATCGTGCGGTGGCACATCCTCGGCGCGCTCACGATCCAGACCGTCGCCGGCATCGCGACCGCGTCGGTGCGGCCGTTCACGTCGCTGGCCTTCGGGACCCTCGTGCCGATTTTCGGGATCGGCATGATGGGCCTCTGGACGGCACGCAACGGTGAGTTCGAACCCACCGACGACCCGCCCCCGGCGCAGGACACCGACGACGGGGACGACGTCGACGACGCGACGGCGGGTGACGCGGATGAAGAGGAGTAGTTGTTAGGGTCACGTCTCATGGTTGACCAGACCACCGAGCGCACGATCATCGCCGCGACCCCGGACCAGTGCTACGCCGCAGCCATCGACTTCGAGCGGTATCCGGAGTGGGCGACCGACGTGAAGATGGCCCGCATCCTCAGTCGCGACGACGACGGCCGGGCGGTTGATGTCGAGTTCCGCGCCGCCGCCATGGGGCGCTCGACGACCTACACGCTGCGCTACTTCTACGGCGCCAATCCGCGTCGGCTCGCATGGCGGTTGCAGACCGGCGACATCACCCGTCGACTCGACGGTGAGTACGAGTTCCTGCCGGTCCCGAACGACCCGGACTCGACCGAGGTCGTGTACCACTTGGCCGTTGATCTCTCCGTTCCGCTGCCCGGGTTCGTGAAGCGACGGGCCGAGGCCCGCATCGTCCGCACGGCGGTCAGCGACTTCACCAACCACGTGGAGTCGATGGGCTGAACGCCCCGGGCATCGTCGCCCGCAAGTCATTCAACCGGCGCATGATGATGCCGATAGGCACTCGATGCGCTTTCTCGAACTCCGCCCCGACGGGGTGGACCCGAGCTTCCCTCTCGACCCTCGGCTGACGCTGCTGCGCGGGCTCGACCCCGCGGACCGCGTCGCGCTCGTCGGGTTCGTGCACTCGGTCGCTGCGGGCGAGACGTTCGACTGGGAGGGCACCGTCGAGGTGCACGGTGTCCAGATGGCGCTCGCCGACATGCTCGATCTGATCGGTCCGACGGCCGATGCGGCCGTGATCGTCGAGGCCACCACCTTGACCGCGCCCCGCGGGGACGAGTTCGCGCTGCCCGAGCAGCAGGCGCTCGCCGAGGCCCGCACCCGACGGGCCGAACTCGAGACCGAGGTCACCCGATTCGCCGAGGAACTCAGTGCCGGAGGCGGTCTGCGGCGCGACATGAAGGCTCGCCTCGCCGCAGCCGACAACGCCATCGACCGGACCGCCGGGCCGCGACTCGATCGGGCCGACGGCGAACTCAGCCGCGCCGCCCGCGCCGCCGATCGCCCCGATCCGTGGTCGGGAACCGACGACCCCGGCGAACGGACCGCGACCCTGCAGGAGCTGATCGAGGAACTCGACGCCCGGCTCGCGGCGCTGCCGAGCGGAGATCGGGCCGAACTCGCGTCGGCGGCGGCGCTGTGTCGGCTGGTGATGGCGGACGGACCCGTCGCCGACCCGGAATCGGTCGCGCTGGCCGAGGCATGGCTGACGCTGCACCAGCGGCTCGAGGGCCTGGAGTCGCGGGTCGAGTCCACCGGGGGCGGCACCGAAGCGGTCGCGGCTCGGCTGGACGCCGCCCGAGCGGCCGCCCGAGCCGCCGAGGACGCCGCGGTTCCCCGTCCGATCAACGACGATGAGATGGCCCAGCTGGAGTCGCTGCACGAGCGGGTCGTCGCCCTCGAAGGCAAGACCGGACGGGCGATGCGTCGCGGGGCCGCGATGCGCGACTTCGAGGAGGCGCAGTCCGAGCTGATCGGCGCACTCGAGGAGATCGGCTATCCGTCGTGGGCGGCGTTCCGGATGGGCAACGGCATGGTCTCGGTCCGGCCCGATCTGCTGCACGCCTACGAGGTCGCCCGCGCCGAACTCGACGCTGCGGAACTCGAGTGGGCCGAACTGATGGCCCGGCTCGAACGCGACACCGACCTGCAGTCCGTGCTCAACGCGATCGAAGCCGCGCTCGAACACGCCGTGAAGCTGCTCGGTCAGGACCCGTACGAGGTCGGCGAAAGCGACGATCCGGAGATCCTCGCCGATGCGCTGCGCGCCCGGATGATCGACCCACGGTCGGTGCGCATCGATCGCGACGACGCCTTCGGCCGTCTGCGGGAGGCGCTTCGTCAGTCGGAGGCGCCCGCCGTCGACCAGCTGCAGGGCGACGTCGGGCTCCTCGGGCTCGCCGAGACCTGGTTGCGCGTGCTGGCCGCCGCCGATGCCGCGGCGGTGCGAGCGCTGCGCGATCGGGAGCGGGCCGGCGCCGAGCTCCACGAACTCCACGCCCTCGGTTCGGGCACCCGTGTCGACCGGCTCCACGCCGAGCGGGCCGAGGTCCGACGGATCGAGGACGAGGTGGCCGCCGCCCGTGAACGCCTGTTCGAGGTGGCCGACATCCACGTGGAGCTCCACCTGTTGGCCGCATCCGAACTGGCGGTCGCCGAACAGCACGATGCGAAAGCGGCGCTGCTCGAAGCGGCGATCGATGCCGAGCAGGCGGCCGGAGCGGCCGCGCTGGCCGCGAACGCACCGGCGGCGGGGATCGCCGACGTCGCCGCCCGCATTCCCCGAGGCGACGCCGGCCCGATCCCGCTGGTCGTGTTGATGGGCGACGCCCCGGCCGATGTGCTCGAGCCGGTCGTCGGACTTCCCGCCGATGTCCAGATCATCGTCGTCGGCGGCGACGCCGCCACCGAGGCCATGGTGCAGCGGCTCGGCGGAGCCTGCACCAAAGGCGCGGAGGGACCGGCGTTCGCCTGAGTAGCCTCAGCGCATGGAATTTCGCCGGATCACCGGACTCCCCCCGTACGTCTTCACCATCATCGACACGCTGACGATCGAGGCTCGCCGCGCCGGCGAGGACGTCATCGACCTCGGCTTCGGCAACCCGGATCTCCCATCGCCCGACATCGCGGTCGAGAAGCTGGTCGAGGCCGCCCAGAACCCGCGGAACCACCGCTACTCGTCGAGTCGGGGTCTCCCGAAGCTGCGGCTGGCGTTCGCCGACCTCTACAAGCGGCGTTTCGGGGTCGGCCTCGACCCCGACACCGAGGTGATCAACACGATCGGCGCCAAGGAGGGCGTGTCCCACCTGATGTGGGTGCTCTGCCAGTCCGGCGACTCGGTGCTCGTGCCCGCCCCGTCGTACCCGATCCACATCTTCGCCCCGATCTTCTCCGGCGCGAACATCCGCGAGATGCCGCTCACGAGCGATCAGGACACCTTCTTCGAGACGATGAAGGAGCGCTTCACCTACTCCTGGCCCCGCCCCCGGGCGATTCTGTTGTCGTTCCCGCACAACCCGACGACGATGTGTGTCGACGCCGAGTTCATGCAGCGGGTGGTCGACTTCGCCCGCGAGCAGGAAGTCGTGGTGGTGCACGATCTCGCCTACGCCGATCTCGGTTTCGACGGCTATTCGCCACCATCGATCCTGCAGGCCGAGGGAGCCAAGGAGGTCGCCGTCGAGCTCTACTCGATGACCAAGTCGTTCTCCATGGCCGGCTGGCGGGTTGCGTTCATGGCTGGCAACGCTGAGGTCGTGGCGGCGCTGGCGAAGATGAAGTCGTATCTCGACTACGGCACCT
>JBCCWI010000080.1:0-18637 GCA_039193795.1 Actinomycetota bacterium | reverse complement strand
TGGGCCGCGCCGCCGGCACCGGCGATGATGATCTCGAGCCCACGTTCCTCGGCGGACTCGGCGTAGTCGACCATCCAGTCCGGGGTTCGATGAGCCGAGACGATCCGCGCTTCGTTGGGGATCGCGAACCGGTCCAGCACGTCTGCGGCGCGCCGCATCGTCTCCCAGTCGGAGTCGCTACCCATGATCACGCCGACTCGCGCACCGTCTTGCACGGAACCCGATCCTCCCCCGGAATGCCCGGTCACAGTCTGCATGTTCGCGCGCCGGATCCGCCGCGCGTGGGACACCAAATCAGGGTGAAATTCGGCTCATCGCTGCGGTGCTGAAATCAGTACCGATCAGCGGTGGAGGGCGGCGATGATCCGATCGGCGGCCGGGTAGGGCGCCGGTTCGAAGGGGCGGCCGGTGAGCGCGGCGTAGGTCTCCTGATACACACCCGCCGCCTCGATCGCCAGCGACTCGGGCAGCGGCCACGGGTCCGAGACGGGACCGTCGCCACCTCCGGCAGGGTCGTAGCCGTCGCGCACGTAGGCGAGACGGACGTACTCCTTGTCGAGGTTCTCGGGCTCCTGCCCCGCCGCCCGTCGCTCGTCGACCGTCGACGCCCGCCAGTAGCGCGACGAGTCGGGGGTGTGGACCTCGTCGATGATGGTGAGCACCCCGTCGGCGTCGAGGCCGAACTCGTACTTGGTGTCGACCAGCACCAGACCGGCATCGGCTGCCACCTGTCGGCCGCGCTCGAACACCTCCAGGGCGACCGTGCGGGTCTGCTCCCACAGCTCGGCGTCGACGATGCCCCGCTCGACGATCTCCGTCTCGGTGATCGGCTCGTCGTGCCCACCCTGTTCGGCCTTGGTGGTCGGGGTGATGATCGCCTCGGGCAACGGGTCGTTCTTGACCATGCCGTCGGGGAAGTCGAGCCCGTAGATCGTGCGGGCGCCGGTGTCGTATTGCGTCCAGAGGGCGGTGGACGTCGACCCCGAGAGCTGACCCCGCACGACGACCTCGACCGGCAGTGTCGTGCACTTCTTGCCGATCGTGACGTTGGCGTCGGGCACGCCCACCACGTGCGACGGCACGAGGTCGGCGATGTGGTCGAACCACCAGGCGGCGAGTTCGTTGAGGACCTGGCCGCGGTAGGGCACGGTGCCGAGCACATGGTCGAACGCGGAGATCCGGTCGGTGGCGATCAAGGCCAACGTGTCGCCGAGATCGACGATGTCTCGCACCTTGCCGGTGATGAGCGGGCCCAGGTCGGCCACCGCCCCGGCATCGACGCCGGTGAACGGGTGGTCGAGGGCCGGGCTCAGGTCGAGGGTCATCGGGCGGCGGCGACGAACGCCTCGAACAGCGGCAGGCCCGAGCCCCCCTCGGGACCCGAGGGGCGCTGCCAGCCGAGCACATGGTCTTCGGGATGGGGCATGAGCCCGACGACGTTGCCGGCGTCGTCGCAGATTCCGGCGATGTCATTGACCGATCCGTTGGGGTTGGCCGGATAGGCGCCACCGGCGGCGACCGTGTCGTCGCTGGTGGGTGCGGGACCGTCGGCGAGATACCGGAAGGCGACCAGCCCGTCTTCGAGACGCGCCGCCATGGCGTCGTCGCTCACCGCGACCCGCCCTTCGCCATGGGCGACCGGGCAACGGATCGTCGAGGCTCCGACCGCACCGAGCCAGCCGGACCGACACGACGGCTCGACCCGCAACGTGACCCAGCGGCACTCGAACCGGCCCTCGGCGTTCTCGGTCAGGGTGACCGAACGAGGCGCATCGATGGGCCCCGGCAACAGCCCGGCCTTGACGAGGACCTGGAACCCGTTGCAGATGCCCAGGATCGGGGTGCCGGCGTCGGCGGCGGCACCGAGTTCGTCGGCGAACCAGGTGCGCAGCTCGAGGGCGAGGCGACCGCCCGCACCGAGTGCGTCGCCGTAGCTGAACCCGCCCGGCAACAAGATCGCGGCGTGATCGGCGATCCGGACCGCACCGCTGCGGAGCTCGTTGACGTGAGCGATCGTCGGCGCCCCGCCGGCGAGCTCGACCGCCTGCGCGGCCTCCAGATCGCGGTTCGTGCCCGACGCATGCGGGATCAGGACGGGCGGCGCACTCACGGCAGGACTCCCTCGGTGTTGGCGGTGACGGCGTCGGCCAACGCCAGGTCGATCAGATCGAGTCCGAGCCGCTCGATGCCATCGCCGATCAGGTTGTCGGGGACGCGATAGACGATGCGGTCCGAACCCGTCACCTCTCCCAGACGGCGGACGTGGTCGCCGAGCGCCGAGGTGACCGCATCACGATCCGCAGGAGCCGACGCCAGCACCAGGCGTCCGGGGGCCTCGTTGACGAGTGCGGTGAACGGATCGAGTCCGTCGACGGCAACGACGACCGAGACACCCTGGCGGGCTGCGACCGCCATCTCCGCCACCGCGACGGCGAGGCCGCCGTCGGAGCAGTCGTGCGCAGCGGTGACGAGGCCGCCGGCGATCGCCTGGTGCACCGCGCGGTACACCGGTAACGGATCCGCCAGCGGCGTCGGCACCTCGGTGGCGCCGAGCGAGAACTCGTCGGAGGCGAGGGACCCCCCGAGCGCTCCCTGGTGGCTGCCGACGAGCCAGAGGTCGTCGCCGGGTCGCATCCCGGCGGAGTCGACGGCGTGGTGCAGGTCGGGCACGAGTCCGAGGGCCGAGATCAACAAGGTGCCGGGGATCGCCGTGCCGTCGAATTCGTTGAAGAGGCTGTCCTTGCCCGAGATGAACGGCATCCGGTACCGCCGCGCTCCCTCGGTGCAGCCCTGCACGGCCCGCACCAGCGACCCGAGCCGGTCCGACTTGGTCGGATCACCCCAGCAGAAGTTGTCGAGCACCGCGACCTGGTCGGGGTCGCCGCCGACCGCGACGAGGTTGCGGACCGCTTCGTCCATCGCCAGCAACGCCATGGCGAAGGGGTCGTGGCGCCCGACCGCGGGACAGATCCCGTTGCTGAGCACGACGGCGGTCGTGCCCGAGGTACCGAGCGGCTTGAGCACCGCCGCGTCGGCGGGGCCGTCGGCATGGGGGCCGACGTACGGACGCACGACGGTGCCGCCGCGCACCTCGTGGTCGTAGCGCCGGACGATGTCCTCCTTGGACGCCACGTTGGGATGCGCCAGCAGCCGCAGCACGTGCCGAGCGTCGGGATCAGGGGTCCGGACCTCGGTCGGCGCGGGGTCGGTCCACGCACCGCGGAGCTCCTGTCGAGGAATACCGTCGTGCAGGAAGGCCATCGGCATGTCGACCACGCCGGTCTCGCCGTGGCGCACCACCAGCCGGTGATCGCCGGTGAAGTGGCCCAGGTCGGTGACCTCGACATCCCATGCGGCACACAGGGTGCGCAGCTCGTCCAGGTTGGCCGGAGGAACCGCGATGACGATGCGCTCCTGGGCCTCGCTGATCCAGATCTCCCACGGCTGCAGACCGGGGTACTTCAGCGGCACGACCGCGAGATCGACGTCGACACCGAGGTCCTCGCCCATCTCTCCCACCGACGACGAGAATCCGCCGGCGCCACAGTCGGTGATGGCGTTGTACAGCCGGGCGTCGCGGGCCCGTTCGATGACCTCGATCAGCCCCTTCTCGGTGATCGGGTCGCCGATCTGCACCGCCGAGCCGACATGGTCGACGGTCGAGGCGTCCATGCCGGCGGAGGAGAACGTCGCGCCGTGGATGCCGTCGCGCCCGACCCGGCCGCCGAGGCTGATGATGCGGTCCCCGACCCGAGGCTCGGTCGGGTGGGACCCGTGGGGCAAGATGCCGAGCGCACCGCAGTACACCAGCGGATTGCCGACATAGCCGTGGTCGTAGAGCACCGAACCGTTGACGGTCGGGAGGCCGAGCTTGTTGCCGTAGTCGCCGATACCGGCGACGACCCCGTCGCGAATGCGGCGCGGGTGCAACACGCCGGTCGGCAACTCGGCATCGGGGAGATCGGCCGGACCGAAGCAGAGCACGTCGGTGCAGGCGATCGGGCGGGCCGACACACCGATCACGTCGCGGACGACCCCGCCGACTCCGGTGTTGGCCCCACCGAAGGGCTCGAGGGCGGAGGGGTGGTTGTGGGTCTCGACCTTGAACGCGACGTCGTACTCGTCGTCGAACGCGACGATGCCGGCGTCGTCGACGAACGCCGAGCGCAGCCAGGGCGGGTTCAGTTCCTCGGTGACCTCGCGCAACGCCGGCAACAGACCGTCGTGCTGCGACTCGGTGACGGTGCCGTCGGCGGCGGTGTGGGTCAGGTCGATCCGGGCCCGGAAGGTCTTGTGCACACAGTGCTCGGACCAGGTCTGGGCGAGGGTCTCCAGCTCGGCGTCGGTGGGCGGTCGGCCCTCGGCGGCGAAGTGGGCCTGGATCGTGCGCATCTCGGTCAGGTCGAGCGACAGCACTCGATCCTTGCTGAGCCGCTGCAGTTCGTCGTCGGAGAGGTCGGCGAGCGGGACGTCGTCGACCCGCACGTCGGCCCGCGCGGCCCCGGCGAATTCCGCGGGTAGTTCGCCTTCCGCGGAGATCTCGATGGTGTCGTTGGCGAGGAGTCGGCGGGTGAGGGTGGCGACATCGGTGTCGGAGAGATCACCGATCAGGTCGTAGCGGCGGGCGGTCACCACGCGGATCTCGGGCAGACCGAGGTTCGCCGCCGCCCGCTCCAGCTCGCGGGCCTCCGGGTCGGTCGCGCCGGGCATCAATGCGACCTCGACCACCCGACCGTGGGCGGGCGTGACACCGCCGACGACGGCAGTGTCGACCACGGGATCGACCAGGACTTCGGCGCACAGACGCTCGATGTCGGCGTCGGTGAGGGCGCCGTCGACATGGTGGACCCGCGTCAGACGACACGCCGTCAGCCCGGCCACCCCGACCAGCGGGGCGTTGGCCACCACGTGGGCGCCTCGCGGGTCATCGGGAGCGGTGACATCGATGCGCACGGTCATTGGTGGGAACCTAGACCGGTCGCTTCTCGCGCGGTTGGCATTCCGAGAGAACTCTGTCCCCGGCCGCCTGACCGAGCCGCCAGGGCTCGGGAGTAGGGTCTGCACCATGGCTGACTCCGGCACCGCCGACACTGCGACCATCGACCGCCTGACCGGCGAGACGACCGAACTCCTGCAGGCGATGATCCGCAATCGGTGCGTCAACGACGGCACCATCACGTCCGGCAACGAGGACGTGACCGCCCGGCTGCTCTTCGACGAACTGGCGGTGCCCGGGGTCGAACAGGAGCTGTTCGAACCGACCCCCGGTCGCACCTCGCTGATCTCTCGGCTCCCCGGCACCGATCCGACCGCGCCGAAGCTGTGCCTCATGGGCCACACCGACGTCGTGCCGGTCTCACCCGACGGGTGGGAGCGCGACCCGTTCGGCGGCGAGCTCGTCGGCGACCCCAACGATCCCAGCTCGGAGGTGTGGGGGCGCGGGGCGGTCGACATGCTCAACCTCACCTCGTCGATGGCGGTCGCCTTCCGCCATCTGGCCGCCACCAACCGCCGCTACCCGGGCGACATCATCTACTTCGCGGTCGCCGACGAGGAAGCCGGCGGCGCGCACGGGGCCGAGGTCCTGCTCGAGCAGCAGTGGGAGCACGTCGGCGCGGAGTACGTCCTGACCGAGTTCGGAGGGATGGGCCACGCCACCGACAGCGGCCGCACGCTCATGGTCACCACCGCGGAGAAGGGCCTCGCATGGCGCCGCATCCGGGTGCAGGGTCAACCCGGTCACGGCTCGGCTCCGCTCGGTGCCGACAACGCACTGATCAAGGCGGCCGAGGTGGTCCGGCGGCTCTCGGAGTACCGACCGGCCGCCAAGCTCGACGAGCTGTGGACGGCACGCGTCGACTCGATGGGGCTTCCCGAGGAGATGCGCACTCGGCTGCTCGATCCGGGTGCGGTGATGGACGCCATCATGCAGCTCCCGAAGCCGGTCCGGGCGACCGCCCACTCGTGCTCGCACACGACCTTCAGCCCGAACGTCGCCCACGGCGGGGTGAAGACCAACGTCATCCCCGACGTCGTCGAGATCGAGGTCGACATCCGCACCGTGCCGGGCGAGACCAGCGAGGACGTCGACGCCCACCTCCACGCCGCCCTCGGCGACCTGATGGACCATGTCGAGGTCGAGGTGCTCCAGGAGAGCCAGCCGACGTCGTCGCCCGCATCGGGGCCGCTCTGGGATGCCCTGACCGACTCGATGCACCTGGTGTTCCCCGAGGCGGCCATCATCCCGAGTCTCGTCACCGGCGGCACCGACGCCCGCTTCTATCGCCAGCGGGGTTCGGTCGCCTACGGCGCCGGCCTCCTGAGCGCCGAGATCGACACCGGCGAATTCTGGAAACGGTTCCACGGCCACAACGAACGCATCGACCTGCTGTCGCTGCGCCTCACCACCAAACTGTGGCTCGACGTGGTCGACCGGCTCTGGGCCTGACCGGCCCGAGGGTTCGAAACCACCTGCAGGGCATCGGGCGATTTCGTACCGTCCATCCATGGACGCCCTCGCCCTGACCGGCACGGACTGGCCCCTGTTCGGGCTGACCCTTCGCACCGAGCGGCTCGAGCTGCGCATGCCGACCGACACCGATCTCGCCGGGGTGGTCGCAGCGATCCGGACCGGCATCGTCGGCGACGAGCCCTACCCCCTGTCGGCCCCCTGGGCCATCGAGCCCGAGCCGCTGCGGACCCGCAACGCCCTGTCGTTCCACTGGCGTTGCCGTTCCAGCATCACCCCCGATTCGTTCCACCTGCCGTTCGCCGTCGTGCACGACGGCGAGATCGTCGGCACCCAGGCGATCGGCGCCCGCGACTTCCAGACGCTGCGCACGATCAGCACCGGCTCGTGGATCGCGACGCCGTGGCAGGGCCGCGGGTTCGCCCGCGAGATGCGCGCCGCCGTCCTGCAGCTCGGCTTCGAGCACCTGGGCGCAACGGTCGCGACCAGCAGTGCCCGGCAGACGACCGATCGTTCGATCCGGGTCTCGGTCGGGCTGGGCTACCGCGAGAACGGGCGGCTGCCGTTCGCGTTCGGCGACGAGGTGGCCGAAGAGGTCCACTTCCGGCTCGATCGATCCGACTGGGCCGCCGGCGACGACCGGCCCGAGGTGGCGATCACCGGCTGGGAGGCGTGTGTCCCGATGTTCGAGCCGCAGCGATCGATTCGCTCGTAGCGTTGTCGCATGCGTCGAGATCTCCTGGAGCAGCGCCGCGCCAGCGTTCCCGAGATCACCTACCCGGCCGAGTTGCCGATCAGCGAGCGGCGCGAGGAGATCCTCGACACGATCCGTGACCACCAGGTCGTCGTGATCGCCGGCGAGACGGGGTCCGGCAAGTCGACCCAGATCCCGAAGCTCTGCCTCGAGCTCGGGCGCGGGGTCGACGCCATGATCGGCCACACCCAGCCGCGCCGCCTCGCGGCCCGATCGATCGCAACGCGGGTGGCCGACGAACTCGGCACCACCGTCGGCGAGCTGGTCGGCTACACGGTGCGCTTCACCGACGAGGTCAGCGACCGCACGCTCGTCAAGGCGATGACCGACGGCATCCTGCTCGCCGAACTCCAGCGCGATCCCGATCTGCGCCGCTACGACACGATCATCATCGACGAGGCCCACGAGCGGACCCTCAACATCGACTTCCTGCTCGGCTACCTCCGACGGCTCGTCCGACGTCGCGACGACCTGAAGGTGATCATCACCTCGGCCACGATCGACACCGAGAAGTTCTCGACGCACTTCAGCGGTCCGTCGGGCCAGGGAGCACCGATCATCGAGGTGTCGGGGCGCACGTACCCCGTCGAGGTCCGCTACCAGCCGCTGGGCGATCCCGACGACCCGGACGCTCCGGTCCTCGACGTGCCCCAGGGCATCGAGCGCGCCGCCCGAACCCTCTTGCGGGAGACCCCGGGGGACGTCCTCTGTTTCCTCCCCGGTGAGCGTGAGATCCGCGAGGCTCAGGATCACCTGGCGAAGACGATGGGCGAGGTCGAGATCCTGCCGCTCTACGCCCGCCTCTCCCCCGCCGAGCAGCAGCGCATCTTCCAGCCGCACCAGGGACGCCGCGTCATCTTGTCGACCAACGTCGCCGAGACATCGCTGACGGTGCCGGGCATCCATGCGGTGATCGACACCGGCACCGCCCGGATCTCGCGCTTCAACCGTCGCACCAAGGTGCAGCGGCTGCCGATCGAGGCGATCTCCCAGGCCTCGGCCGATCAGCGGGCGGGTCGCTGTGGCCGGCTCGGCCCCGGCGTCGCCATTCGCCTCTACGACGAGGCCGGTTTCGGCGATCGGCCCGAGTTCACCGAACCCGAGGTCCAGCGGACCAACCTGGCCTCGGTCGTGTTGCGGATGGCATCGCTCGGCCTCGGCGACGCGGCGTCCTTCCCGTTCGTCGAGCCGCCCGAGGGACGGGCGATCCGCGACGGCATCACCCTGCTGGAGGAACTCGACGCCGTCGACCCTCGGCACGCCGGGACCGACCGGTGGCTCACCGAACTCGGCGCGGAGCTGGCGGCGATCCCGATCGACCCGAAGCTCGCCCGCATGCTGCTCGAGGCGCAGGATCACGGCTGCGTCACCGAGGTCGCGATCATCGTCGCCGGCCTCTCGGTGCAGGACCCCCGCATCCGCCCGACCGGGGTCGGCAGTGGCGCCGCCGCCGAACGGGCGGCCCAGCTGCACGCCCGCTACACCGACGACAACTCCGACTTCCTGTCGTGGCTGCAGCTGTGGGGACACATCCGAGCCGAGCGCAACGAACGCAGCGGCAACGGCTTCCGCCGGATGTGTCGCGACGAGTACCTGCACTTCCTCCGGATCCGAGAGTGGGAGGACGTACACCGACAGCTGCGCGACATCGCCAAGGGCCTCGGGCTCGGCTTCAACCAGGAACCAGCGTCGGGCGACGCCATCCACCAGGCACTGCTGTCGGGACTCCTCGCCCAGATCGGCGTCTACGACCCCGAGGCGAAGCAGTACCGAGGCACCCGCAACGCCCGCTTCGTCGTCGCCGGGGGGTCGGCGCTCAAGAAGCGGACCCCGACGTGGATCATGGCGGCCGAACTGGTGGAGACGAACCAGCTGCGCGCCCGCATGGTCGCCCCGATCAACCCCCAGTGGCTCGAGCGGGGCGCCTCGCACCTGCTGCGGTGGGAGCACTCCGACCCCTGGTGGAGCGATGACCGGGGCGCCGCGATGTGCGACGAACGAGCGTCGCTGTACGGGCTGCCGGCGATCCCGAACCGACAGGTCAACCTGCAGCGGATCGACCCGGCGCTCGCCCGCGAGCTCTTCATCCGCCATGCGCTCGTCGAGGGCCGCTGGGACGGCGCTCGCCATCGGTTCGTCGCCCACAACGACGCGGTCCTCGCCGACATCGCTGCCCTCGGCGACCGGCTCCGGCGCGACATCGCCGTCGATGAGCACACACTCGAGGCTGCGTACGATCGCCGCATCCCCGAGCAGGTCGTCTCGGTCCGTCACTTCGAGCGGTGGTGGAAGCGCCACGGTCGCGATCGTCCCGATGGGCTCGATCTCGGGATCGACGAGCTCCTGCGCGGCATCGGTTTCGGCGATGGAGTCGTCGACGGGCTCGACGCCTGCCCCGACGAGTGGCCGTGGGGCGATCAGACGTTCCGCATCGACTACCGCTTCGAGCCGGCCGCCCCCGACGACGGCATCACCATCGAGATCCCCCTCGAGGTCGTCTCCCGGGTCGACGCGGCACCCTTCACCTGGCTGGTGCCCTCGCTGCGACGCGAGTTGGTGACCGAACTCCTTCGCACCCTCCCCAAGGCGGCCCGACGGCCCCTGGTTCCGATCCCCGAGACCGCGAGCGAGATTCTGCCCACCCTCGACCCGCAGGGCGCTCCGCTCCTGGAGCAGCGGGCCGACGCCGTGAATCGACTCGGAAGCGACGCGTCGGCGCACTCGTTCGCACCGGACGCGCTCCCCACCCACCTTCGGCCCCACTTCCGGGTGATCGATCGCGGTGCGGTACTGGCCGAAGACGACGACCTCGGGGTGCTCAAGCGTCACTTCCTCGACGAAGCACGGGCGATCGTCAACGAGGGCGGCCATTCGCTGGAGACCACCGGCGCCACCTCGTGGACGTTCGGAACCCTCCCGCGGACCATCACCGCCGAAGGGCTCGGGCAGACGGTCACGAGCTATCCGGCGGTCGTCGACGAGGGCGAGACGGTCGGCGTCCGTCTGCTGGCCACCGCCGACGAGCAGGCCGACCAGATGTGGCTCGGCACCCGCCGGTTGCTCTCGCTGGCGCGCCCGCCGCTGGGCACGGTGCTCCGTCCACTGCTGTCCGACGACGTCAAGTTCGCCATCATCCGAAGCCCCTACGACGGGCCGCAGGCGTGGTTCGAGGACTGTGTCACCGCGGCGCTCGATCAGATCGTGGTCGACGCAGGCGGTCCGGCCTGGACCGAGGCCGACCACGCCCGTCTCGTCGAGCGGATGCGCGACGGCCTGCCCGATCAGATCCGCACCATCGCCTGGACGGCGACCGAGATCCTCGACACCTCCGCCGATCTGACCCGGCGACTCGAGCGGGTCGAGGCCGATGCGCTCACCCCGGCCGTCCGGGATCTCGAGGCACAGCGCGACCAGCTCGTCTACGACGGGTTCATCGCGGCGGTGGGGGTCGATCGCCTCGACGACATCGCTCGGTACCTGAAGGGCGCCGTCCACCGCCTCGATCGGCTGCCCGACACCGTCGCCAAGGACCGTGACCGCATGCGCACCGTGCAGGACCTGGAGCGCGAACACGGCGCACTGCTCGACGAACGGGGCCTCACCGCGGAACTCGAAGCGCTGGCCTGGGACCTCCAGGAGCTTCGGATCAGCCTCTTCGCCCAGTCGGTCGGCGCGGCCCGCGCGGTGAGCACCAAACGGCTCCGGTCGGCGCTCGACGCCATCCGCCGGTCATGACGTGACCGAGATCCACGATCACGAGGTCGACACCTCCGAGCCGGTGCTGCGCGCCCTGCTCGACGAGCAGTGCCCCGCGTGGGCCGATGCACCTGCACACCTCCTGCACACGACGGGGACCTCCAACACGCTGTGGCGGCTGGCCACCCCGGCGAGCGAGCCCGACGTGATCGTCAGACTTCCCCGCCAGATCGGGGGCGATCGCAGCATCTCCGCCGAGCTGCGGCTGCTCCCCGCCCTCGCCGACACGTCGATGCTCGAGCACCTCGAACTCCCGTCCGTGCTCCACGCCGGTCGCCCGTCCGACGCCTATCCGATGGCCTGGATGGCCGCTGCCTGGCTGGACGGCCGCGATCTGTGGTCGACCCGCGACGCTGCGGCGACCGATGGCCGACTCGCGCACGACATCGCCGCTGCGGTGCGGGCGATCCGCACCATCGAGGGCATGCCGGTCGATCGGCGCCGTGACGCAGACCGCGGCGGGGCGATGCCAGGTCTTCTCGACCGCCTCGCCGGTTGGCTGGACGATCCGGCGTGGGCGGCCGACCGCCTGGTCGACCGCGCGGCGATTCGTCGTCGGATCGACGAGGCCGCCGAGGTCGCCACCGAGCCGGTTGCGCCGCGTTTCGTGCACGGCGACCTGATCCCCGGCAACCTGCTGGTCGATCGTTCCGATCGTCTCCGCGCCATCATCGACTGGGGTGGAGCCGCCCTCGCCGACCCGGCACAAGACCTGGCGCCGGCCTGGTCGATCTTCGATGCGCCGGCTCGCACGGTGTTTCGAGATGCGCTCGAGGTCGACGACGCCGCATGGATCCGGGGGCGGACGATCGAGCTCGAGCACGCCGTCGGTGGCGTGCTGTACTACGTCCCCCGTCGCCACCCGCTCGGCGACGTCATGGCGACCACACTCGACCGGATTCTCGCCGATCGCTGACCCCGACGGCTCGGCGAGCGGCCACGGCGTCGTCCGGGCTCACCGTGCCGCCTCCACCGTGAGGTGATCGAGCGCCTGCAACCGCACCGCCACCGCCTCGCGAGCCGTCTTCCACGTCCAGAACGCCGGCCCGCGGCCCTCGAGATGGGGGCGAAGCGCTTCGATGAAGGGCATCACCGACGCCGGCCGCGCCACCTCCAGATCGACCCGACGGATCTCGGTTCCGACGCGAGCAGGCCGGGTGAAGCACCCCGGCCCGAACAGGTCGTCGATGATGTCGTGCAGTTCCGCGAGATCGGCCGGGCCCCGCCCGACCGAGCCCTCGGGGGCATCGTCGCCGGCGAAGCGGGCATCGATGCCGCCGGCGTCGAGCCACGGGCGCGCCGGGTCGACCGACTCGATCAGGCGCCGGTACGCGAGTCGGAGCGCCGGATCGTCCAGGCTCAGGCGGCCTTTTCGAGGATGTGCACGCCGCACGCCGACCCGAGGCCGATGACGTGAGCGAGCCCGACCTTGGCGCCCGCCACCTGACGGTCGCCGGCCTCGCCCCGCAGGTGGGTGGCGACCTCGTAGATGTTGGCGATGCCGGTGGCGCCGATGGGGTGACCCTTCGAGATGAGACCGCCGGAGACGTTGACCGGGGTTCGACCGTCGCGGAAGGGTGCCCCCGAGTCGATGAACTCCCCCGCTCCCCCGCGTTCGCACAAGCCGAGGTTGTCGTAGTGGATCAGTTCGGCGGTGGCGAAGCAGTCGTGGAGCTCGACGAGGTCGAGATCGTCCGGGCCGACGCCCGCGGTCTCGTACGCCTGGGTCGCGGCGTTGCGGGTGAGGGTGTTGACGTCGGGCTGGACCTGCGCCGACTCGGTCCACGGGTCCGAGGTGAGGACCGAGGCGGAGATCTTGACCGCCCGCTTCTGGACCTTCTTCGGCATCGACTTCAGCCGCTCGCCCGACACGAGAACCGCCGCCGCGGCACCGTCGCCGGTCGGACAGCACATCAGGAGGGTGTTCGGGTAGCTCATGACCGGCGCGCCCATGATCTCCTCCAGCGAGAACTCCTTCTGGTACTGCGCCAGCGGGTTGAGGGTCGAGTGGAGGTGGTTCTTGTACGCCACCTTGGCGAACTGCTCGAAGCCGACCCCGTCGTGCTCGTAGGCGTACCCCATGCCCGCCTGGGCGAACACGCCCGGCATCCCGGCGGTACCGATGTAGCCGTCGGTTCCGGTCACCGCGCCGTAGCGCCCCGACGGCTCGAAGACCTTCGATTCCTTCTTGGCCCCTGCCCCGCCGAGCAGCCCCATCTTGCCCATCTGCTCGACGCCGACCGCTAGTCCCATGTCGGCCTCTCCGGCCTTGATGGAGAGGTACACGGTGCGAAGCGCAGTGGCACCGGTGGCGCAGGCGTTCGCCACGTTGTAGGCGGGAATGCCGGTCTGGCCGATCTGCTTCTGGATCTGCTGGGCGACGCCGGCCGAGGCCTGGAACAGACACCCGGCCGCGAGCACGTCCATGTCCTGGATCGTGACCGTGCCGTCCTGCATCGCTGCGATCGCGCTGGTCGAAGCGAGATCGATCGCATCCTGCTCCGGATACCGACCGAACCGGGTCATGTGGGTGCCGAGGACCCAGACCGAATCGTCTTCGATCCGAGGGCCGGCCTTCTTGGACTTCTTCTTGCCCTTGGCCTTGTCTGAACCCTTGGACTTGGCCTTGGCCTCACCCTTGGCCTTGTCTGAACCCTTGGACGTGTCGCGCTTGGGCGATCCGGGCTTCTTGGTGTCCTTCTTGGATTTGGTCTTGGCAGCCACGGTGCCTCCTCAGGCCGGCTGGTAGCCGAACGCGATGGCTTCGGTGCCCTCGTCGTCGGATCCGATCGAATAGGTGGTGAGCTTCACCTTCATCCCGAGGGTGACGTGCTCGGGGTCCGGCTCGCAGTTCACGATGTTGGAACGCACACTCGTGCCGTCCTCGGTCTCGATGATCGCCGAGACGTACGGGGCGGGGATGCCGGGGGCGGCCCGATGCACGATGGTGAACGATGTGACGACGCCGCGGTTGCGGACTCGGGCGTTGCGGAACTCCTGTGAGCCACAGGCAGCACAGGCAATGCGACGATCGAAGAAGCGAGCGCCGCAGGCGACACACTCCCGAGCCTTCAGATAGGGACGAGCGCCGATGTGGAGGTAGTCGACGAGCGGAACCTGTTTCGGCGCCGTCGGCTGGTCGGTCATGTCACTCCGTTCGTCCCGGCAACGACGCCACGGTACCCCTCGGTCGCGGCTCGGTCACCAATCGCCGCGGTGCACGATCTCGTCGAATCCGGGTCGGCGCCGCTTGGCCGACATCGACGGACGGTCGGGTGCGGGATGCCCGATTGCGATTGCCCCGACGGCCCGAAAGCCCTCGGGAACGCCGAATTCGACCCGCACGGCGTCCTCGTGCTCGAAGAGCCCGAACAGCAGCGCGCCGAGGCCCTCGTCCTCGACCGCCAGCAGCACCGTCATCGCCGCGGCGCCGCCATCGACCCACCAGTAGGGAACGGCCCAGGCCGCTTCCGCCGCGCCGAGACCCGTCGAGGCCTTGTCCGCTTCGGCGTAGCGCCGCACGTAGGCCCCCGGCTCGACCCAGGGGACGATCACGACGGGGGCGTCCAGGAGCTGCGGCCACGGGAACCCGGATCGGTTCTCGGGGGGAAGCGTGGTGTTCCAGTAGCGACCGACGTCCGCCCCCTCCAGCACGAGGAAGTGGAGGGACTCGGTCTTGCCCGCCGACGGCCCCCGGCGGGCGAGATCGATGATGCGGTCGACGACCTCGGTGTCGACGGGTTCGTCGGTGTAGGCGCGCGTCATCTTGCGCCCCCGGACGAGGCGGCCGAACGAGCTCACGACGCGGACCCGAGGGTCGCGATCAGAGCAGCTTCTCGAGATCCTCGGCCATCGCCCAGCCGAAGACGATGAGCGCATCGCCGTTGGCGACGTCGAGTTCGTCGAACTGGGCGGCGACCGCCGCGTCGACCTTCTCGGGCTTCGCGCTGGCGTGGTCGAGCACCACGGCCTGGCTGCCGTCGCCGCGCACGGTGAAGGCTCGGTCCTCGTACTTGGAGGCACCGATGCCGAACCGCTTGGCGAGTCGACGACCCCACGCCCGCTCCTCGCCCGACGCCTTGTGCTCGGGGCGGGGGACGATGTCGGACAGGCTCTTGTAGGCCTCGACCGCACCGGCGTCGTTCATCTGCGCGCCGATCAGGACGTCCTCGTCCGGGAAGGCGAGCACCGAGCGCCGGAGCTGGTCGGTGACGATCGCCCGCAGCACGGTGTCGCGCTTGGTGTTGCGGCACACGTGACCCGCACCGACGAGCACGCTCGGCGTCCCACCGATGCGCTCCAGCGTGCAGAACGAGAACCCTCGGATCTTGCCGCCCTCGCTCGCCACGGTGCACAGCACCCACGCCTCGGCTTGCTTGGACAACATGCCGACCTCGAACGCGTTGGGCGAATCAGCGCACAGATCGGCCATCTCGGCCAATTCGGCATCGCTCAGCGCCGTGCAGTCCTTGGTGTCGACCTCGATTGCCATGCGGTTTTCCCCAGTTCCTCGCCCCAAATGCGGAGCTACCAGTTTTCAGGGAATGGGCGCGATTCGCAACCTGAGTCAGACCAGGATCGCGTCGGGGCCGAAGGCGACACGCAACTCGGCGACGACCCCGTTGGCGCTGTCGACCGCGAAGTCGTCGGGCAACCGCAGGACCTTGCGTTCGCTGAGGTGCAACTCGACGGGTGCATCGCCGGGATGGGCGGACAGGATCGACTTCAGCTCGTCGATCCGTTCTGGCCGCTGATGCTCCTGGGAGAGTCGCAGTCGCACGGGCGCGTTGTCGCTGAGGTCCTCCACGATCTCGATGTCCTGGGCGAACAGCTTGGGCAGGTCGTCACCGTTCTCGGTGCGCCCCCGGATCATCACGATCGCGTCGTCCTGGAGCTTCGGGCCGTGCTCTTGCATCGTGCGGGGGAACACCATCACCTCGACCGAGCCCTCGAGGTCCTCGAGTTCGAACACCGCCATCAGATCGCCCTTGCGGGTCCACTTGCGCTGCAGGTTGGTGATCACACCGCCGACCTTCACGATCGCGCCGTCGGCCATGTCGGCGAGACCGGCGACCCCGGTGTCGGCCTTGCGGCGGACCTGCGCTTCGAATCCGAGCAGCGGGTGATCCGAGATGTACAGGCCGAGCATCTCCTTTTCGTTGGAGAGCCTCGGCATCTTGTCGAACTCGACGTCGGGCACGCCGGGCCGTTCGTCGAAGGAGGGACCCTCGTCGTCGAGGGACCCGAACAGCGACATCACGCCCATGTCGTGCTCTTTGCGACGCTGGACGGTCAGGTCGATGATCTGCTCGTAGACCTGCAGCAGCCCCTTGCGCGGGTGGCCGAGACTGTCGAACGCGCCGCCCTTGATCAACGACTCGATGGTCCGCTTGTTGAGGGCCTCGAGTTCGACCCGCTCGACGAAGTCGACGAAAGACTCGAACGGTCCGCCCTCATCGCGGGCCGCCAGGATCTTCTCGACGATGCCCTCGCCGACGTTGCGGATCGCCGACAGGCCGAAGACGATGTCACCCGGCGTGCCCCCCTTGGGGTTGGTGCCGGGCGCGTACGGCGCGCCGTCCCACTCCGGGTTCGGCACCGGGGTGAAGTCGGACGCCGAGCGGTTGATGTCGGGAACCTCGACGGTGATGCCCATGAGCCGACACTCGTTGAGATACACCGCAGCGGATTCGAGCTTGGTCTTGACCGAGGTGAGCAGCGCCGACAGGTACTCGACCGGATGGTTCGCCTTGAGATAGGCGATCTGGTACGCCACGTAGCCGTAGCCGTAGGAGTGCGACTTGTTGAAGGCGTAGTCGGCGAACTGGGCGATGATGTCGAACATCTCGACCGCAAGGGAGTGGTCGTAGCCCTGATCGACGACCCCGGTCGTGAACTTCTCCCGCTCCTTCTCCATCGCCTCGCGGATCTTCTTGCCCATCGCCTTGCGCAGTGAGTCCGCTTCGGCGAGCGAGTAGCCGGCGAACTTCTGCGCCATTCGCATGACGCTCTCCTGATAGATCATCAGGCCATAGGTGTCGCCGAGCAGTTCCTCGGCGTCGGGATGGATGAACTCGACCGGCTTGCGACCGTTCTTGCGATCGGCGTAGTCGTTGTGCATGTTCGCCGCCATCGGCCCCGGCCGATAGAGCGCGACGAGGGCGGCGACGTCGTCGAAGGTCGTCGGGGCGAGCGAGCGGATCAGCGCCCGCATCGGCGAAGACTCCAGCTGGAAGACCCCGATGGTGTCGCCTCGCTTGAGCAGCTCGAAGGTCGGTTCGTCGTCGAGCTCGATCGCGTCGATGTCGAGATCGATGCCCTTGGTGTCCGCGATGAGCTCCAGACAGTCCGAGATGACATCGAGGTTTCGCAGCCCCAGGAAGTCCATCTTGAGCAGGCCGAGGTCCTCGACGCCGTGCATCTCGTACTGGGTGACGACGGGCGCTTCCTCGATCGGCTTGCCGGACTCGGGCTTGCGCTGGATCGGCAGGTACTGGGTGAGCGGATCGTTGGTGATCACCACCGCGGCGGCGTGGATGCCGTCCTGGCGGCGCAGACCCTCGAGGCCCTTCGCGACGTCGACCACCCGGGCGACATCGGCGTCGGTGTTGACCATGTCGCGCAGCTCGCCGGCGGACTTGTAGCCGTCGATGTACTTCGGGTGTTCCTCGAAGCAGTACTTGAGCGGTGTGTCGCGGCCCATGATCAGCGGCGGCATCGCCTTGGCGACCTTGTCGCCGACGGAATAGGGGTAGCCGAGCACCCGGGCGGCGTCGCGCACGGCGGCCCGGGCCTTGATCTGGCTGAAGGTGACGATCTGGGCGACACAGTCGCGGCCGTACATGTCGGCCGCGTACCGGATCATGTTGTCGCGGTAGCGGGTGTCGAAGTCCATGTCGATGTCGGGCATCGACACGCGCGAGGGATTGAGGAAGCGCTCGAACAGCAGGTCGTACTTGATCGGGTCGAGGTCGGTGATCCAGAGGGTGTAGGCGACCGCACATCCGGCGGCGGAGCCACGGCCAGGACCGACCCGGATGTCGTTGTCGCGGGCGAACCGGATGAGATCCCAGGTGATGAGGAAGTACGCCGAGAACCCCATGTTGTCGATGACGCCGAGCTCGTAGTCGAGGCGGTCGACGATCTCCTTGGAGAGGGTCTGGCCCCATCGCTTGTAGGCGCCCTCGTAGGTGAGGTGGCGGAGATACTCGGTGTCGGTGCTGAAGCCCTCGGGGAGCGGGAACTCGGGCAGCTGCGGCTTGCCGAATTCGATCTCGACATCGCAGCGCTCGGCGATCCACAACGTGTTGTCGCAGGATTCGGGCACCTCGGCGAACAACCGGCGCATCTCGCCGGCGGTCTTGATGTAGTGGCCGTCGCCGTGGAACTTGAACCGGTCGGTGTCGCTCAACAGTGAGCCGGTCTGCACGCACAGCAGCGCGTCGTGGGCCTCGGCATCGTGTTGGTGGGTGTAGTGGGAGTCGTTGGTGGCGAGGATCGGCGCCTGGATCTTCTTGGCGATCTCGAGCAGCTGGGGGTTGGTCGTGCGCTGCTCGGGGATCCCCTGGTCCTGCAACTCGATGAAGAAGTTGTCGCGCCCGAAGATCTCCTGGAAGCGGGCGGCGTGTTGCAGCGCGGCGTCCTCCTGGCCCTGCATC
>JBCCWI010000079.1:0-19172 GCA_039193795.1 Actinomycetota bacterium | reverse complement strand
CGGTGGCCGGCGCCAACTGTGCCCTGGCCCAGGTGATCATGGGGCTCGAGCGGGTCAACGTCGGCCTGGGCGACCGGGTCGTCATCCAGGGTTGCGGTGGCCTCGGTGTCTACGCCTGCGCGATCGCCAAAGAGCGGGGAGCGGAGATGGTGATCGCCATCGATGGGCTCACCGATCGGCTCGCCCTCGCCGCAGCCATGGGGGCTGACCACCTGATCGACTTCCGCCAGTACGAGGACGGTCGGGCTCGGGTGCGAGCGGTCAAGGAACTCACCGACGGACTCGGCGCCGATGTCGTGATCGAGGTGGTGGGTTTCGCCGACGTCATCGACGAGGGTCTCCGGATGCTCGATTGGGGCGGCCGCTACCTCGAGATCGGCATCCCGTACACCGGCACCCACTTCCAGTGCGATCCGGGTCGCCTCACCGCCCAGAATCACCGCATCGAGGCCGTCGGGTCCTACGACGCCAGGAGCCTCCGCCACGCCGTCGAGTTCCTGGCCAGGAACGCAGGTGTCCTCCCACTCGACGACGTGGTGGTCGACTATCCGCTCGAGCAGATCAACCGGGCCTTCGAGGACCAACTCGCCGGGAAGGTCAAGCGCACGTCCCTCGTGATGGCGACGTGATCCACCGCATCACGAACGAGCAGGCGCAGATCGACGCCATGGTCGACCGCACCCCCGGGATGAGCGTCGCCATCGAGTCGGAACCGCCCTCCCTGCCGATCGGCTGAGCACCGGCGCCCTGGACGTGGACGAGCTCCTCCCACCCGAGATCGCCGAGGTTCGCGCCGTGGTCAACCGTTTCATGCAGCGCGAGGTCAACCCCGTCATGGCCGAGGTCGAGGCGTCGGGGCAGTTCCCGCGCCAACTCGTCCAGCGGGCCGGAGCCCTGGGGCTGTACGGCTCGACGTTCCCCGAGTCGGTCGGTGGGAGCGGCATGGGCTACCTCGCAGCTGCGGTCGTGGCCGAGGAGCTCGCTCGCAACGACGCCCGGTTCGCCGCCTGTTCCAACCAGCAGTCGTCGTCGTGCCCGAACTGCATCTATGCCGCCGGCACCCCCGAGCAGGTGATGGCGTACGTGCCTGGCCTGCTGGCCGGGGAGACGATCGGCATGATGTCGCTGAGCGAGGCCGGTGGCGGCTCGGACCCGGTCGGCCACATGAAGACGACCGCCGTACGCGACGGCGACGTGTACCGGTTGAACGGCTCGAAGATGTGGGCGTCGATGGCCAACGAGACCGACGTCGGCGTGTTGTTCGCCATGACCGATCCGTCGGCCGGAGCCCGGGGAATCACGGGGTTCATCGTCGAGCCGAAGCGGTATCCGGGCTGGGAGGCCCGTCCGATCGAGATGCTCGGGCTGTCGAAGGCGCTCCGCACCAACGAGGTCTTCCTCGACGACTTCGTCGTCCCGATCGGGAACCGGCTTGGCGACGAGGGCCAGGGCATGCAGATCGTGATGGCCGCCCTCCAGCCTGGCCGGGTGACGGTGGCGGCCAAGGCACTCGGCGTCGCCCGGGCCTGCCTCGACGAGGCCGTCGCCTACGCCAGGACCCGAGAGATGCGCGGCCAGGCGATCGGGAGGTTCCAGATGGTCCAGGCCGACATCGCCGAGATGACAACCGCCATCGAGGCCTCGACCGCGTTGGTGTACCACGCCGCACAGCACCTCGACACCGGGCTGCCATCGAACCGGATCTGCTCGATCGCCAAGTACCACGCCTCGCAGACGGCCAAGCTGTGTGCCGACAAGGCGCAGCAGATCCACGGCGGCTACGGCCTGGCCGCAGAGCATCGGATCTCCTGGCTCCGGGCCTACGCCGACATGTTCTTCACCGGTGAGGGCACCGCCAACGTGCAGCGGATCCTGATCGCCAACGACACGCTCGGCTACAAGGACGCTGACCGGCACCACGGCAAGACCGGTCTCCGGAATGCGGCGATCGACGACATCGCCGACGAGCTCCCACGTCCGAGCTGAGCGTGACCCTCGCAAGCAGAGCGAACTAGGATCAGAATTCACTTTCTACTTTGGGAGCCGAGCAGCAGGAGACCGCATGAAGACCGAACCGATGGCCTGGTTCGACCTCGACGCCCCGATCTTCGCCTTCTCCCACTGCCGCGACGTGGTGGCTGCGGTCTGCCGGGCCGGCGGCATGGGGGCGTTCGGCACGACCCAGTGCACGGCCGAGCAACTGGAGATCGAGCTGAGCTGGCTCGACGAGCACACCGACGGCAAGCCCTATGCCGTCGACCTGATGTTCGCATCCAACGCCCCTGAGCGCTTCGAGGGCATCACGACGCCCGAGGAGGTCGAACACCTCCTCCCCCAGGAGCATCGCGACTTCGTTGAGCGGATCCTCGACGAGCACGACGTGCCCAAGCTGCCGCCGGAGGAGAGCGAGCAGCTGTTCCGGGACTACATGGCCACCATGACCCGAACCCACGCCCAGGCCAAGGCCCGGTTGGAGGTCGTCTTCCGCCACCCGCTGGCCCGCATGATCGTGAGCGCGCTCGGCGTCCCGCCCGAGGAGGTCATCACCGAGGCCCACTCGAGGGGCATGAAGGTGGCCGCGCTCGTCGGCCACCCCAAGCACGTGAAACACCACCAGGCTGCCGGCGTCGACCTGCTGATCGCCAGCGGTACCGAGTCCGGCGGTCATGTCGGCGAGATCGCCTCCTTCGTGCTGACCCCACAGATCGCCGAGCTGGCCGACCCGATCCCCGTCCTGCACGGCGGAGGGATCGGGCGAGGGCGCCAGATCGCCGCCGCGCTGGCCCTCGGCGCCCAGGGCGTGTGGACCGGGTCGATCTGGCTGACGACGGCCGAGGCCGAGACCACGCCAGCCGTGCGCGACAAGATCATCCGAGCCGACTCCGCCGGCACCATGCGCAGCCTCGACGGCACCGGCAAGCCGGCCCGCCGGCTCCGCTCCGAGTGGGTGGAGGCCTGGGCCGACCCGGCCAACCCGCCGCCGCTGCCCATGCCGCTCCAGACGATGCTCGTCAACGAGGCCCGGGTCCGGATGGCCCGCTACGAGCCGCCCGGGCTGCTGACCTACCCGGCCGGCCAGATGGTCGGCATGATCGACCGGGAGCGCACGGTTCGCGATGTCATGTACGACCTGCTGCTCGAGTTCGGCGAGACCATGGAGCAGATGCAGCAGACCTACGCCGCCGGCGGATGATCACGCACTTCGGAGGAGAGCACCGTGCAGTTCAGCATCAAGACCTCGCCCCAGTACACGACGTGGGAGGACATGCTCGCCGTGTGGACCGCGGCCGACGACATCGACGTCTTCGTCGGGGCCTGGAACTTCGACCACTTCTACCCCATCAACGTGCCGGACACGACGGGTCCCTGCATGGAGGCGTGGGTGACCCTCACCGCCCTGGCTCAGGCGACCAGCAGGCTGCGCATCGGCACGATGGTCAACGGCATCGTCTACCGCCACCCGGCGGTGCTGGCCAAGATGGCCACCACGCTCGACATCGTCTCGGGCGGTCGGCTCGACCTCGGCATCGGTGCCGGCTGGAACGAGGAGGAGTGCGACGCCTACGGCATCGAGCTCGGCACCCTGACCGAGCGCTTCGACCGTTTCGAGGAGGCCTGCGCCGTCCTGCACGGCCTGCTGACCCAGGAAACCACCGACTTCGACGGGACGTACTTCCAGCTCCGCCAGGCCAGGAACAACCCGAAGCCGATCCAGGCACCCCATCCGCCGATCTGCATCGGCGGGCAGGGCCCGAAGCGGACCCTGCCGCTGGTGGCCCGCTACGCCCAGCACTGGAACTACCCGGGCCGCAGCGGACGCCACCTGGCCGAGACCCTCGAACGCCTGCTGGGCGAGTGCGAGGAGATCGGCCGCGACCCGTCGGAGATCCACGTCTCGGCGACGGTCTGGATGGATGCCGAGATGGGGCCATCGGCCGCGGCCGACCTGGCCGCCCAGCGCATCGACCAGGGAGCGGACGAGGTGCTCCTCTACCTGGCCCCTCCCCATACGCCGACGATCCTCGAGCCGTTGGCCGACGCCCTGGTGGCGATCAACCAGCGCTGAGCAGGAGGGTGTCGAAGAGGTCTGCGGCGCTGCCGCCGACGGCTCGACCTCCACCTCTTGATGGGCGCGTTCCGCCCCATCCATCCCGCCCACGAAAGGACCATCCGTGGCCCTCGACCACACCGACGAAGAGTTGATGCTCCTGGATCTCGTCGACCGCTTCGTCGACGAGCAACTCATGCCACTCGAACCGGAGTGCATCGAACGGGTGTCCAACGGCGAGCCGCTGGCCCTGCTCCCCGACGACGAGGAGCGGCTCCTGGCCCTGTGCAAGGAGCTCGGGCTCTGGGCACTCGACGCACCCGAGGAGCTCGGCGGCGCCGGACTCCCGGCCCGAGTCATGCTCCCCATCCACGAGCGTCTGAGTCGCACCGTGGTGCCGTTCCGCTTCCCGCCCGATTCGCCCAACCTCCACATGCTGATGATGGCCGGCAACGACGACCAGAAGAAGCGCTACATGGAGCCGTACGCCCAGGGTGAGATGCGCTCCAACATCGCCATCTCCGAACCTCAAGCCGGTGCCGACCCGGCGGCCATGCTGACCCGAGTCGAACGAGACGGTGACGAGTGGATCGTCAACGGACGCAAGATCTGGATCTCCGGCGCAGCCCGAGCCGACTTCCTCCTGGTCATGGCCGTCACCACCCCGGGAGCCGGGTCGAAGGGCATCACCGCGTTCATCGTCGACACCGACACCCCCGGCTTCACGATCGAGCGGTCCATCCCCATGCTCGGCGGCATCCGCACCTACGAGCTCGTGTTCGACGACATGCGCGTTCCCGACGCCAACGTGCTCGGCGAGGTCGATGACGGCTATGCCCCCATGCAGCACCGGCTGACCTCTCGGCGCCTCGAGATCGGCGGAACGTGCATCGCCTACGCCGAGCGCTCCCTGCGCATGATGTGCGAGCACGTCCAGGACCGGGTCGTCTTCGGCGAGACCCTGGCCAGCAAGCAGGCCATCCAGTGGTGGATCGCCGATTCCCAGATCAACCTCCACGCCACCCGGCTCATGGTCGAGGACGCCGTCACCAAGGTCGACAGCGGCGACGACATCCGCAACGAGGCCTCCATGCTCAAGATCTTCGCCACCGAGATGGCCAGCGAGGTCGTCGACAAGGCCATGCAGAGCTTCGGGGCCATGGGCATGACCCAGGAGATGCCACTGTTCGTCATGGCCCAACGGCTCCGCATGTCCCGCATCTACGAAGGCCCATCCGAAGCCCACCGGATGGTCGTGGCCCGCCGCACCATGGCCAAGTACCCGACCACCTGAGCGGTTCGAGCTGCGCAGCTGATCTGGACCGGCGCCTGGGGCGGGCGATGTCGGCCTCGGACCGCAGGCGTCGTTCAGTCGCCCTCGCCCGTCTCGGCGGAGCCGTGCTCCCCCGACGCCGGGAACTCGATGACGGTGCGAGCGAGCTCACCGGTGCGCATGGTGGTGAAGGCGTCGTTGACCTCGTCGAGCGAGATACGGGCCGAGACCAGTTCGTCGAGGTCCAATCGGCCTTGGAGGTACAGCCCGAGGTAGAGCGGGATGTCGATCTTGAAGCGGTTCGACCCCATTCGACTCGTCTGGATTCGGCACTCGGGGTGGATTGCGTCGAGGGGGAACTCCAACGTCGACCCGGGCGACCAGACTCCGCAGATCGTGGCCGTGCCGCGGACCCCCAACACCTCGATGGCCTGGCGCATCAGGGTCGGTATCCCGACGGCTTCAAAGGCATGGTCGACGCCCTGCCCTCCGGTGAGCCCCCGAACCTGCTCGACCGCATCACCGTCGGCTCCGTTCACGCCGTCGGTTGCACCCAGACGTCTCGCCAAGTCGAGCTTGCCGTCGTTGAGATCGACGGCGATGATCCGACCGGCGCCGGCCAACCTCGCGCCCTGAACGATCGACAGGCCGACGCCGCCGCACCCGAAGACGGCGACGGTCTGACCAGCCTGGACCCGTGCCGTCCGCAGGGCCGCGCCCATACCGGTCAACACCCCGCATCCCAGCAGGGCTGCGACCTCGAACGGGACACCGGGGTCGACCGCGACGACCGAGTTCTCGTGCACCAGCATCTGTTCGGCGAACGTGCTCAGGTTCGCGAACTGCACCAGTGGCTCACCGTCCTGGCTGAGCCGAGCAGCGGCGTCCCGTGGCCGCGAGACCCTCGGCTTGGGACAGAGGTTCGGGTGGCCACCGAGGCACTGCGGGCATCGGCCGCAGAACCCCGACAGGCCGGCGACCACGTGATCCCCCGGCTCGACGGCGGTCACGCGACCGCCGACGGCTTGGACGACCCCCGCCCCCTCGTGGCCCATGACCATCACCGCCGATCCCGCGGACATGTGGCCGTCGATGAAGTGGAGGTCGCTGTGGCACACACCGCTCGCTCGGGTGGCGATCAGGACCTCGTCGTCGCCGAGGTGCCCGACCTGGACCTGCTCGATGGTCAAGGGTCGATGCGGTCCCCGGAACACTGCAGCACGCATCCTGCCAACCATACTAGAACTAGAATACTAGTTTCACATCGCCGCCCGCCGGACCGGGCGGTGCGCCGGACCGATCGACAGGTAGTAGAACTAGAGTTATAGTTCTATTTAGGGGACAAGCGCGAGGGGGATCGCGATGACGAGCGCAGGCACAGCCGCCAGTGGTGAGACCGACGATGGCGAGCGCCGATTTCTCGCCCCGGCGGTGATGGTGAAGCGGCATCGACGACCGCGATGGGCCTTGGCCGCGTTGCTCACGTTCGTGCTGGTGACATCGGCCTGCGGCTCGAACGGTGACGACGAGACCACCGCCAACGACGTCGCGACCGAAGCCGAGGCCGACTCCGAATCGGACAGCGAGACGATCGCAGTCGGCGACGAGGCCGAGGGAGACGTCGACACCGAGGTCGCGCCCTCAGACGACGTGGCCGTCCAGGGGGGTGAGTTGGCGCTCGGCATGGAGACCGAGATCGTCGGGATGCGTCCGTGGGACGACGCCTGCGGATCGACCTGCTACAACATCTTCGCCGCGCTCTACGACAAGCTGATGGAGTCGACGGCCGACGGCAGCTACGAGGGCTGGCTCCTCGAGTCCATCGAGCCGAACGAGGACTTCACGGCGTGGATCGGCCGACTTCGCCAGGGGATCACCTTTCACAATGGGAGGGAGCTCACCGCCCAGTCGATCGAAGACATGTTCCCCATCCAACAGGCGGGTTCACAGTCGGCCGGACAGATCTCTGCGTCCAACCTGGCGAAGGTCGAGGCGACCGGCGACTACGAGGTCACCTGGACGCTGAGCCAGCCGAACTCGGCCTTCCCCGCCTACCTGTCGAGAGCACAGCTGGGCTTCGTGTTCGATGCCGAGGCGGCTGCCGACGGCGATGCATTCAACGAGGCCCCGGTCGGCACGGGTCCGTTCGTCTTCGCAAGTCGCGACATCGACAACGAGACCATCCTGGAGCGGAACGACGACTACTGGATGACCGACCAGAACGGGATCCAACTGCCGTACCTCGACCGCCTCTCGTTCCGCCCCATCCCCGACGAGATCACACGGCTCGATGCCACACGCTCCGGCACGACCCAGGTCGCCCACACGTTGCGTCAGGGGACGATCCGCGACGCCCGAGCCGCCCGCGACAAGGGGGCCGACCTCTTCCTCTACGAGTTCCAGGGCAACAACGTCGGTGGCGGGATGTTCAACGTCCTCGTTCCCCCGTTCGACGACGTCCGGGTCCGTCGAGGCGTCGTGCTGATGTCACCACAGGAGCAGCTGATCGAGGCCCTCGGCGGCCAGGGCATCTCCCTCGAGGGGACCCAGTGGTTCAGCCCGGACTCGCCGTGGTACTCCGAGGCGGTCGCCGCAACGTATCTCGACTTCGACTTCGATGCGGGGGTGGCCGCTCTGCAGGAGTACATCGACGACCCCGAGCGCTCGGACGGCAAGGCGGTCGGCGAGCCGATCGACACCGAGCTGCCGTGCCCACCGGACCCGACCCTGATCGCCTACCAGCAGGTGTTGGAGCAGACGTGGAGCGCCAGCGGTCTGATCAACGTCGAGCTCACCAACTACGATCAACAGACCCACATCGACTATGCGCTCGGGGCCGACAACGGCTTCGTCGGCAACCACACCACCCACTGCTGGCGGTTCGGCACCGACGAGGACCCGTCGACCTTCCTCAACGGGGCCTTCGCCCCGCCGACGGCGGAGATCGCCGAAGCCGCGGGGTTGGAGGGCGTCGTGTCGCCGATCAACTGGTCCAACTACTTCGACGGCGAGATGTTCGGCGACCTCGTGGCGGCCATCCGCACCACCGACTTCGACGAGCGACACGCTCTGTACGAGGCCGTGATGACCAAGCTCAACGAAGACGCCGTCTTCTGGTACGCCGGGCACACGGCAACGGCCCTCATCGTCGACTCCTCCATCAAGGGACTCAACTCGTGGTCGCTGCCGAGCGGCACCCTCGGTGTCGGGCACCCGAACGCCGAGGGCCGCTGGGCCCAGGCCTGGATCGCACCGTCGTAGCAGGCAGGAGTCGCGCCCCCGGTCGACGAGGTGGCCGCCATCGGCTCGTCCCGATGGCGCACGTGCAGCGGTCACCCCCGCCGCGCTGGCGGCGATCCGGCGAGTCTCGCCGCTGGCCAGGCGATGGATCTCATCGAGGGGCGTGGCACGATGGGGAGGTGAACGACGTGACGACGCCAGAATCCCGTTGGGGCCGCAGAGGCCATCAGGCCAGGAGCGTCGTCACCCAGGACCTCATCCTCGACGCTGCCGAAGAGCTGTTCGGCGAACGCGGCATCGACGCAACCTCGGTCGTCGACGTCGCCGAGCGGGCGGACCGCTCGATCGGGTCCCTGTACCACCACTTCGACACCAAGGAGCTCCTCGTCCACGCCGTGGTCGATCGCCTCATCGATGGCATCCAGGCCGAGATCGACGACTTCTTCGCACCGAACCGCTGGGAGAGTCGCCCAGCCCTCCACATCGTCCGTGGCTATCTCCGGGGAACGCTCGGCCTAGACCGCAGCCGGCCGGGTTACAAGCGGATCGGCCGCGAGCTCTCCATGATGGACGCCGAGACGCTCTCCCGCTATCGCGGCCTGCGCCAACGGACCGGCGACGGCCTCCGCAGTCTGCTCCTCACCCGAAAGGACGAGTTCGGCCACCCCGATCCGAAGACCGGCGTCCGGCTCGTTGCCGATATGTGCACGGCGATGGTGGCCGCCCGGGTCGACCGGGACACCACCCCGACCCAGCTGAGCAGGCTGTCGGACGAGAAGTTCGTCAAGGCGATGCTCGAGGCCGTCGCCGCGATCCTCCAGATCGACCCCGAGGACTGACCTCGACCGGTCGTCCGGTCCCGAACCCGCCCGCTGGCCGACCTCGTCGGCACCGGCCTGGACACTCGCTCATTCGCCGGTGAAGCTCGGCTTACGCTTCTCGGCGAACGCCCGCCGCGCCTCGGCGGCGTCGTCGGAGTCGTGGAGTATCCCACCGGCGTTCGAGGTCATGACCATCGTGGTCTCCAGGCTCGTGTCGACCGCCTCCCGCAGGATCCGCTTGTGGATCCACTGGGGGATCGGGGGCCGATCGATGATCTTCTGGCACAGCTCCCTGGTCGTGACCTCCAGCTCGTCGGATGGCACGAGGCGGTTGAGCAGCCCCCACTCGAAGGCCCGCCGGGCGTCGAGCTCACCGGTGTAGGCGAACTCAAGGGCTCGGCCGAGCCCGACCATCTTGGGCAGGTAGTAGCAACCCCCGTTCTCGATGATCTGGCCGGCGTGGTGGTAGCCGATGAACCGGGTGGTGTCGCAGCCGACACGGATGTCGCAGTGCAACGCCATGTCCATGCCCGAGCCGACGGCCGGGCCGTTGAGCATGGCGATCGTCGGCTTGCGGATGAGCGAGATGTCGCGATGCAGCTTGGTGAAGGCGTGGAAGAAGTACTGCCGTGACCCGTCCGGGCCGGCCTGACTGGTCCTGGCCCCGGCGATCTTGGGCCCGACCTCCTCCTCGGACAGCACGTTCTTCAGGTCGGCCCCCGCGCAGAAGGCCCGACCGACGCCGGTGAGGACGATGACCCGGATGTCGGGATCGTCGTCGGCGGCCCGCATGTACTCGCCGACCTTGGCGACCGTGCCAACGGCCTCCGATCGACCGTAGAGCGCGTTGAGCGCCTCCGGGCGGTTGAACCGGATCCAGAGGATGCCTCCGTCCTCCTTGTCGTAGATCAGGTGGTCGACGAGGTCCGGACCCATGGCGTGCTCCTGGTCGTTGGTTCGACCCCGAAGGTAGCTGATGTAGAACTCAGGTTCTAGAACGCGCTCGGGCGGACCGGGCCAGCGTCGGTGTGTGGGATCGGGCTACTCCCCGTCCTCGGGGGTTGGCGCGAGTGCACGTGCCATCAGATGAGCGAAGTCGGCGAGATCGGCCAGGAATCGGCTTCGGCTGGTGGCGTTGTCCTTGAGCGCGTGAGGCGTGACCCGCAGGAGATCGACGACCCGGTTGAGCTTGACCGAGGATGACTCGAGACTGATCTCACCCTGCTCGACGCGCTCGCTGACGAGGGTCCGGAGCTCTTTGGAGAAGGCCTTGCGGGTGCGGGCGATCACATCGGCGGTGTTGTCGGTGTAGAAGAGGTCGTCGATGCCGGGTAGCGGGTGGAAGGTGTCGTAGAGGGTGCCGTAGTAGGCGATCAGGACGTCCCGCAGTACCTCAGCGAACGGGGCTCCGGTCTTGGCCGCGAGGTGCGCTCGGTCGAGCGCGACGTCGCACTCTCGCTCGAGCACCGCTCGGAACAGCTGGTCCTTGTCGGCGTAGCGCGAGTAGAGCGTCGGCCTCGACACGCCGGCGGCGGTGGCGATCTGACTCAGCGAGGTCGCCCTCGGACCGTGCCGACCGAACGACTCGAGCGCAGCGGCAAGGATGGCCTCTCGGATCGGATCGGCCTCTGCCGAGGCGATCCGGCGCTTGTTGATGTCGCGACCCATCGCTTCCGGGCTCCGTCGATCGTCGGCCCCGTCGGGCCGACGACGCCACGCCTCTTTACAGTAGGCGACGTAAGCGTAAAGCTGCTAGTCTTTACAGAATCGATCGAACTGTAAATCTACGGTGAGACTCGACACGAATCGATCGGACCGGACCGGAGGAGTGACGGATGCGCAAGGTGAAGCTCGGCGACCTCGAGGTCTCTGCGATCGGGCTCGGCTGTATGACCATGACCGATGCCTACGGGCCATCCGACCGTGACGAGGCCATCGCGACGCTCCGCCGCGCCGTCGAGTTCGGGGTGACGTTGTTCGACACCGCCAACGGGTACGGGCAGGGCGAGAACGAACGGTTGCTCGGTCAGGTGCTCGCCGAGTCCGGTGATGCGGTGACCATTGCGACGAAGTTCGGCTTCGTCGCCGGTGCCGACGGCCCTCCGACGCTCGACGGCCACCCGGATCGGGTCGAGGATCGCTGTGACGAGTCCCTCGACCGGCTCGGCACCGACTGCATCAGCCTCTACTACCTCCATCGACCAGACCCGAAGGTCCCCATCGAGGACACCGTCGGCGCGATGGCCCGCCTGGTCGAGAAGGGCAAGGTCCGCTTCCTCGGTCTCTGCGAGGTCGCGCCCGAAACCCTGCGTCGAGCCAACGCGGTCCACCCGATCACGGCGGTCCAGTCCGAATTTTCACTGTGGACCCGGGACGCCGAACGAGGCGTTCTCCAGACCTGTGAGGAGCTCGGCGTCGGCTTCGTCCCCTTCAGCCCGCTCGGTCGGGCCATGCTGACCGGCACCATCAACGATCCGAGCCAGGTCGAGGGCGAGAGCGACTTCCGCAAGACCCTTCCCCGCTTCCAGGACGCACACTTCGCGCACAACCGGGCACTCGTCACCGCCCTCGAGTCCATCGCCGACGACCACCAGGTATCGGCCGCCCAGCTCTCGCTCGCCTGGGTGCTGGCCAAGGCCGACTTCATCGCTCCCATTCCGGGCACGAGGCGACGCACGTGGCTCGAGCAGAACGTTCAGGCCGCGGACATCACCCTCTCCGCCGAGACCGTCTCGGACCTCGACCAGATCTTCGACCCGGCCGCGGTGTCCGGCGGCCGGTACGGCCAATCCTGGATGCAGTCAACCGACACCGCACCAGACGAGCAGAGCTGACCAACGGTCCGGCCGCTTCACGGACCGGCAACCACTCAACAAGAGGAGAACACGATGGCTCACTACGTGGTCACCGGCGGCGCGTCGGGCATCGGTCAGGCCACCACCGAGCGACTCCGCAACGACGGCCACGTCGTCACCGTCGTCGACCTCGAGGCCGGCGACGTCACCGCCGACCTCTCGACGGCACGAGGGAGAGACCACGCCGTCCACCACATCATCGAGGCGACAGCGACCGGTCTCGACGGGTTGGTCACCTGTGCCGCCGTCCATCCCGACCGAGGCGACGATCAACTCGTCGAGGTCAACCACCACGGCACACGGCACGTCGTCCAAGAGTTGCAGCCACATCTCAGCGGTCGGTCCAGCTCCGTTGTGGTGATCGCCTCCCACACTGCCGTCCTCGCCAGCGACCCCGACCTCGCCGAAGCGTTCGCCACGGACGATGCCGGCGCCATCAGTTCCGGACTCGACGGCAACGGCGTCCGCACCTACGCCAGCATCAAGCGAGGCCACATGCTCTGGGTCCGACGCAATGCGGCGCGATGGGCCGACCACGACATCCGACTCAACACCGTCGTGCCCGGCTACATCCGGACGCCGATGACGGCCTACGCCCAACGGAACGCCGCCAACCCCGAGGCACTCGATGCCTTCGCCGCACAGATCCCGATCGGCCGACGGGCCGGCAATCCCGAAGACGTCGCTGGTGCGATCGCCTTCATGCTCAGCCCCGACGCCCGTTTCGTCTGCGGCGCCAGCCTGTTCGTCGACGGCGGCCAGGACACGGTCCTCCGCCCGACACACGACGACTTCTGACCCACCCACTCACCCGACCGACCCTGCGGCAATGCGCAGGACCAACCGACCGATCAGGAGCTGCGATCGTGACGACCGACCAGACCAACACCGCCTCCGACTCGACGGTGATCGGCAACGTGATCCGATTCGACGACGACCACTACGGGCTCCACACCGAGATACTGATCGACGCACCCGCCAGCAGGGTGTGGGCCGTCCTCACCGACTGGACCGAACCACTGTCGTGGAGTTCGAGCTTCCTCGGCGTCGTTGGCGAAGCCCGAAACGGTGCCAACGTCACCGCCGTCTACGACGATGGCGAGGGTGGACGGCTCGAGCTCTCCCGAGAGAACCTCATCTTCGATGACGGCGTCGAGTTCGGCTGGTCCGAGGAACCACCACCACCCTTCCAAGGCTTCGTCGACCGTCACCGCTACCGGGTCGAGCCCATCGCCACCGACCAGACCCGGTTCATCCAGTCCGACAGCTTCCAGGTCATCGGACCGAACGAGACCTACACCTCGGAGAGCCTCGCCCGAGCCCTTCTCGACATGTACCTCCGGTTCAATGCCGAGCTGAAGTCGGCCGTGATGAGCACCTGACCTGCGGCGGACGTCAGCCGGCCTCGCTCGTCCCCGCACGATCGAGCGCAGTGAAGTCGACGGGTCGTTTCTCCCTGAATGCAGCGATGGCCTCACGGTTCGCCGGCCCGCCGAGCAGCCTGGCGAGCGCCTCGTTCTCTGCAGCCACTGCCGCCTTCCGCGACTGCCGCTGTGGACCGACGATGAGCTCCTTGGTCGCCGTGAGCGAGTCAAGGGGAAGCGCGGCGAGGGCCCGCGCTCGCTCCATCGTCCGGGCCAGGACCTCATCGGTTGGACACGACTCGATGGCCAGTCCCGAAGCGACGCATTGCTCGGCGGTCAGCCACTCACCCGACATGAGGAACCAGCTCGCCCACTGGTGGCCCATCAGGCGAGGGAAGGTGCAGGTGCTGGCGGCTTCGGCGGTCAGGCCCAATGCGGAGAACGGCGCCCGGAGGCGAGCGTCGTCGGCGATGACTGCGACGTCGACCAACCCGACGATGGTGGCCCCGATCCCAACACCGAGCCCGTTGATCGCCAGCAGGATCGGCTTCGGGAAGTCGATGAGAGCCTCGAGCAGGCCGTTGAGGCCGTGCCGGGCTCCGGTGCTCGGTTCGCCCATCCTCTTGAGATCGGCGCCGGCGCTGAAGGCTCGCCCGGCGCCGGTCAGGACCAGCACCCGGACGGTGTCGTCACCGGTGGCGGCGAGGACCGCATCGGTCAGGTCGTCGAACAGCGCTGCATTGAACGCATTGAGGGCACTCGGCCGGTCGAGTGTCAGCAGTCGGACACCGGCGTCGTCATCGGTTCGGACGGTGGACATGGGTACTCCTCTCGTCGCTTCCCATGACAGTGACCGAGGCGCAAGAAGACAGTCCTTGCCGCTGCCTAGCACCACTGGCATGTCGCAGTGTCGGGGTCTTGGGTTGGTGTGCTGGACCAGTATTGACGCCCGGATCACCATACTAGAAACAGAATCCTTCTTCTAATCCGCCACATCACTGTCACCGCCGGCGGGCCACGCACCCGTTCCATGAGACCGCAACTCGCAGCGATCGGCCGGCTCAGATCACTCGTGGCAAGTGGCTGCGCTTGGGATGGTGCCCAGCTGCAGCATCACCCGTCGGCACGCCGGTGGGCATGTGAGAACGAGCGCACGCTCGACCACTCAACATGGGGAAGCCCGTCGACCACGTGCGCAGCGCTGTCCTCGAGGGCACATGCCGTCCACCGGGGAGGGTGGCGACGGCTCGTCGTCGATCCGGACGGCGGGCGCTTCACGACGCTAGACAAGCCGGGACTTCGTCCCGGGCGCCCAAACCCACCGGCTTCACGACCATTGACGGGCACAAGCTCCACAGGTATGCCGTTCTCGGGCGCCTTGGTGTGCCGGCGTTGTCTCGTGGTCACACCACGCGAGAGTTCTGGCGACGCGACGCAGCACGATTGGCGCTGACCGCCCGGTGCGTTGAGGACCTCGCTCTACTGGGGGAAGTTCTGGAGTAGGAAGGTCTCAAGGGCCTCGGTGCGTCGTGGCACGAAGCGGGTGGCGGGTCTTGTGAGGTAGAGGGGGATGCCTCGTGCGCTGAGGTCGGGGAGGACTCGGCGAAGGGCTCCTGTTCTCGTTTCGATGTCGCCGACGAGTGTGGGGAGCATGGCGATGCCTGCTCCGGCGACACACGCTCGTCTGATGAATGCGAGATCGGTGGCCGAGATCTGTCCGGTGACGCGGGTGGATTGGGGTTCGTTGGGGCCTGTGGTCAGGTCCCAGCGGGCTTCGCCGTCACGGCCATGGAAGAGCAGGCAGTCGTGGCTGGGGAGGTCGGTGATTGCTTCGATCGTGGCTGCGTTTGCGAGGTAGGACTCGCTTGCGTAGAGGGCGAAGGTGGTGTCTTGAAGTTTGGTTGCGGTGAGACCGGCATCTTCGGGTCTGCCGTTCCGGATTGCCAGGTCGAGGCCGTCGCGGACCATGTCGGAGACGCCGGAGGTGAGTTCGACCTCGACGCGCACCGCCGGGAACGCGGCGGCGAAGCCTGCGATGAGGTCTGGTAGGAGTTCGGCGCCCACGTCGGGGGGCGCCGACATCCGCACGGTTCCCGTCGGTGTGGTGTTGTGGGCGGTGGCGACGTTTGTGGCACTCTCGATCGCCGCCATCGCACCGGCGACATTGGTGTAGAGCTCTTGTCCGGCCTCGGTGAGCTTGTTGTTCCTCGTCGTTCGCTGCATCAGTCTGACGCCGAGGTGCGCCTCGAGACGGGCGACCTGCCTGCTCACCGAGGATCGGGGTACGTAGAGCGACGCCGCAGCGGCGGCGAAGTTTCCGGCGTCGACGACTCGGACGAAGGTCGCGATGTCATCCAGGCGCGGGATCGGTGTCGTGGTCTCCACCATCTCAAGACTCCTGGTCGATTGGTGCCATGTTGCACCAGTTTGTTGTCAACACTGGGACTTGTTGCGATTGTGCTCCGCTCGTACGGTTCAATCAAGCCCCCCTTGCGTGGGCCTCGACCAAGGAGCAACCAATGACCGACTTGTCCCAGAAGCCCTCGAAACCGGGCCTGGTGCCCGCTCTGCTGCGAGCGGTCCCGCCCGCCTATGTGTTCCCAGCCGTGAGTTCCCTCGCAAACGCCCATCTGGTCGGGAGCGATGCGCTCGCAACCGCTGCGTTCACCACGATCGCAGTGCCGAGCGCAGCAGCTGCCGCTGCGGTGACGGCGCGAGATCATGCCCGGCCGCGTCGCCGTGGCTTTGGCCGTGCGGCGATCTCGGGCGCAGCCCTTGGCCTGGTGCCCGCCTTGGCAGTGACTGGCGTGCTCGTGGTCAACGAGGTCGTCTCGTCAATGATGTGGTTGGAGGCACCGCCCTCCGCGGCGATCGGAGGCGCAATCGCCTCGGTCATTGCCGCTCGCCGCGCCTCCCGTGCAGCTGAGAGCACCGAACCAGAAGAGTGGCCCGACGAGTGGTATCCGACCACCGCCACCAAAGACGACCGAATGATCCAGACCGTAGGAGTGCGATGATGGGACGATTCATCGTCTACGGGGCAACCGGGACGGTCGGACGCCCCCTCACCGAGATCTTGCTCCGCCGGGGCAACACCGTTGTCGCACCCATGCGTACTGCCCATGGGCAGCTCCCTCGCCCCACCATGCACACCGAGGTCGTTGATCTCGCCGACTTCGAGGCGCTCCGGCGACTCAGCGATGGCGCCGACGCCGCCTTCGTGCTCGTCGGCAGCAATCCGGACCAAGTCGCCGTCGAGTGTCGCTACATCGACGCCGCAGCCGCAGCCGGGGTCCCGCGTATCGTGAAGCTGTCCGCCCCAGACTTGCCTGGACAACCACCGATGCTCGTGGCCGGCTGGCACCGACAGGTCGAGCGCCACCTCGTAGCAACCGGGCTCGAACATGCATCGATCCAACCCATGGCCTTTCACCAGAACTGGCTCCGCAACACGACCACGATCCAACGTTTCAACATGATCGCTGGCTCCGCCGGCGACGCCGTTCGCAACTACGTCGACGCCGCCGACGTCGCCGACGTCGCAGCGAACCTCCTCGAGACGCACGCCGACCTGCCCGCGATCGTGCCCGTAGCGGGACCTCATGTGTACTCCTACGCCCAGGTCGCGGCCTTACTCTCAGAGGTGATCGGCCGTAGCATCCGCTACAAGGACATGGACCCGCAAGCACACCACCGGATGCTCGTGAAACGGGCCCGCATGCCCGAATGGCTCGCCGACCACGTCGTCGAGCTCGACACGCTCGCTCGAAGCATCAGTGAACAACCCTCGAACGACATTCCCAGGCTGCTCGGGCGTCCCGCCCGAACCCTCAGCGACTTCCTCACAACATCCGCAGACGCCTTCGACCAGCCACCCTGGCATCACTTCCTCACGAATCGACGCCGCCGTACCGGACCAGGACACCGACCGAAGAACCCAGCCAACACTCCACACGGAACGAAGGAATCCGGACGCCTTGCGGATCCCCTCGATGAGCGCGTGGTGTCCCGGTTCGCCCGCTCGCAAACGAGACCGCAGAACGAGCGCTGAAGCGTCGCCGGCTCGACGTCGGCCTGGTCGTCACCGTCGGCAGCAGTCAGGGTCCGTCCTCCGATGTTCTCGCACGCGCTCGTCGTGCCGTGCTGCGTGCCCAGCGTTAGCGAGCGGGCAACCAGATTCCCCGCCTCTTGACGTCGCCGAGGTTCGGGAGCAGATGCCCTTCGTCAAAGGTTGACACATCGACATCCTCGACGATCTCGGAGATCGAGGCAGCCATGCCGTCGAAGAGGAGTCGGTTGATCAGCTCGATCGCGTCCTTGAGGTCGATCGCTGTTACCCCGCAGCCTAAGGCCGTCCCGTCTGGGAGATCTTGGTCGTCGCCCTCGAAACGGATCCAGCATCGACGGAGGCTGAACACGACTCTGTTCTAGCGGCTCCCGAGCTTGGCGCGGCCCGAGTTTCCGAGCACCGCTCGGAAGCTCTGACCACGGGAGCAATTAATGAGAGATCTCGCATTATTGAGATAACTCTCATAAAGTGGTAACCTCGCTGGTGTGCCAGGTTCGGTCACCGCAGTCAGGGCCGTCAGGGCCGTCAGGGCCGTCAGGGCGGTCATCGCGGTCAGAGCGGTCGCCGGGCGACCGATGGGCGCTTTCGGCCCGATCCCTCACCGAGGCCAGGTACGAGGTGACGGCGATCGTCAGCTCGGGAGCGAGCACCCGGTCGACCTCGCCGTGCTCATCGACGATGCGGGGGAGTAGCCCGCGGGTGATCTCCGTGCACACGATGCTCACCTGCAAGAAGCCGACCGTCGCTGGAGGCTCCGCCTCGGCCATCACGTCTTCGACATGGGTGCGATAGCGGTCCCGCAGAACCGTGCCCGCCTCGGCCAGGGGTCCGGCGGCGGCCAGGCCCGAGAAGAGCGTCCGGAACCCCGGCCGGCGAGCGGCTGCGTCCACCATCCGGTCGCAGACGTGGCCGACCATCGAGATCAACGACGGCTGCGCAGCCTGTTCCGATGCGGGTTGGAGGTCGCCCAGTTCGTCAAAGGCCCGGTCGATCTCCTCGGCGATGTCGGCCACCACCGCATCCAGGAGGGCTTCCTTGTTCCGGAAGAACTGGTCGAGGCTCCCTTTGGGGACCTCTGCTCGGGCGGCAATCGAGCGGACGCTCGCCCGCTCGTAGCCCTGTTGCGCGAAGGCGGCCTCGGCCGCGTCCAGCATCCTTCGGACCGCTCGCCGGCTCCGATCCTGCTGGGGTGTGCGAACGAGGCCAGGTGTGTCGACTGCCACGGTCCTCCACTCTAGCGACCGGTTGCCAAACATGAATGACCGACCATATTCTAAGGACATGAACATAACCGATCGACCACATTTTGCCAAACCGCTGTCTCCCCCATCGTCCGAGGCCGGGTATCTGCCCGGTCGTCGGCTCTGGCAGATCGGATTCGTTGTCGTTGCACTGGTGCCGCTGACCTTTGCGTTGCTGGCGCTTGCCATCGGGACCGAGCGTTTCCTCGATGCCGACGACGTCAACGTCGGGCTCGACAGCACCTACCGCTATCTGGGCGG
>JBCCWI010000078.1:0-19299 GCA_039193795.1 Actinomycetota bacterium | reverse complement strand
CCTTTTCGATCAGTGTCTCGACATCGCCCATGCCGAGGATGCGGCTGGCGAGGCGGTCGGGGTGGAAGGTCTCGAAGTCCTCGAGCTTCTCGCCCGTCGAGGCGAAGGCGATCGGTTTGCCGACGACCTCCTTGACCGACAGGGCGGCACCGCCTCGGGCGTCGCCGTCGAGCTTGGTGAGGATGACGCCGTCGAGTTCGAGGGTCTCGTTGAAGGCCTTGGCCGTGTTGACCGCGTCCTGACCGGTCATCGCGTCGATGACGAGGAACGTGTAGTCCGGCTGGACCTGACCGGAGATCTGACGGACCTGCTCCATCAACTCTTCGTCGATGGCGAGGCGACCGGCGGTGTCGACGATGACGACATCGCGGCCGGTGCGGTTCGCCTCCTCGATCGCCTTCGAGGCGACGGTGACCGGGTCGGACTGCTCGGAGAAGACCGGCACGCCGACCTGACCGGCGAGGGTGCGGAGCTGCTCGACGGCGGCGGGGCGCTGGAGGTCGGCTCCGACGAGCAGGGGGTTGCGCCCCTGCTTCTTGAACCACTGGGCGAGCTTGCCGGTGTTGGTGGTCTTGCCCGCGCCCTGCAGGCCGGCCATCAAGACGACGGTCGGGGGCTTGGACGCGTAGGCGATCTTCATCGCCTCACCGCCGAGGCTGGTGGTCAGCTCCTCGAGGACGATCTTGACGACCTGCTGGGCCGGATTGAGCGCCTTGGAGAGTTCTTCGCCGACGGAGCGTTCGCGGATGCGGCCGACGAGGTTCTTGGTGACGTCGAGGTTGACGTCGGCTTCGAGGAGGGCGAGGCGGATCTCGCGCAGGACGTCGTCGACGTCGTCCTCGGTCAGCTTGCCGCGACCTCGGATGCGGCTGAAGATCCCGTCGAATCGATCGGACAGTGTCTCGAACATGGTGGAGCCAGGGTACTGGCCCGACCTGCCACCCCGGACTCGCCCGCAGCGGTCAAGATGGTCGGCGGCGCGGTCGATGAGGTTCCCAGATGGCTCACTCCCGCGTCCTCCCCGTCGCGATGGCACTCGTCGCCGCCACACTCGCTGCGATCGGCCCGGCGACCGCGCAGGACCACGACCTGCCGCCAGGTGGCACGTTCGTCGACGACGACGGCAACACCCACGAGGGCGCGATCGAAGCGATCCGAGCCGAGGGCATCACCGTCGGCTGCGGCGGCGACCGATTCTGTCCGAACGACGTCGTCACACGGGGCCAGATGGCCGCCTTCCTCGACCGCGCCCTCGACCTCCCCGCCGCACCCACCCCCAGCGGCTTCACCCACACCGCCGCCACCTGCCACCAAAACTCCCAACGACTCCGCGCCGCCGGCATCACCAACGGGTGCGCCGCGACCCGGTACTGCGCCGACGACCCGGTGACACGAGGGCAGATGGCCGCCTTCCTCGACCGCGCCCTCGACCTCCCCGCCGCGCCCACCCCCAGCGGCTTCACCGACACCGCCGGCACCTTCCACGACAACATCGAACGACTCCGCGCCGCCGGCATCACCGTCGGCTGCAGCACCACGACCTACTGCCCCGATCGGCCGGTCACGCGGGCGGAGATGGCGACCTTCCTGGCCCGTGCGCTCGGGCTCGAACCACTCGTTCCCGAGCCGCGCCCGCTCCCAGCGGCCGGCAACCCCGACGGCGACGCGCCGATCCCGGCGGGCGGCGGGCTGGCCGACACCTCCTCGCCCGACCACGTGATCGGCGACGGCACACCCGGCGGCTGCACCAGCGCGGCGGTCGTCGCCGCCGTCGCCGAGGGCGGGGTCATCACCTTCGACTGCGGGCCCGATCCGATCACGATCGAGATGCAGGAGACCGCAAAGGTGTTCAACGACACCGGTCCCGAGATCGTGATCGACGGCGGCGGACTGGTGACCCTCTCGGGTATGGGGCAGCGGCGGATCCTCTACATGAACACCTGTGACCAGGCCCAGGTCTGGACCACCCCCCACTGCCAGAACCAGGACCATCCCCGTCTCACCGTGCAGAACCTCACGTTCGTCGACGGCAACGCCACGGGCGAGGGCATCGACCTGGGTGGTGGAGGCGGCGCGATCTGGGTGCGAGGCGGCCGGTTCAAAATCGTCAACACCCGCTTCTTCGACAACCACTGCGCCCCGACCGGGCCCGACGTCGCCGGCGGCGCGGTCCGGGTCTTCAGCCAGTACGAGAACCTGCCGGTCCATGTCACCAACTCGACGTTCGGGGCCGAGGGCCAGGGCAACACCTGCTCGAACGGCGGCGCGATGAGCAGCATCGGCGTCTCGATGACGTTCACCAACAGCCTGCTCACCCACAACGAGGCGATCGGCTGGGGGGCGAACCCGCAGCGGGCCGGCACCCCTGGCGGGGGCAACGGCGGGGCGATCGCCAACGACGGCAACACCTACACGCTGACGGTGACCGACACCGTGATCACCGACAATGTCGCCAACGAGGGCGGCGGCGGCATCTTCTTCGTCAGCAACGATCGCAGCGGGCGTCTGCTCATCGACGGCTCCACGCTGACCCGCAACCCGAGCCTCGGCTTCGAGACGGCGGGCCTCCCGGGCATCTTCTACCTCGGCAACGGATCGGCCGTGGTCACCGACTCCGCCCTCTCGTAGCGGCACCACGTCGCTAGCGTTCACGGCGTGAACTTCACCCTCCGCCAGTGGGCGGTCATCGCCGGGCTCAGCGCCGCCTTCATCGTCACGGCGATCGTGGTGTCCCAGAACGAACCTGCGCCGTCGACCGCGGTCGAGGAGGAGACCTTCGACGAGGTCCTGTGGTGCGAGACCGCCAATGCGATCAGCCGCTGGGGGTCGATCCTCGACGGAAGCCTGGCCGGCGACTCGCTCGACGATCTGATCAACCTGGAGACGACGCTCGACGAGGCCCGCGGGATCGCCCCCGCCGAGCTTCGCACCGCCGTCGCCCGCCTCTTCGACTACGCGCTTCTCACCGTGCAGGCGATCGAGCGCAACGACGGCGACCTCGACGCCGGGCTCGTCGACGCGAAGGGCAACACCGACCAGAACCGGGTCAACGAGGCGATCGAGCGCGTCAACGACGCGGTCGTCGCCTGCGGGCACGACCCGATCATCGACGTCAGCGCCTGATCCGGCCCGATCTCGGGCCGGCTCGCCACAGAGCCCTACTCGAACAGGGCGTCGACGAACTCGGTCTCGTCGAATTCGACGAGATCGTTGATGCCCTCGCCCAGGCCGACGAGCTTCACCGGCACCCCGAGCTCGGAGTGGATGGCGACGACGATGCCGCCCTTCGCCGAGCCGTCGAGCTTGGTGAGCACCACGCCGGTGACATCGGCGGCATCCGCGAACTGCTTGGCCTGACTCATGCCGTTCTGCCCGGTGGTGGCGTCGATGACGAGCAGGGTCTCGGTGACGGTGCCGGCGCCCTTCTCGGCCACCCGACGCACCTTCGACAGCTCCTCCATGAGGTTGGTCTTGGTCTGGAGCCGGCCGGCGGTGTCGGCGAGGACGACGTCGGCGTCGCGGGCGTTGGCGGACTCGACGGCGTCGAACACCACCGACGACGGGTCGGCGCCCTCGGCGCCCCGCACGATGTGGACGTCGCTGCGCTCGGCCCACATGGTGAGCTGCTCGGCAGCGGCGGCTCGGAACGTGTCGCCGGCGGCGAGCACGACGGTCTTGCCGTCGTCGGTCTCGCGCTTGGCGAGCTTGCCGATCGTGGTGGTCTTCCCGACCCCGTTGACGCCGACGAACAGCCACACCGCTGGTCCGGGCTCAGCGCCTGCGGCCGCGACATCGGCGGAGAGCGATCGGTCGAAGCCGGACAGTCGATCGACGAGCTCGGCCTTGACCAGCGTGGGGATCTCGGCCGCGTCCTCGACCCCGTCCTCCTCGACCTTGGCCTTGACCGCCTCCATGATCTCGGTCGAGGTCGTGACCCCGACGTCGGCGCGGATCAACGCCTCCTCGAGCGCTTCCCACGTGTCGCGATCGATGCCGCCCGAGAAGATCCCGCCGAAGAAGCCGGCGAGCGACGATCGGGCGCCGGACAACCGCTCCCGGAAGGACGGGCGAGGGGCATCCTCGACGGCGACCTCCGGCGCAGGGGCCGCGGGCGCGTCGACACCGGGGACGACGTCAGCGATGTCGACGACGTCGGTGACGTCGGGCGGGTCGATGGTGAGCCCTTCGTTGCGACCTCGACGCAAGACGACGAACGAGGCACCGACGATGACGAGGGCGGCGATGGCGATGATGGCGGCGAACAACATGACCGCCGCAGCCTACCGGTGCACGCGAAGACGCCCGGCGGGATCGCCGGGCGCTCGCAGGGGAGATTCGGGATGGGTCGGGTCAGTTGCTGCCGACGGTCACCTGGAGGGTGACGCGTTCGCCTTCTCGCAGCACCTCGACCTCGACCTGCTCGCCGGGGCGGAAGAGTTTGAAGTCGGCGGCGAGCTCTTCCATCGTCTCGACGACGCTGCCGTCGACCGAGATGATCAGGTCGCCGATCTCGATGCCAGCCGCCTCGGCCGGTTCGTCCTCGACGACGGCGGTGACGAGGGCGCCGAGGGTGCCGTCGGTCGGCGTGTCGCCGGAGACGCCGAGGAAGCCGAGCTCGAGGGACTCGCCGTCGATGATGCGCTGGGCGATCAACAGCATCGTGTCGCTCGGCACGGCGAACCCGACGCCGGCGTTGTCGCCGGACTCGGTGCGGATCGAGGTGTTCATGCCGATCACGTGGCCGTCGCGGTTGGCGAGGGCGCCGCCGGAGTTGCCCGGGTTGATCGGTGCGTCGGTCTGGATCATGGCGACCGGCACCGGGTTGGCCGGATCGGAACCACCGAAGATGTTGATGCGGTTGACGGCGCTGACGATGCCGGCGGTGACCGACTGATCGAGCCCGAACGGGCTGCCGATGGCGACGGCGAGCGCACCCACCTCGACCGTCTCGGTCGGGGCGAAGGTGGCGGCGACCAGATCGATCTCGTCGGGGTCGACCTGCACGACGGCGACGTCGCGGGCGGAATCCCCACCGACGACGACGCCGGAGACCTCGACCCCGTTGTCGAACAAGACGGCGACGGTGTCGGCCTCGTCGGTCACATGATCGTTGGTGATGATGTAGCCGTTCTCGGCATCCCAGACGATGCCGGATCCCTGGCCGATGCCGGTGTCGATCAAGACGACCGACGGCGACAGGGCGTTCGCCACCGCCGTCACCGGCTCGACCTCGTCGGCGGAGGTGAGCGGCGGCGCGGTCGTGGCGGGTGACTGCTGTTGCTCCGGGGTCGCGACCGCCGGGGTCGCGGCGTTCTCCTGCACCACCGGCGCTGGTTCGTCCGCGTCACGGATGCCGATGGCGTAGCCGCCGCCGACGAGGGCGGCGCTCAGCGCCATGCCGGCGAGACCTCCGGCCGCCACCCGCCACCGTCCACCGCCGGAACCGAGCGGCGTTGGTTCCGCGAGCGGGGTGGCGGGTGACGTCGTGGGGGGTCCGGCCAACCCACTGGAGGGGGAGGAGACGTGGTCGGCCGGACGAGGGGCTCCACTCGACCGGGGCGGGGTCGCCCAGGGAGTGGTCGGAGGGGTCGCCCCGTACCCGGCGGGGGCGCCGGCGCTGGGGGGAGGCGGCGGCGGGGGTACGGGTGCGACAGATTCGGTGGGCACCGAAGCCGGGGCGTTCGGTGCGGGGGGCGGGGGCGGGATGGGGCCCGCCGGGCGGCTCGCCGCAGGCTCCGTCGGGGGGAACGGAGTCGAGCTGGACACGGGGGGAGAACCCAACTCGGTGCTGTCTGCTGCGGGCGGCCGCTCATCGGCGGGCCAGACCGACGAAGCGGGGGAGTCATCGTCGGACGAATTGTCGATCGGGTATCGATCCATGGGCGAACGGTATGGGGGGAAGGCGAAAGGTCTGGTAAGGGAACGAGAAAATCGGCAGAAAGATTCCCGGGGTCCCGTCATCGGTCCATCGGCGTGCGATGTGGCACCCTCAAGCCATGTCTACGGTCGATGCCGACACTCCGGATGCGGTCGAGGTGACGACCTGGCATCTCGAGATCACCGAACCCGCCGATCTGCCCGACCCCAAGCCCCCACGCGTCGAGGCGGCGTTCGTGATCGGCGAGCGACCTACCGTCGAGTACTGCCGCTGGCTGTACGCCTATGTCGGCGCCCCGTGGCACTGGACCGATCGGCGCGACTGGACCGACGAGCAGTGGCGAGAGCGCATCGACGCGCCCGGCTACCACCTCGTCACGTGCGTCGTCGGCGGCACCCCCGCCGGCTACGTCGAGTTCGTCGACACCGACGGCGACGTCGAGATCGTCAGCTTCGGCCTGGCCACCGACATGCACGGTCACGGCGTCGGCGGATGGTTCCTGGCCGAGGCGGTCCGCTACGGGTTCGCGCTCGATGGCGCCCGCCGGGTGTGGCTGCACACGTGCTCGCTCGACGGACCCAACGCCCGGGCCAACTACGAGGCGCGCGGGTTCCGGCTGTTCGACACCGAGGTGGGGTGGCGAGTGCTCGACTGAGCGCTCAGCGGCGTTCGTCGGCGGGCGCCGGCACCGGCGAGTTGATGCTGCGGGGGAACCACAGCACGAAGGTCGAGCCGCGGCCGACGTCGGACGCCAGATCCACCCGACCGCCGTGCGACTCGACGATCTGTCGCACGATCGTCAGTCCCAGGCCCGATCGACCGGCCTGGCGGGCCTGGCCGCGATCGCCGCGCCAGAACCGCTGGAAGACCCGCACGTGATTCTCGGGCGCGATGCCGGGCCCCTCGTCGGCGACGGAGATGAAGTTCCAGTCGTCGAAGCGGTCGGCGGACACCGTCACGGTGGTGCCGTCGGGGGCGAGCCGCACCGCGTTCGCCAGGAGGTTGGCGACCGCTCGCCGCACGGCCGGGCTGTCGCCGAGCACCGGGAGCGGCTCGGTGGCCAGTTGTTTGCCCAGATGCAGCCCGGCTGCTTCGGCCGGTGCGGCGAACTCCTCGGTCAGCTCGTCGACGAGTCCGACGAGGTCGAACTCCTCCTCGCGCATCGTGCGGGTGCCGTGACGGGCATAGACGAGCAGATCGTCGACGAGCGTCGACATCCGCTCCGCGGACCGGCCGACGACCTCGCCGGCGGACCGGAGGTCCTCGGGGTGGGCATCGGGATCCGACATCACGACGTCGACGTTGGTTCGGATGACCGCGAGCGGGTTGCGCAGCTCGTGGCTGGCCTCGTGGATGAACTCCTTCTGGTTCTCGAACGCGAGATCGAGCCGTTCGAGCATGTCGTCGAAGGTGTCGGCGAGGGCTTTCAGCTCGTCGTCGGGGCCCTCGAGTTCGATGCGGCGACTGAGGTCTGTGCCGGAGATCTCCCTCGCCACCGACGTGATGCGCCCGACCGGTCTGAGCACGAGGCCGGCGACGAACCAGCCGACGCCGAGGCTGCCGATGAAGAGCAGACCGAGCGCACCGAAGGCGTAGTTGCGGAGCTGGTCGAGCGCCCGTTCGTTGATCGTGCGCTCGAACAGCGCCAGCGGATCTTCGTACTCGAACTCGAAGGTGCCGATGAAGTCGTTGCCCTCGGAGTCGGTGAAGAAGCGCACCGCTTCGGCGGTGCGGGAGACGTCCTGGTTCTCGAGGCTGCGGGCGACGCCGGCGTAGATGCCGCCGACCACCACCGTCGCGAGGCCGAACAGCAGCACGGAGTAGAGCACCATCAGCCGGAACCGGATCGATCCGGCCCAGCCGGGCAGGCGCTCGGCGGCGCGGACGGCGAGGGGGTCCTCGCTCACCCGGCCCCTCCTTCGGGGTCGACGAGGCGGTAGCCCGACCCGATCACGGTCTCGATCGCCTGCGACTCGTCGTCGTCGGAGAGCTTGCGGCGCAGCGTGCCGACGGTGACCCGCACCGTGTTGGTGAACGGGTCGGCGTGTTCGTCCCACACGTGCTCGAGGAGGTGTTCCTGGCTGAGCACCTGGTCGACGTGGGCCATGAAGTAGCGCAGCAGGGCGAACTCCTTGGCCGTCAGGTCGAGGTCGCGTTCGCCGCGACGAGCGCGCTTCTTGGCGTCGTCGAGCTCGATGTCGCCGACGGTGAAGACCGAGGTGGACGAGGCTGCGTCGCGCCGCATCAAGGACCGGACCCGGGCGGTGAGCTCACCGAACGCGAACGGCTTGATCAGATAGTCGTCGGCGCCGTGATCGAGCCCTTCGATGCGTTCCTCGATGCTGTCGCGGGCGGTCAGCATCAAGATGCGGGGCTGGATGTCGTCGGGCGGGTTCTCCCGCAGGCGGGCGCAGACCTCCAGCCCGTCCATGCCGGGCATGGTCAGGTCGAGACAGACCAGGTCGTAGGGCGTCAGCTCGGCCTTGGACAGCGCCTCGGGACCGTCGAAGGCGAGGTCGACCGCATAGCCCTCGCGTCGCAGACCGCGCGCGACGGCCTCGGCCAGCTCGACCTCGTCGTCCACCACCAGAATCCGCATGGTGCCGACGCTAGCGGTCGGGGCGTCGTCCAGAGCCGTTCCGTCGCGCGTAGGGTGCGCCAGGTTCACTGCCACACCGGTAGCGGACCACCTCGCACCGAAAGTCCGCGTCAAGCGAAGATTCGGGCCCCGACCGCGGAGCCAGTGATGACCGAACCTGCCGAACTCCCCTCGCTCGAACGGGCCCTCGTCGAATTCCGTCGGGTGATCGTCGGGCAGGAGCACCTGCTGGAACGCCTCATCGTCGCCCTGATCGCCGGCGGCCACTGCCTGCTCGAAGGTCCGCCCGGCCTCGCCAAGACCCTCGCGGTCCGCACGATGGCCGAGACGACCGGCGGCACGTTCTCCCGCATCCAGTTCACCCCCGACCTCCTGCCCGCCGACATCACCGGCACGCGCATCTACCGGGCGTCGTCGGAGACGTTCGACACCGAGCTCGGGCCGATCTTCGCCAACTTCGTGCTCGCCGACGAGATCAACCGGGCGCCGGCCAAGGTCCAGTCGGCGCTGCTCGAGGTCATGGGGGAAGGCCATGTCACGATCGGCGGCGAGACCTTCGAGGTCCCCACGCCGTTCCTCGTGCTCGCCACCCAGAACCCGATCGAGTCCGAGGGTGTCTACGCCCTGCCCGAGGCGCAACGCGATCGCTTCCTGATGAAGGTCCTGATCGACTACCCGTCGGCGGGCGAGGAGATGGAGATCGTGAAGCGCATGGGCACGTCGGTGCCCCACGCCGACCGGGTCCTCGACCCCGAGTCGATCCTGGCGTGGCAACAGCGCGCCCGCGACATGATCGTCGACCAGGGTGTCCTCGACTACGCGGTCAACCTCGTCCTCGCGACCCGCAACCCGGGCGCGTTCGGGATGAGCGACCTCGGTCAGTACATCGACTACGGCGCCAGCCCCCGCGCCTCGCTCGGACTCGTGGCGGCGGGCCGGGCGCTGGCTGCCCTTCGCGGCCGTGACTACGTCGTCCCCCAAGACGTCTTCGACATCGCCCCCGACGTGCTGCGCCATCGCATCGTCCCGTCGTACGAGGCCCTCGCCGTCGACATCGACGTCGAACACCTGCTGCACCGCATCCTCGCCACGGTGCCGGCCGCGCTGGTCTCCCCGACCACCCAGGATCCCGGCATCGACGACATCGGCGAGGCGTTCGCACCGCCGCCGCCCGCCCCCGCTCCATGACCACGACGGCCCTCGCCGACGAACGCACCCGAGAGCTCCTGCGCCGGCTCGAGCTCGATGTCGAACGGCGCCTCGACGGTCTCCTGCAAGGTGACTACCGCGGCCTGGTCGGTGGCCTCGGCGCCGAACCCGGCGAGGCGCGCGAGTACCAGCCCGGCGACGACATCCGCCGAATGGACTGGAACGTCACCGCCCGCATGGCCACGCCCCACGTGCGCGACACGATCGCCGACCGTGAGCTGGAGACGACGATGGTCGTCGACCTCTCCCCCAGCATCGACTTCGGCACCGCGGTGCGACGCAAGTCCGACCTGGCCCTCGCCGTCGTCGCCGCGATCGGCATCCTCACCGACCGCACCGGCAACCGCCTCGGCGCAGTCGTCACCGACGGCTCGACACTCACCGAACTCCGGGCTCGCACCGGGCGCCGCAACCTCCTGGCCCTCCTCCAGCGCCTCGCCACGCACCGGCCCGGACCCGCCGCACGTGGGGCCGGACTGGCCGAAGCGTTGCATCGGGTCAGTGGTCCGTCTCGCCGCCGCGGGCTCGCCGTCGTCGTGTCGGATCTCCTCGACCCGGCGTGGGACGAACCCCTCAAGGCGGTTGCCCGACGCCACGAGACCCTCGTGGTCGAGGTGGTCGATCCCCGCGAGCTCGAGCTCCCCAACGTCGGCCTGATCGAGCTGCGCGACCGGGAGACCGGCGCCGTGCGCGAGGTCGACACCCGCAGTCGCCGGCTCCGGGAGCGCTATGCGGCCGCCGGCCGCGACCGCCTCGCCGACCACGCCCGCCGAGTCCGCGAGGCCGGCGCGGATCATCTCGTGCTGCGCACCTCCGACGACTGGGTGCTCGAGCTGGCCCGCTTCGTCGATCAGCGCCGCCGCCGTGCTGGACGGAGGCCGCGCCCATGACGTTCAGCGACCCGATCCGGCTGTGGATGTTCGCGGGCCTCGCCGCGATCCTCGTCGTCTACATCGTCACCCAACGTCGCCGGGGCAGGTACGCGCTGGAGTTCTCCGACGCATCGCTCATCGATGCCGTCGCCCCTCGCCGACCCGGATGGCGACGCCATGTCGTCGCCCTGACCTTCCTCGTGGTCCTCGGCCTGTTGATCGTCGCCTTCGCCGGACCCGCCCGCGAACGCGAGGTGCCGCGCGAACGCGCCATCGTGATCTTGACCATCGACACGTCCCTGTCGATGGGCGCCGAGGACGTCGACCCCTCACGCATCGGCGCTGCGCAGGAGGCCGCTCGCGAGTTCGTCGCGAACGCACCGGACGGGATCGACATCGGGCTGGTGTCCTTCGACGAACTCCCCGTCGTCCAGATGCCCCCGACCAACGACCGCCGCCTCGTCGACGATGCCATCGACAACCTCGAGCTCGGTCCGTTCACCAACACCGGCGGAGCGGTCAACGCCTCGCTGCGCCTGCTCGACGCCTCGCTCGACGACCTCGAGTTCGATGACGACGACGAGCCGCCGGCGGTGATCATCCTGCTCTCCGACGGCGAACCGACGATCGACGACGCACCACCCCTCGACACGGCGATCGCCCAGTCGGTCCAGGCCGGCATCGCGATCTCCGCCGTGGCGCTCGGCACCCCCGAGGGCGAGGTCACCATCGAAGACCCAGAGAATCCCGGCACGATGATGACGGTGCCGGTACCGGTCCGCGAGGACGCCATGCGAAGTGTCGCCGAACGAACCGGCGGACAGTTCTTCGCCACCTCCTCCGCCGAGGAGTTGGCGGCGGTCTACGACGACATCGGCACCGCCGTCGGCTTCGAGACGATCGAGGAGGACATCAGCGATTGGTTCGTCGGCTTCGGCCTGGCCTTCGCCTTCATGACCAGCCTGCTCAGCCTCGCCTGGTTCCAGCGCCTGCCCTAGCCCTCGCGCCTCATGCGGGGACGAGGCGCATCCGCACCTCGTTCTTGCACGGATCCGACGGCAGGGGCTGGAACTCGTCGGTCTCGACGAACCCCATCCGCCGATAGAACGCGATCGCTCGATCGTTGCCGTGGGTGACCCACAACTCGACCGGACCGTCGGCCCAGTTCACGACCGCGCCGACCAGGGCTTCGGCCACGCCCGTGCCGCGGGCGGCGGGCTCGACCCACATCGACACCAGCTCCGCATCGTCGGGCCGATGACCACCGACCAACCCGCGCACCTCGCCGTCGACCTCGGCGAAGAACGTCGCCCCCTCGGCGCCGTCGGACCAACCCGCCGCTCGCTCGGCCCACGCAGCGTCGGGGTACGTCGACTCCTCCTCGAACGTCTTGGCGAACGCGGACGGCGTGTCCGCCAACGCGGCGAGGCGGATCCGCTTGAGCAGCGAGCCCTCGTCGGGGCGGATGCGACGAACTCGGATGACCACCACCCCAGCGTGCCTCAGCCCCGACACTCCCGCATGTCGTTTCGTGAACCGAAACGCGGCCTCGACTCGATAGCGGAGGTATGCACACTCCCCCGCTCCGAATCCTCGTGCTGTTCGTCGCGCTCGTGGTGGCGGCCACCGGCTGTCGCTACGAGACGATCGACGGGGTCGGTACCCGAACCCCCGATCCCGACGTCCCGCCCCAGGGGGACGTGACCCTGACCGGCTGTCATGTCGGCGAGTGGTCCCGCTGGCATGCGTCGGGGGTCGTCGTGAATCGGACCGAGGAGGTCCAGACCTACGAGGTGACCGTCGGGTTCTACGACGCCGACGTCCGACTCGCGGAGCGCGCCCACTGGATCCGAGCGCTGCGGCCCGGCGAGACCGCCGAGATCGACCGGTCGTGGTGGATCGAGGCGGCGTCGCAGGTCGACGGCTGTCGCCTGCTCACCGTCAACCGGTTCGCCTAACGCGACTCGTCGTCGTCGGACTCGCCGTCGACGGAGCCCATCGCCTCTTCGCGGCGCTTGAGTTCGGCTTCCCACTCGAGGAGTCGACGCTCCCGAGCGGCTGCGCTCTCGCGCCCCTCGTCGGCGGCGGTCGACGCAGTGGTGCCGGGGTTCCAGTCGTCGCGGTCCTCGATGCCACGCGGGGGCGGTCGGCGTTCCCGCACGTTCGGGTCCATCCAGGTGCGCGACGGCCCGGTGTGTGTCGACCCCGGCGCGAGTCCCGCACCGACCGGGCGACCCAGCGCGAACCAGGCCACGATCCCGACCACGGGGAACAACAACACGATGAACAGCCACGTGATCTTCGGCAGATTGCGGATGATGACGTCGTCGGTCGCGATCACGTCGATGACCGCGTAGACGTAGGCGATGAACAGGATCAGTCCGCCCGGACCCAGGATTCGAATCACGAGAACGAGTGTGGCGCAGTCGCCGGCGCCTGTCGAACGTCGTTCGTCGAGAACCTACTTCTCGGCCCCGACCACCCACATCGCGTAGTACTGCGCGGCGCCGCCATACGCATGACCGACGGCGGTCTTGGCCCCGTCGACCTGATGGTCGCCGGCGAGCCCCATGACCTGCAGCGCGGCCTCGCCGAAACGGATCATGCCGGACGCTCCGATCGGGTTCGACGACAGCACGCCACCCGAACAGTTGACGGGAAGGTCGCCGCCGTCGATCGACGTGGCGCCCTCCTCGACCATCCGCCAGCCCTGGCCCTTCTCGGCGAAACCCAGCGACTCGAGCCACATCGGCTCGTACCAGGAGAACGGCACGTACATCTCGACGGCGTCGACCTCCTTGCGGCGATCGTGGATGCCGGCCTGGGCGAAGACGTCGTCGGCGCAGGCCTCCGACGCGGCGGGCGACACCATGTTGCGACCGGCGAACGAGCCGGACTCCGAGCGCATGGCGATGCCCTTGATCCAGGCGACCGGGCCGTCGTGGGCCTCGGCGACCTTCTCGCTGCCGAGCACGACGGCGCAGGCGCCGTCCGACGACGGGCAGGTCTCGCTGTAGCGGATCGGGTCCCACAGCATCGGCGACTCGACGACCTGTTCGAACGTGAGGTCGGGCTGATGGAGGTGGGCGTAGGGGTTGTCGAGGGCGTGCTTGCGGTCCTTCAGCGCCACCATGCACCCGATCAACTCGGGCGCCTCGGTCATCATCATGTAGCGCCGGATGATCGGGCTGAAGTAGCCGCCGGCGCCCGCGTTGACCGACGTCGCGAACGGCTGCGGCAACGACAGGGCCCACATCGCGTTGGACTCCGACTGCTTCTCCCAGCCGATCGTGAGCACGGTCTCGTGGACGCCCGACTGGATCATCGAGGTGGCGACACAGGCGGTCGAACCGCCGACCGAACCGGCGGTGTGCACCCGCATGATCGGCTTGCCGACACAGCCGAGGGCCTCGGCGAGGTACACCTCGGGCATCATCACGCCCTCGAAGAAGTCGGGCGCCTTGCCCATGATCACCGCGTCGATGTCGTCCCAGCTCTTGCCGGACATCTCGAGCGCGTTGGTGGCTGCCTCGCGCAGCATCCCGGCCATCGAGCCGGGGTAGGTGGTGTCGTACTTGGTCTGACCGACACCGAGAACGGCGGCGCGTTCCTTCGCCATGTTCACTCCCCCTCCAGAACGGCGACCAGATTCTGTTGCAGGCACGGCCCGCTGGCGGCGGTGGCGACCGCCCGATCGGCGTCACCCCGGCTGATGCGTTGCGCGGCTTCGCCGAGGCGGATCAGCCCGGACGCCATCATCGTGTGGGCTGCCTGAGCCCCACCGGACGGGTTGATGACCGTGTCGTCTCCGAGCCCGAGGGCTGCGGTGAGCACGGCCTCACTCGTCGAGAACGGCGCGTGTAGCTCGGCGATGTCGATCTTGTCGTCGCCGACGCCCGCCTTCTCGGCGGCGATGCGGGCCGACATCGACCGGGTCAGGTCCCGCACGCCCAGGGTGTGGGCGTCGGAGCGGTGATCGATGCCGCGGATCCAGGCCGGCCGCTCACACAGCTCGCGTGCCGTGTCGCCGGCGGCGAGCACCACCACGGCACCTCCGTCGGCCGAGGCCGGCAGGTCCGACGGACGCAGCGGTGCCATCGCATAGTCCTCAGCGAGGATGTCGTCGACGGACTTCGCCGCGGTGCGGATCGCGTGCGGATTCGACGCCGCGTGCTCGCGGGATCGACTGGCGATCTCGGCCAGTTGCGCCTCGCTCACCACGCCCTGCTCGAGCATCTGGCGAGCCGCCATCGCCTCGATCGCGAAGGCGTCGGGCCACAGCGGGGCGACGTAGTAGGGGTCCATCTGGGTGGCGAGCACGTCACGCAACGAACCGGGAGACGACTTGCCGTAGCCATAGACGAAGGCCGTGTCGATATCGCCGCACTGCAGCTTCACCCATGCCTCGTAGAGCGCCCACGCGCCGTCCTGTTCGACATGGCTCTCGCTGATCGGTGGGACCGGGCCGGTGCCGTCGATCGTCATCACGAACGAGAAGGCCTGCCCGGCCAAGAAGTCCGACGAGCCGGAGCAGGTGAAGCCCATCTCCTGTTGGGTGAGGCCGACGGCGTCTTTGGCCTCGTTCATGAGCGGCACCATGAACTCGACCTCTGATTCGGTGTCGATCCTGGGTTCTTGGCGCTGGCTGAAGGCGACGATCGCGATGTCACGCATCGGAGGCCTCCTCGCCGAAACGGCCGACCCTGGCGTAGTCGGTGATCACCTCGTCGGGTTCGCCGGTGGGTTCCCATCCGAGGATGTTCTGGGCGCTCATCTCGAGTTCGTCGTCGGGCTTCCAGACCGCACGTACCCGCATGCCGACGCGGACGTCTTCGGGTTCGACGTTCATGCCGAGCCCCATGAACCCGACCGACGCGCCGTCGAGCACGATCCACGCCGACACGTACGGGGGTGTGAGGTCGGGACGCATCTTGATCGGGACGCGGGTGATGTTGAACGACTCGATGTAGCCGGTGTCGGGCAACTCGACGAGGTCCGGCAGCGTCGGCTTCCCCGCGACGGAGGACACGCCGCGCGGCGGCACCGACACCTGCCCGGTGTCGGGGCAGACGTCGCCGAGGATGCGCTTGTCCTTCATCGCCCGCAGATACTGGGAGAGCGCCCGGCCAGGCGTGTAGGTGTACTCCATGCGGATCGGCGTGCGGACCGACTGCACCTCCTCGACGTCGGCGGGCATGGTGGCGGCCTCACCGGTGGTCGAGGGTGCAGCGGGCACGAAACCGGCGATGTCGGTGATCTGGCCCTCGCGTTCGTCGCGCCAGACGACCTCGACCCGCATGCCGGTCTCCATCTGGTCGGCCGAATCGACCATGACCGCATGCAACATCGGCGTGTCGGCGCCGTCGAGGGTGATCATCGCCCAGGCGAAGGGCTGCCCGAACGGCTGCTGGGACCGGGGCTCGCCGTTCCAGGTCCACGTCGTGACGGTGCCGACGGTGCTGACCGGTACGAGCTCCGAAAGCGATTCCGACGTGATCGGGTCGTACTCGAGCGGCGGACACAACACGGTGCCGTCGGATCGGCGTACGCCGTGGATCACCCCTTCTCGCAGACCGGTGAGGAAGCCTCCGATCACCGGCCCGGTCGTTCGAGTGAAGGGGTATTCGAGCACCAGCGGTGCCGTGAGTACCTCGTCGGCCATCGTCCCTCCCGGTCAGGCGAACGCCGAGCGGCGCCCGCGGGGCGACGGTAGTGGGAGCGCCGACGCAGGACGAAAACGACCCGGGGCGGGGAGCGGGCGGCGACACCGGATGTCGCCCCCGCCCGGTCAGCTCGATCGCCGTGTCAGCCGTGGCCGGACACGTTCCGCCGATCGATCAGTGAGCTGCCGAGCGCGGGACACCCGCCGCAGGAGTTGCTCGGGTCACGCGGGCCAGAGCAGCCAGGCTGTCTCCGAGCTCGCGCATCCGTCGCAGGTCCTCGTTCACCGGATTGGTTGGTCGAGGGAACCGCCGCATGCATCCAGGATCGGCGGTTAGCCGCCCTGGCTGAGTCCCGCTACGTTGCGAATCCATGAAGATCGACGTCACCCTCGGTGGCGACCTCCGCCACTCGGCCGCCCACGCCGCCGATCTCGTCGCCGCCGGGGTCGACGGTGGGTTCACGTTCGAGGGCAACAGCGACGTGTTCTTCCCGCTGGTGACCGCAGCGACCTCGGGACTCGACCTCTACACCAATGTCGCGATCGCGTTCCCTCGATCCCCCATGCATCTCGCGTACCAGGCCTGGGATCTGCAGCGGGCGAGCGACGGCCGGTTCGCGCTCGGGCTCGGCACCCAGATCAAGCCCCACATCGAGCGCCGCTATTCCGCCACCTGGGATCGACCGGTCGGACGCATGGTCGACGTCATTCGAGCGACGAAGGCGATCTGGGCGAACTGGGCCGACGGCACCCCCCTCGCCCACGACACCGACTTCCACCGTTTCGACCTGATGACCCCGATCTTCGTCCCGCCGCCGATGGAGCACCCGCCCCCGCCGATCTGGGCCGGCGCGCTCGGGCCACAGATGACCCGCGCGATGGCTCGCCACGCCGACGGCGTGATCATCCACCCGTTCAACACCGGGGACTTCCTCGCCGCGTCGACGATGCCGCTGATCGAGGACGGCCTCGAAGCGGGAGGCCGGTACCGAACCGACCTCACGCTCAACGTCGGTTGCATCTGTTCGCCGAGCCTTACCGACGAGGAGTACGAGCGGTCGTCTCAGTCGATGCGCGGCAACCTGGCGTTCTACGGCTCGACCCCGGCCTACCGGGTCACCCTCGACCACCATGACCTCGGCGACCTCCAGCCCCGTCTACGCGAGATGACGAAGACCGGTGCGTGGGATCAGCTCGCGTCGTTGATCACCGACGACGTGCTCGACCTGTTGGCGGTGCGGGGCACACCAGCGGAGTGCGCTTCTCGGCTCCACGACGAGTACGGCGCACTGGCCGACCGCATGTCGTTGACGACCCACAACGCCTCGGTCGAGGCGCTGGGGCAGATGGCGACGGCCCTGCGCGACCTCGACTGACGATCAGGCCGGCTCGAACTCGATCAGCACGGTGCCGACATCGGCCGCGTAGGCGGCGAGCTCCTCGACGGTCGGATCGCCGGTGATCTTGGCGCCGAACGCCTTGCCCTCACCGTCGAACCCCTGGGCATCGAGGAGCGCACGGAGCCGCCGCCCGATCTCGTCCGGGTCGTCGATCAAGGTGCCGGTGAACGCACGCCGCTCACCGTCGAGCACCAACTCGGCGGGGGCGCCACCGGCGAAGTTGTGGCGATAGCCCGCCTTCGTCGTGGTGGTGATCCGTCCCTCGATCTCGTAGCGGCTGACCGGGGTGGAGTACGCCTTCCCGCTCTTGCGACCGGTCCAGTGCAGCACCATGAAGCTCCGGCTGGCGCCGGTCCAGCCGCGCCCCACCAGGAAGGTCACCAGCGGGTTGAGCAGCTTGATCAGCTTCGGGTTCGGGAGTGATCGCTCGATCGTCGTCTCGGTCGGGGTCGCCATCGTCGCTCCAGGGGTGGGATCGGGGCGGCCTAGGATCGCCGCACCATCCGCAACCTACGGACCGCCGTCGCGACGGTCCGCGCCATGGACGACAACCACCGAGCCGTTCCCGCCACCACGCCGCCGGCGACGATGCTGGCGAATCTGTTGAGTGCCACCGCCGCCCACGGGCTTCGTCGTGGCCTCACGATGGACTCGCTCGCAAGCGCGGCGGGGCTCGAGCCCCACGAGCTCCTCGCTCCGCCCGAGCGTGTGCCAGAAGGTGCGCTCGCCGGGATCCTGCATCTGCTCGTCGAACGATTCCCCGACGAGCCGATCGGGCTCGAGGCCATCGCGTCCGCACCGCTGACCTTCCTCGGTCCGCTCGAACCGATGGCTCGAGTCGTCCCGGATCTGCGCACGGGGATCGAGGCGCTCGTCGACTTCCGATCGATCCTGTCGACCGACGCCCACCTCGAGTTCGTCGACGACCCGACCGGCCCGATGGTCGTCTTCGGGACAGCCGACGATCGGTTCGATCCGAACCATCACGAGATGGCGGTTGCGGTGGGCGTCCGCATCGTGACCGACGTGCTCGGGCTGCCGGCTGCGGTGCGGGCGGCGTGCTTTCGTCACTCCCCCATCGCACCGATCGATCGGTACGAGGCGCTCCTCTCGGTGCCGGCACGGTTCGACGCTCCGGTGAACGCGCTCCTCCTCCACGCTCACCGCCTCGACGACCCGATCGACCCGGAGGCCGGCACCCGCCTCCGGGTGCTGCGCACCCACCTCGAGATCGTGCGCGACGAACTCGTGCACGACGACGAACCCCCCGACGTTCGCCACATCCGGGCGATCGCTGCTCGCAACGCGTCTCGGGGGATCTTCGACGGCGCGGCGTTGGGTGCCGAACTCGGCATGAGCGAGCGCACCCTGCAACGCCGCCTCGGAGAGCATGGCCGTTCCGTGCGTTCGGTCATCGACGAGGTCCGAGAGGCGGCGGCACGCGAGATGCTGGCCGACGAGACGCTGTCGGTCCTCGGGATCGCACTTGCGCTCGGCTACTCGACCGACAGCGCCTTCCGCCGGGCGTTTCGGCGCTGGACCGGCCAGAGCCCGGCGGACTACCGCCGGGCCCGGACGATCAGTACAGCACAGCGCAAAGTTCTTACTTGGCAGTATGATTCCCATATGAGGTTTTACTGTCAGCCATGGCTTGCAGTACTCGTTCTCGTCAAGCTTGG
>JBCCWI010000077.1:0-19400 GCA_039193795.1 Actinomycetota bacterium | reverse complement strand
GCGTGGAGCCGGCCGGCTCAGGCGGCGGCGCCGTCCTCGGACGCAGACTCGTCCGCCGCTGCCGCGTACTTGTTGGCTGGGGCTTGGGCGACGGCGGGTTCGGCGGCGTCGTCGGCCGCGGCGGCGTACTTGTTGGCTGGGGCTTGGGCGACGGCGGGTTCGGTGGCGGCTGCGTCGTCGGCCGGGGCGGCGTACTTGTTGGCCGGGGCTTGGGCGACCGCCGGCGCCGGAGTGGGTTCGTCGCCGGCCGGCACCTCGTCGACCGGTGCGGGGGCCGGAGCGGATTCGACCACCAGGTCGACCACCTCCTCGTCGCCGGCGTCGTCGTGGGTGGGCGAGATGATCTTCACCCGACCGAGCACGGTCGTGGCCGTGATCTCGATGCGGGGCAGCTCGCTGTCGCCCTCGGCGGAGACGTCGCTGCGAGCCGACGCGAGGAACGAGGTCCCGTCGAGGACGACCATCGTCCCGTCGGGGACGACGAAATCGACGCTGCCGAACGCGCAGGTGACGGTCACCTCGACGACGTCGTTGCCGGTCGTCTCGACCTGGCGGAGGTCGAAGCGGGCCCGGGCGAAGAGGCACAGGATGTCCAGCTCGTCGGTGAGATGCCAGCGGGCGTCGCGGCGGGTGGTGCCGAGCAGGGCGCGCACCTCGCTGATCGTCAGGTCGTCTTCGTCGCTCATGCGATGGCCTTTCGGGTGGTGCCGACGCTCACCGCGAGGTGGGCGACGAGTTCGGCGACCGACGCGTGGTCGGCGAGGGCACGTTCGGGTCGGTCCTGGGTCTCGACCAGCGGGGCGCCGCGCTGCACGAGCAGTCGGACGAACGGGTTGTCGTCCAACGGCCCGGCGGTGGAGATGATGAACACCCGGGAGCGGAACGACGCCTTCAGCGAGGAGCAGAGGCGCCCGACCTGGGCGTCGTGGTCGGCGTCGGCGTGTGGCGTCAGCACCCAACGGTCCTGGTGCACGGTGACCAGACCGCCCTCGGGGACGACCCAGACCGCTGCGTCGCTCAGCCAGCGACCCGCTTCACAGAACGGGCCCGGCATCGCGCCGATGCGGTCGCGCAGGGCGTCGAGCGTGGTGGGGGTGGCACTCACCACGACGGGACACGTCAGCACCGGCAGGTTGGTGAGGAGGTCGACCGCATCGTCCACGCCGGACGCGTCGCTGACCGCGAGCACGACGGCTCGCGGGCGATGACCTCGAAGATGGGAGGTGTGGGTGGCAAAGGTCCGCATGATGGTCGACTCCTCGGTGACCAGCATCGACGGGTCGGACGTGGTCATGAGAGGCCGCCGGAACCTCGTCGCCGCAGGGTCAGTCGGCGCTGTGCACGCAGTTGCGGCCGTTGTGCTTGGCGTCGTAGAGCGCCCGGTCGGCCCGCTCGTACAGGGCGTCCGGCGTCTCATCCATCACACGGTCGCTGGTCGCGACGCCGACGCTGGTGGTGACGTCGAGGCGACCGGCGGCCGTCTCGATCGGCATTGCGCTGACCGCCTTGCGGTAGCCGTCGCCGGCTCGCACGATCTCGTCGGTGTCGGTCGACGGCAAGACGACGGCGAACTCCTCGCCACCCATGCGGGCGACGAACTCGTTGGTTCGGCACCGTTCCTGGAGACGGCGGGCGACCTCGACGAGCACCTCGTCGCCCACGCCGTGGCCGTACGTGTCGTTGACCGTCTTGAAGTGATCGAGGTCGAGGATCATGATCCCGAAGCGACCGGTGTGGGTCCCGCGGCTGTGGCCGGCGATGATCGTCTCGACCTGCTGGTCGAACGAGCGTCGATTGGGCAACCCGGTGAGCGGATCGGTCAACGCCTCGGCGGCGAGCCGCTGGTTGTCCGCCGCCAGGGTGTCGGCGCGGGTCTGTTCCTGGGTGAGCGCGGCCACCGCGTCGAGCGACAGGCGGGCCATGCCCTCCCGAGCCCGGACCAGCAGGTCGGTGACCGGCGGGTTGGCGGCATCGGAATCGAACATGTCGGCGATCGTCTCGAGCGGCTCCTGCGCATCGGCGAGCAGATCGTCGGCCGCCTCGTCGCTCAGTTCGAGTTCGAGGTTGGCGGCGCTGCGCCACTGTTCGAGCGCGGTCGGTGCCCATCCCTCGTTGGCGATGATGAACTCGCCGCCGACGTCGGCGACGTGGAGGTAGCGGGCGAGCTGCCCGACCACACCGCTGGCCTCGTTCGGCTTGGCGCGATGGGCGATGGCGTCCGACAGCTGGGTCGGAAGCCCCCAGCCCCGCAGGATCTGGGCGGTGACCTCGTCGCCGGTGGTGCCGAACATCGCGGCTTCGTCGGGCGTGTCGAGCCAACCGCCGGTCGAGGCGATCGTCTCGGCGTAGGCCGGCTGCTTCATCAGCGCGAGACGCCCGACGTTGGCGAGCAGACCGGCGATGAAGGTCTCGTCGACGAGGCGGCGATCGAACTGGTGGGCGATCGTCTGGCCGATCGCGCTGGCGGCGAGGGTGCGGCGCCAGATGATCGCGTCGCTGGCGTCGCCGCCGGTCGACGCGACCACCGCGAAGCTCAGGGACAGCAGCTTCACGGTGCGCAGGCCGAGGATCGACGCGGCACGGTTGAGCGAGGCCACCTCGCCGCCCATGCCGTACATGGGTGAGTTGGCGACCTTCAACATCTGGGCGGCGAGGCCGGGATCGTTGCTGATCACCGCCGCGATGTCCTCGAGGCTCGCGGTGTCATCGTCAGCCAAACGGAGGACCTCGACCGCAACGGGAGCGAGAGTCGGAAGGTCGCCGAACCCGGCGGCCACAGCGGCTGGATCGAGCGCCTGGACGGCGTTCACTGTCATGTCGGTCTACTCCGAGTGGTGGATCCCGTTCAGTTTCGTCACCCATCTGACAGAGCCGATGGGCCATTCGACCTATTCGGCGGGGGCCCGTCGACCTACCCCGCGAGGACCTTCTCCTCTGCGCGTGTGGGCCGTTGGACCCACACGCGCCGAACGCGCCGGAACGGGGTGGGCCGATGGACCCAAATCGGCACGTCGGTGACCAATGCCGTCTCATATCCCACGGACGGTGACCGAGCCTTCCCAACGTGGGATATCGAGGAGAGAACAGCGAAGTCAGCCTGTACGACTTCGGCGTGCCCCAGCGGCTCGGCCGTGACGCGCTGTCGGGGCTGCGGCGGATCCATGCCGACGTCGCCCGGGACCTCGACCAGGTCCTCAGCACCGTCTTCGAAGCCGACGTGCGCGGCACGGTCGTCTCGCTCGAGCAGGCCCGCTACCAGTCCTTCATCGACGCGCTGCCGACCCGGGCCTATCACGGCATCATCAGCTCCGATGCCCTCGCCGGCGAGTTCGAGGTCGTCTTGCCGGGCCGCACCGCGCTGCGGGTCGTCGACCAGCTGCTCGGTACCTCCGAGACGGGCGATCGGCCCCTCACCCTGATCGACGCCCACCTGATCGAAGATCTGATGCCGCGGATCCTGAAGTCGGTCGCCGGCGCCTACGAGCCCTACTTCCCGCTGCACCTCGACTTCGCCCGCAGCGAGGTCAACAACCAGCTCGTGAAGCTCGTCCCCGGCGACGACGTGGTTGTCATCATCGAATTGCTCTTCACGCTCGGCGACGACGATCTGGCCATCACGCTCTGCTACCCGCAGAAGTCGATCACGCCGATCCTGTCGTCGCTGTCCGACATCGAACAGCTCGCCGCCAGCGAGGCCCTCGCCCGCTCCTCACCGATCCGCCGCAGCATCTTGCGGGTGCCGGTTCCGGTCATCGTGCAGCTGCCCTCGACCTGGCTGTCGCCGGTCGAGGTCGATCAGCTCAAGGTCGGCGACGTCCTCCAGACCGGCGTCCCCGCCGACACCCCGCCGGTGCTGACCATCGCCGGCCGCCCCGCTCTCCGCGTCCGCCCCACGACCCGCCGCACCCGTGTGGCGTGCGCCGTCGTCGGACCGGTCAACCCGTCGCAATCAGGAGACCATCGCTGATGACCGCAACCGAAACCGGCCTCGATCTCGGCCAGATCGCCGTGATCGCCGAAGCCCACACCCCGCCCACCGGGGCCCTCATCGTCGAGGTCACCTCGATCGACGAACTCGCACCCGACGCGAACGTCGACGGCTGGACGATCGAGCACGAGGACGGCGTGATCGTCTTCGCCCCGCTCGGTGCGCCGTCGCCCGACTTCGTGGGTGGCCTCCTCGATCACATCGCCGGCCAGCTCGGCGCAGCCCCCGTCGACACGCCCGGGTCCGCCATGCCGGCCCCCACCGCCGCATCGGCGGTCGGGATGCGAAGCGACGACGGCAGCGGCCTCGCCGTCTATCTCGCCCCGCTCCCGTCGGCCCCACAGCCCGCCCCCGCCCCCGACCTCGCGACCGCCCCGGGTGGCCTGATCACCCTCGGCATGCTGCGCGAGGTGCCGCTCGAGGTCAGCGCCGAACTCGGCCGGGCCCGGATGTCGGTGTCGGAGATCCTGCAGCTCAACGTCGGCTCGATCGTCGAGCTCGACCGGACCGCCGGTTCGCCCGTCGACGTGGTCGTCAACGGATCCCTGATCGCCCGCGGTGAGGTCGTCGTGATCGACGACGAGTACGGCGTGCGCATCACCGAGATCCTCGGTCGGGTGTCCGACTCGCTCTGATGTCGCTCGTTCCGTTGTTCGCCGCATCGACGCTCTGGTTGGGTGTCCGGCTGATCTTCTCGCTCGCCATCGTGCTCGGGCTCATCTGGGCCCTGGCGTGGGCGGCGCGGCGGGGCAAGGGCCTCGGTCTGGGGATCGGTGCAGCCCGCGGATCCATCAACGTGCGTGCCCGCGAACAGGTCGGGCGCAACACCACGATCGCACTGCTCGAGGTCGGCGACCGCGTGCTGCTGATCGGCGCCAACGAGCAGGCGGTCGAAGTGCTCGCCGAAGGCGATGATCTGATCGCCGAAGAACCCGAGTCGACGCCGTCCGAGGACGGCGACGTGTCCACCGACGACAGGACGTCGTCGCAGGTCGATCCCGTCATCCGGGGATCGGCACCACCAGGGATGAATCTGATCGAGGCGCTACGGGAACGGTCCGTGCGCCGCATCTGACCCCGTGATCGCCCGCCGACCGCTGCCGTCGCAGCTGTTCGTGCCCCGCTTCCTCCGCCGCCTCCTCGTGCTCGGCGCGGTGCTCTTCGTCGCGCTCGTCGCCGCAGCATCGCCCGTCGCCGCTCAGCAGGTCGACGTCCCCGACGAACCGGGTCCGGCGGGCCCTCCCGGTATCGAGCTGCCCGACGACATCGAGACCGTGATCGGCGCCGACGACGACACCGGCGTCGTGAACTTCAGCATCGATCTCGGCGCCGAGGACGGCGAGGGCCCGCCGAGCGAATCGGTCATCCTCATCATCGGTCTGACCCTGCTGTCGGTGGCGCCCTCCCTGGTGATCATGCTGACGAGCTTCACCCGCATCGTCATCGTCTTCTCGCTCGTCCGCAGCGCCCTCGGCGTCCAGAGCATCCCGCCCAACCAGGTCGTCGTCGGCCTGTCGCTGTTCCTGAGCCTCTTCATCATGGGCCCGACCCTCACCGAGATGAACGAGGTCGGTCTGCAGCCCTACCTCGACGGTGAGAAGACCCAGGCCGAGGCCTACGACGCCGCCGTCGAGCCGCTGCGCGAGTTCATGTTCGCCCACACCGGCACCGAGGAACTCGAGCTCATGCTCGCCGCCCAAGACATCGAGGAGCCGCCCGCCGGCCCCGAAGACGTCTCGATGTCGGCGCTCATCCCCGCCTTCATCCTCTCCGAGCTCAAAGCCGCCTTCATCATCGGGTTCGTCGTCTTCATGCCGTTCCTCGTGATCGACCTCGTCGTGAGTTCGGTCCTGATGTCGCTCGGCATGATGATGCTGCCACCGGTCTTCGTGTCGTTGCCGTTCAAGATCCTGCTGTTCGTCATGGTGAACGGCTGGGTCCTCGTCGCCGAGACCCTGATCACCAGCTTCAACACCGTCTAGTCCGCCGCGCCCGCGCGCGCCCCGAAACCGCCTCTCCAGCAAGAAACGAGACCCCCATGGATGAATCGATCGTCCTCGAGATCGCCACCCAGGCGATGACCGCCACCGCCAAGCTCGCGGCACCGGTGCTGCTGACCTCGCTGTTCATCGGCCTGTTCATCGGCCTCATCCAGAGCGCCACGCAGCTCAACGAGCCGACCCTGGCGTTCGTCCCGAAGTTCGTCGGCTGCGGCCTCGTCATCCTCGTCACCGGGAGCTGGATGATGCAGGAGATGATCACGTTCACCGAGAACCTGTTCGAGTCCATCCCCCGGATGATGGCGAGCTGACCCGTCGGGACTCCGGGTGCTCGAACTGGCCGTCACCCCCGAGGCGCTGGTCGCCTTCGTGCTCGCCATGGTGCGCACGGTAGCGTGGCTGACCACGTCGCCACCGTTCAACGCGGCGGTGATGCAGCCCCGGATCCGGGTGGCGCTGGCCGTCGCCCTCGGGTTCTTGATGTCGGTCCACGTGCCGCCCGGCGAGGTCGGGCTCGGGTTCGGTGACCTCCTCATCGCCACCGGGTACCAGGTCTTCGTCGGTGTCTCGCTGGGGTTCATCGTGCGGCTCTACTTCGCAGCCTTCGAGGCCGCTGGCGCGGTGATCGACTTCACCAGCGGCCTGTCGATCGGCGCGGTCTACGACCCGCTGACCGGCAACCAGAACGCCCCGATCGCCCGCTTCTACGGCCTGATCGCCGCGGTGCTCCTCTTCGCCAGCGGCGGCCACCTGGTGATCCTCAGCGGCTACCTGCGGTCCTTCCAGGCGGCACCGCTCGGCGGACCGTCGTTGGAACAGCTCGGGTTCCGGCTCCTCGAAGGGCTCGGGATCTTCTTCGTCGCCGCACTCGAGATCGCCCTGCCGATCGCCGGTGTCCTGGTGGTCACCGAGATCGGGCTCGCCCTCCTCGCCCGCGCCGCCCCGCAGGCGAACGTGTTGATGCTCGGCCTGACCGTGAAGGCGCTCGTCCTCGTGCTGATGCTGACCACCGCGATCAGCGTGCTGCCCTGGGCCGCCGAGAACCTCGCCGACCAGGCGACCCGAGCCGCCTACGGGTTGTGGTGACATGGCGCAGAAACCGGACAAGGCGCAGAAGACAGAGAAGCCGACAGAGCGTCGGAAGAAGAAGGCACGCGAGGACGGCCAGGTCGTCCGCTCCGCCGAGGTCGTGCCCTGGCTGCTCGTCCTCGTCTCGACCTTCGTCATGCCGAACTTCCTCGGCCTGGCGGGAGAGGTCCTCACCGATCAGATGGGTGAGATCCGCGCCGCAGCGGCCGACCCGAGTCCCGCCGCCGCGATCAACGCGGTGCAGAGCGCGTTCTTCGCCGTGCTGACCCTGACGGTCCCCCTCCTGCTCGGCGCCATGGTGATCGCCTTCGTCGCGACGATCGGTCAGGTCGGCCCGCTGCTCAGCGTCAAGGCCGTCCGCCCCCAGTTCAAGCGGCTGAACCCCGCCACCGGGCTCAAGCGGATCGTGTCGGCCAAGGGGCAGTGGGAGGCCGCGAAGGCGATCCTGCGCCTGGTCGTCGTGGCGATCGTCGCCATCCCGTTGATGTACGAGACGGGCACGGACCTGGCCGCCGGTGGCATGACCCTCGGCGCCGGACTCGAGTACATCGGCGGTCGCCTGCTCGAACTCACCCGGCTGGTCGCCTTCCTCGCCCTGGTCGTCTCGGCGGCGGACTACGCGATGCAGAAGCGCAATCACATCAAAGATCTGATGATGTCCAAGCAGGAGATCAAGGACGAGCAGAAGCAGTCCGACGGCGACCCGCTCATGAAGGGCCGGATGCGGGCGGCGGCCCGGGAACTCTCCCGCAACCGCATGCTCGCCAACGTCGCCGATGCGAGCGTCATCGTCGTCAACCCGACCCACTTCTCGGTCGCCCTGCGTTACGACCCCGTCATCGGTGTGCCGACGGTCGTCGCCAAGGGGGTGGGCAGCGCCGCCCTCCGGCTCCGCCAGGAGGGACTCGAGGCGATGGTGCCGGTCGTGGAGTGCAAGCCGCTGGCTCGGGCGCTCTACCGGGTCTGCGACGTGGGCAGCCCGGTCCCCAACGAGATGTTCCAGGGTGTGGCGGTCCTGCTCGCCTTCGTCCAGCGCCTCGGCGTGCGCCGGACCCTCGGCGGCATCCACGTGCTGCCCCACGACACCGATGCACTCGCACTGCCCGACCGCATCCGCAAGGCGGCGGAGCGAGCGATGGCGGCCGACGCCGCCGGCTCGAGCCCGAGTCGATCGACCTAGCCCCCCTGGGCCGAACGGCCCGGCGGATGGCGTGCGCCGACCCGGCGGGGAACGGTGGGCCGATCGGCCCTCATGGGCGATGACGTTCGACCGAAACTGACCCCGAGTCGACGGATCGATCTCACCTTCCCTCGCCATGGACGGCGTGGACAGACCGAGGATCTCCGTTGCCCCGAAACGCACTCGCACCCATGGCTCTCCCGGCCGCCATGGTCGGCATCGTCGTCATGATGGTGATCCCCGTGCCGAGTGTGATCCTCGACCTCCTGCTCACGCTGAACATCGCAGCGGCCGTGATGATCCTCCTCGCCTCGCTCAACGTCAGCCGGGCGCTCGACCTCGCCTCGTTCCCGTCGATCCTGCTGATCGCCACCCTCTTCCGTCTCGGCCTCAACGTCTCGACCACCCGCCAGATCCTCGGCAACGGTGAAGCGGGCGAGGTCATCGGCGCCTTCGGCAGCTTCGTGATGGGTGGCAACGTCGTCGTCGGCCTCGTCGTCTTCCTGATCCTCGTCGTGATCCAGTTCGTCGTGATCACCAACGGCGCCACCCGCGTGGCCGAGGTCGGCGCCCGATTCACCCTCGACGCCATGCCCGGCAAGCAGATGGCGATCGACGCCGACCTCAACGCCGGCATCATCGACGATCACGAGGCGACGCGCCGCCGAGCCGAGATCTCCGCCGAAGCCGACTTCTACGGAGCCATGGACGGTGCGTCCAAGTTCGTGAAGGGCGACGCCATCGCCGGCGTCGTCGTCACCGTCATCAATCTCATCGGCGGCTTGATCATCGGGGTCATGCAGCAGGGCATGTCGGTGAACGAAGCCGGCTCGACCTACAGCCTCCTGACCGTGGGCGACGGCCTGGTCTCACAGATCCCGGCGCTGTTGATCTCGATCTCGTCGGGCATCATCGTGACCCGGGCCACCGGCTCGTCGGACCTCGGCACCGACGTCGCCACCGAGTTCGCCCGCCAGGCCCGACCCTTCCAGGTCGGTGGCGGCATGCTCATCGGTCTCGGCCTCGTTCCCGGGCTGCCCATCGTGCCGTTCATGCTCGTCGGCGGTGGCGCCATGCTGCTCGGCTTCCGCCTCCAGCAGGACGCCGACGCCGTGCCCGAGACCGCCGAATCCACCGAGCCCGAACCGGTCATCGACCCCGACGATCCCGCCCATCTGCGCCGCTCGATGCGGGTCGAGGCGATCGGCCTCGAGGTCGCGGCCGACATGGTCGACCTGGTCGACCCCGCCCGCGGTGGTGACCTGCTCGACCGGGTTCGGGCGCTGCGCCGCAAGATCGCCCTCGAGATCGGGCTCGTGCTGCCCGCCATCCGCACCCGAGACAACACCGATCTCGCCCCCGGCACCTACGCCATCCTGCTGCACGGGGTCGAGCTCGCCGTGGGTACCGCGCCGCCCGGCAAGGTCCTCGTGATCGCCGATGATCTCGCCCCCTACGCGGGCGAGACCATCAACGAACCGGTCTTCGGTCTGCCCGCCAAGTGGGTGCCGGAGATCCAGGCGACCCAGGCCGAGGCCCTCGGCGCCACCGTCGTCGACCGGGCGTCGGTCATGACCACGCACCTGGCCGAGGTCGCCCGGACCAACGCCGCCGAGCTGATCGGACGCCAGGACGTCTCGGGTCTGCTCGACCTGGTGCGCGAGTCCGACCCGGCCGTCGTCGAGGATCTCGGCACGAGCGACGTCGCCTTGCCGCAGGTCCAGTGGGTCCTCCAGGAGCTGCTGCGAGAGCAGGTGCCGATCCGCGACATGGTGCGGATCCTCGAGGTCGTCGGCGAGCGGGCCCGTCTCGTGCAGAACGGCGAGGAACTCGTCGAGGCGGTGCGCGAAGTGCTCGGCCCGGCCATCACCGACCGCCACGCCCGGGCCGGCGAGCTCGCCGTCATCACCCTCGATCCGCTGCTCGAGCGGGAGATGACCACCGCCCTCGGCGCCGAAGCCGGCGCCTCGAGCCTGGATGCGACCGGCATGCAGGCGATCGTCCAGAACATCACCGACCTGACCCTGCAGGCCGAGAGTGCCGCCCACGAACCCGTCCTCGTGGTGTCGCCGTCGCTGCGGCGTCCCCTCACCCGCCTCCTCAGCGGCGTCCCCAATGTCCCCGCAGTGCTGAGCTTCCGCGAGATCGGCCCCCAGGTCGAACTCGTGACCGTCGGCACCGTGTCCATCCCGACCCCCAACGCGGCCTGATGACCGCCGCGTTGTCGACCACCCCAGGAGCAATCCGATGAGCAACCCCCTGCTGTTCGAAGGCCGAGACCTCGAGGAGGTCCTGTCCGAAGCCCAGCTCGTGTTCGGTCCCGAGGTGGAGATCGTGCAGGCCAACCGTGTCCGCAAGGGCGGCGTCTTCGGCTTCTTCGCCCGTGAGTGGTACGAGGTGTGGGCCCACGGCCCCGCCTCGCTCGCCAACCCGGCCCTCGCCCTCCTCGACCGCGATGCGACCGTCGAGGAGATCGACACGTTCCAGTCGATGGTGACCAACGCGCTGGCGGCCCAGGCACCCTCGGACGGCTTCGACTCGGCGATGGAGCGATTCTTCGACGACGACGATCGCCGTGGTGGCGGCGGTGCGCCGATCCCCTCCGCCCCGGCGACACCTGCGGCCGCACCCGTCGTTGCCCCCGCCGGCGGTGGCGTCGCCGTCGCCGAACGCCCCGAACCCGCCACCCTCGCCGAGGCCCTCGGCACCCCGCTTCCCGATGCGGCGCCGATGACCGACCGGGCAGCCGCCGCGATGGCCACCACCTCGGCCGCGGTCGCGCTGGAGGACGCGCCCCGCGGTGCGTCGATCTTCGACGAACCCCGTCAGCCCCGCACCGATCTGCTGTGGTCGGTGCTCGATCGCATCGAGACGATGACGGCCATCCCTCAGATGCCCGAGCAGGGCATCGTCGTCTTCATCGGGGAGGCGTCGACCGCCCTGCCGCTCGTCCAGGAGCTCGGGCACCGACTCGGCCTGTGGGGCAACGAGGTCGCCGTCGTCACCCGACGCCACCACGACGACATCCCCACCTGGCTGGCGATCGACGATCTCGGCGACCTCCAGTCCCGCGCCCCCCGATGGGCCAAGCGGGAAGGGGTCGTGCCCGTCATCATCGACGACTCGATCGACAAGCCCAGCCTCGACTGGATCGGCGAGGCGCTCGACGCCCTCTGCCCGGCCCAGACGCGGCTGGTCGCCGAAGCCTGGCGGCTGCCCGAGCAGGTCGGCCGGGTCGCTCTGCGCCTCGGCGGGGTCGACGCGATCGAGCTCGCCCAGTCCGGCGACACCATCGACCCGCTCGCCCTGCTCGACCTCGACATCCCGATCGGGTCCGTCGAGGGCCGCCCGGCCTCCCCCGAACTGCTCGCCGCGGTCTGGCTCGATCGGCGTCGCCGTGGCTGAGCTGAGCCTCGCCGAACGGTCGACGATCGAAGCGGTCGTCGATGGCATGCAGCGTCGCGCCATGAAGCAGCGCAAGCGGGCTCGTCAGGGCTGGGCATTCCTGCTCACCGGTGCCCTGTCGATCCCGATCATCTCGGCCTCCTTCGACGGCACGATCACCATGACGACCGCAGCAAGCCGGATCGCGATCGCACTGGTCATCACGACCGGCATCATCTCGATGGTCGGTTCCCTCTTCGACAGCTACCAGGGACAGGCCGCGGTCGCGACCGTCCAGGACGCCGTGATCGAAGCTCGTCGCAAGGCCGACGAGATGCCCGATGACGCCGACGCAGCCGCCGACTCGTTCGAAGCCCTCGCCAAGCAGGGTGCCGGCGCTTCGTCCGGTGGATCCGACGATGGAGATGACGATGAGCGGTAATCTGACCGACATGCAGGTCGCGAGTTCACGGTTCGGGACGCTCGACGCGACCGAGGATCAACTCATCACCATCGACGGTGGGCTGCTCGGGTTCCCCGACGCCATCCGGTTCGTGCGTCTTCCCGTCGACGACGCCGAGGGGTGGCTCTGGCTGCAGTCCACCAACGATCGCGACCTCGCGTTCCTGGTGATCTCGGCCTTCCGGTTCTTCCCGGACTACGACATCGAACTCCCCGACGGCGACGTCAACGCCCTCGAACTCGACGACCCGTCCGACGCCGAGGTGCTGGCCCTCGTCACCATTCGACACACCGAGGACGGCGGGATCGCGTCGGTCACCGCGAACCTCCTCGGCCCGCTCGTGATCAATCATCGGACCGGAATCGGCCGCCAGGTCGTACTCTCGGACTCCCAGCACTCCACCCGCGAACCGGTCGCGGGCTAGCCCGAGGAGACTCGTTGCTCGTCTTGAGCCGCCGTGCCAACCAATCGATCGTCATCGGATCCGACATCATCGTGCGGGTCCTCGACATCCGTGGCGATCAGGTCCGGATCGGGGTCGAAGCGCCCCGCAGCGTGACGGTGCACCGTGAAGAGGTGGCGGCGGAGATCCTCGAGTCGAACCGCCAGGCCGCCGACGTCCGCTCGATCGACATCGGCTCCCTCCCCAAGCCCGAGAAGTAGGCGCCTGGGCCACAGGGCCTGAGTCCACCGGTCATGGTCCGAGCGGACCTGTTTCGTGGTCCCCTCGACCCTTCGAGGTGGGCCGGTCTGATGCACTGGAGATGACGTCCGTAACTGATGCCTGACGAGGGGCCACCGTGGCTCCCGGAAGGTGACAGCCGTGGACATCGCCGGAGCGAAGCAGGGGGACATCAGCGCCGCTCTCCGACGCGCCGCGATCGTCGACGCCGGCCGTCCCCCGACCTTCTCGGCCGCCCACGTGCTGCAGTTCGTCGGCACGCTGGCGCTCGGTGTCGCCCTCCTGCTCGGGCACCTGATCGCCTCGATCGCCGTCGGTCTGGCCGGCGCCGCCGCGATCGCGGTGGCGCTGCGCCGCAACCCGGGCGTTCCCGAGCCCGAGGTCGACGACCACTTCGACGAGCGCACCGGGCTGCCGCTGGCGTCGGCGCTCCCCATCGTGGTTCGAGACGACCAGGCGATGGCCAGCCTCACCGGCCGGGTCGGGGTGCTCGTGCTCGACGTGCACGGTGCGGCCGCCCGGCTGCGGCGAGGCGACGAGCGCACCGCCGCCGCCCTGATGAGCATGATCATCCACCGTCTCGAAGGACACGCCTGGTCCTACCCGCTCGGCGGCTCCTTCAGCCCGCTGTTCTTCCTCGAGGCGCCCTCGACGATCGTCATCGTGCGCCGCGACCTCCTCGGTGACCAGAGCAACCAGTGGCTCACCGAGCGCCTGCTCGACGAGGTCTCGACCCCCATGCCCTGGGAGGGCGGGGTCGTGCGTCCCGAGATCTCGATCGGTGGGGCGACGGGGCCCGTCGCCGACGGACCGGCGCTCGTCACGCTCGCCGCCCTGGCCCGCCGCGACGCTCGTGCCGGTGGTGCCGGAACCGTCACCATCCGCAGCCTCGAGCGTGATCGCCGGGCGCCGAAGCACCCGATCGAGGTCGTGGCCGCCGACCACAGCACCCCGCTCGGCGTGTTGTTCGAGTCGTCGGATCCCGGCAGTCGCGTCGGGATCTTCGAGCATCTCGCCAGCCTCCGCACCACCTTCAACCGAGCGGTGCTCGCCCTGGCCGACAACGGCGCCCGTCCCCTGATCGGCGCATCGGTGACCGCACTGTCGCATCCGGCGGCGGCGACCGACATGATCCAGCGGGCATCCGCCGCCGGCGTGGCCGGCCGTGTCGGGCTCGTGTTGCCGCCCGACTTCCCGACCACCCCGGACCATCGGGCGGTCGACAACGTCGAGAAGCTCCATCAGGCCGGCTTCCTCGTGATCGCCGACCGGCGAGAAGCGATCGATCACCTCAAGACCTTGCCGTTCGCACCGATCGACGTAGTGATGGTCGGCCCTGACTTCAACGACCTCGGTACTGGCTCTCAGGCGGAACGAGCCCTGCTCAACGCCGCCCACGAGCGTCACGCCGGTCTGGCTCACGCCCGCATTCCGGTGCAGGCCGAGGCCGTGGAGCTGCCGTCGTCCCTTCTCGAGGGGGCGAAGCGACTCAATCAGGGGGGCCGTCCGGATCATCTGGCGAAAGCCGGAGTGACCGGCGGTCGATGACCTTCGCACATACCAAAGGCGGGATCATGAACGAAGAAGTCCGAAACAGGATCGAACGAAACGTTGCTCTGGTGGAGCACATCGTCACTCGAATGAGTGCCGGTCTGCCCAACCACTACGAGCGTGACGACCTGGTGCAGGCCGGCATGCTGGCCCTGGTCGAGTCGGCCGGACGCTTCGACGAGGACCGGGGGGTCGCCTTCTCGACCTTCGCCGGTCGCCGCATCGAGGGCGCCATCCTCGACGTCGTCCGTCGTGACGACTGGCTGCCCCGCTCGGCTCGGGCCAAGGCCCGTGAGCTCGCCGCCGTCGAGCAGGATCTGCTCGAGAAGGGCGAGTCCAGCCCGGACAGCCAGACGGTCGCCAGCGCCGCCAAGATGACGCTCAAGGAACTCTCCGACCTTCGCAGCAAGGTCCGTCGAGGCATCGTCCTCGCCCTCGATCGCCCGATTCCCTCGGCCGACGGCGCCGCCACCCTCGGTGACATGGTCGCCGACCACTCCGCCGAGGATCCGATCGAGAACCTCGAGGAGCGCGAGCTCCAGGCCTATGTCCGCTCCGCCGTGCACCTGCTGCCCGAGCGTCACCGGATCGTGGTCGTCGGCTACTTCCTCGAGGGCCGTCCGATGGACGAGCTCGGGGCGCTGCTCGGCGTGACCCAGTCCCGCATCTCCCAGATCAAGGACGACGCTCTGCGTCGGATGCGAGAGGGCCTCGCCGCCCAGTACGACGAGACCCAGCCCACCGACAAGCCGGTGCGCCGCCGGGATCGCAGCCGTCGCGAGTACGCCGATGCAATCGCCGCCGACAGCACCCACGACGAGCGGCTCGGGGCCTTCACCTCGTGATCTCGACGTCGGGTCCGCCTTGCGGATCCGACCGCTCGCCGCCCGGTCGCCGGGGACGCCACGGTCACGGTGGAGAAGTTGCGACTTCTCTCTCATATCCAACGGCTAACTGCCGACACTCTGTGTGATGTCCTCCGCTCTGAACGTCGACGAGCTCCTCCAGACGCTGACCAGGGTTCTCTGGCAGCAGCGTCGCCTGCTCGAACGAGTGCGCTATCACCTCAAGGTGCAGGAGTTGATCCTCGCGGGCACCGACGACTGGATGCTCACGTTCGCCGTCAACGACGTGGAGGAAGTGATGCGAGCCGTCGCCGAAGTCGAAGCGGCTCGCGTCGAGATCACCCAGGATCTCGGCCTCGCTCTCGGACTCGGTGCGAACCCGTCGTTGCAGACGCTCGTCGACGTCGCTCCGGAACCCTACGGACCCATGCTCGACGAGCACCGGGCCGCATTCCTCGAACTCGCGTCGGAGATCACCTCGGTCTCACTCAACGGCCGGGCGCAACTGCAGCGAGGCCTCGATCTGACCAAGTCGCTCTCCGCCGTCGTGTTCGGCGATCAGGGCGACGGCGGTTACGACTCGAGCGGTTCGGTCGTTCGCGGATCGGCCGAGCGCCGACTCGTCGACCGGTCCCTCTGACACCTCTCGGGAGGTCGCGATGAGCAACATCTCGGCGCTGCAGTCAGCGCTCTCCGGTCTTCTCGCTCAGCGACACCGGCTCGACACCATCGGCCACAACATCGCGAACGTCGGTACCGAGGGGTACTCGCGGCAGCGGGTCGACCTGGCCTCGGGCGGCAACGGCCCGATCCCGGCCCTCTTCAGCGACGGTCTGCTCACCGGAGACGGTGTCGACGTGGCCGGCATCAGCCGGTTCCGCGACGAGTTCCTCGAGGTGCGTTCGCTCGACGAGCGATCCGCGTCGTCGCAGCTCGCGCTGCAGGCGAAGTACTTCGAGCGGATCGAACTGGTGCACACCGAGCCGTCCGACGACGGTCTGGCCGCCAGCCTCGACGCGTTCTGGTCCGCCTTCGACGAGGTCGCGAACTACCCCGGCGAGATCCCCCAGCGGGCGGCTGCTCTCGAGCAGGCGAAGGCGACCGCCGGGCAGTTCTCCTTCATGGACGAGCAGATCCGCACCCTGCACGCGACCGCGGTCGGTGAAGCCGAGACCATCGCCGCCCGGGTCAACCAGCTCGCCAGCGAGGTGGCCAGCCTCAACGACGCGATCCGCCCGCTCGTGCTGTCGAACGCGACCCCCAACGATCTCCTCGACCAGCGTGATGTCGCGCTGGGCGAACTCGCCGACCTCGTCGGTGCCCGCGTGCAGAACAAGGACGACGGCACCGTCGACGTCTATGTCGGTGGCAGCAGCCTGGTCGTCTCCGCCCGCACCGTCGAGTTGGAGGCGGTCACCGCAGTCGATCCCGGACTCGCCGACGTCGGCGTCGAGCGCCTCTCGTTCCAGTGGGTCGGCGGTGGCGAAGTGACGCCGACCGGCGGCGAGGCCGCCGGCATCTTGACGATGGCCAACGTCGAGATCCCCGACGCCATCCGGGACCTCGACGCGATCGCCGAGAACTTCGTCAACGGTGTCAACACGATCCACACCGCCTCCCAGGACCTCGACCTCAACACCGGGTGGAACTTCTTCGAGCCGACCGGCACGACCGCTGCGACCATCGCACTCTCCGCCGACGTCGACGGCCAGCCGCGCCGGATCTCCGCGGCCGCGGTCGGCGCCGGCGAACTCGACGCCAGCGCCGCCCAGGCGATCGCCGACCTGCGAGGCGAAGACGGCGGTGCCGCCGACCAGTACGCCGAGCTCGTCGGCGGTCTCGGCGTGATCGTCGCGTCCGTGCGGGCGCGCTCGTCGGCTCAGGCCGGCGTGCTCCAGCGGGTCGACGAGGCCCGCCTCGCCGCCCGCTCGGTGAACCTCGACGAGGAGATGATCGACATGGTCGCCGCCCAGCGGGCCTACGAAGCCTCGGCTCGGGTGATCAACGCGGTCGACGAGATGCTCGACGTGTTGGTCAACCGACTCGGCCTGGTCGGGCGATAGGAGCTGAACGATGACGCGCATCACCCAGCAGTCGAGCCTCTCGGCCATGCGAACCGATCTGTCCCAGGTCAGCGCGCGGCTCGCCGATATCCAGCGCCAGGTCGCCTCCGGGCGCACGATGGAACGCGCATCCGACGCGCCGTCGGCCGCGTTGGAGTCGTTGCGGTACCGCCGTTCGCTGCGCACCTACGGGCAGTACGAGCGCAACCTGAGCGACGCGAAGAACTGGCTCGGCGCCGCCGACACCGGCTTGGAGGCGATCGACAACCGGCTCAGCCGGGTCCAGGAACTCACGATCCAGGCGGACAACGGGTCGCTCTCCCCGGCGGCCCGCACCGCGATCTCGACCGAACTGCGCGCCGTCGCCGACGAACTCGTCGGCCTGATGAACAGCGACCACCTCGGGCGACCGCTCTTCGGCGGTACCGCCGGCGGTGACCAGGCCTACGACGCCTCCGGGACCTACCTCGGCGACGCCGGCGTCGTCGAGCGCACGATCTCCAGCGGCTCCCGATTCCAGGTCAACGTGACCGGTCCCGACGCCTTCGGCACCGACAATCCCGGCGACCCGATGAACGGCAACATCGTGGAGATGGTGCGACGGATCGCCGACGACGTGGACGCCGGGGTCGAGGTCCAGGACGCCCTCGACAGCATCTCGACCTCCCAGACCCGCCTCCACTCCGCCCAGGCGACCCTCGGCGCCCGGCTGGCGTCGATCGAGAAGCTCGAGGCCCGCAACCTCGACACCACCACCGACCTGCAGGCCTCGCTCAGCCGCACCGAGGACGTCGATCTCACCGAAGCGATCCTCGAGCTGAAGTCCCAGGAAGCGGCCTACACCGCAGCGTTGAACATCTCGGGCCGACTGCTCAGCCAGTCGCTGCTCGACTTCATCCGCTAGCGACTGGGCCCCGCGACCGGGGCCGTGTGGGCCGTCGGACCCACGTCGTCTCCGAGGTGACGATTCGCCGCCTCCTCGATCACCTGTTCTCTCTCATGTGGGGTCGGCGGGTGCCGAGACTTCCGAAGCGAACGGCATCCAGCCGTTCGCCCCGGAAGGACGCGACGTGATCCAGCTCACGCGGTTGAACAGCCAAGCTTTCGCTCTCAACACCGATCTCATCGAGCGCATCGAGGAGACGCCGGACACCGTCCTGACCCTGATCGACGGCACCCGGTACGTGGTGCGCGAGCCGGTCGACGACGTGATCGAGCGGGTCATCAGTTTCCGGGCGCGCGTGGTCGAGCGGGCGACCGAGGACCATGTCGGCGCCCAACTGCACGTGATCAGCGATCACCGCCCCGAGATCGACACCGACGACGGCGACGCGCCGGATGCCGTGGGCACCGGCGAGGACGAGGAGCACTGACATGGATCCGATGACGATCGTTGGCCTGCTGCTGTCGCTGGCCGTCACCTTCGGCGCCATGTTCATGGCGGGCATGGATCCGGTGGGCATCTTCTTCGGTGATCCCGGTTCGATCATGCTCGTGCTGTTCGGCGGTCTCGGCGCGACCTTCGCGTCGGTCACGATCCCCGACATCGTCAACGGTCTGAAGGCGTTGGTGAAGGCGTTCACCAGCGGCGCCCCGCCGGATTCCGCCGGCGCGATCGAACAGCTCGTCGAGTTCGCCGACGTCGCCCGTCGCGAAGGTCTGCTCGCGCTGGAGGGTTCGCTCGGCGACGTCGACGACGAGTTCCTGAAGCAGGGCCTGATGATGGCCGTCGACGGCATGGACCCCGAGGAGCTGCGCGAGACGATCGAGCTCGAGGTCGAGCAGATGAAGGTGCGCCACAAGCAGGGCGCCGCGTTCTGGGCCAACGCCGCCGGCTATGCGCCGGCGTTCGGCGTGGCCGGCACGGTGATCGGCCTGATCGACATGCTCAACAACCTGAGCGACCCCAGTGCGCTGGGTCCGGCGCTCGCCGTGGCGTTCTCCACCACCCTCTGGGGTGTGTTTCTCGCCAACTACATCTACACCCCGGTGTCGATGAAGCTGAAGCGAGCCTCCACGATCGAGGTCGCCTATCGCGAGCTCCTCGTCGAGGGCATCTTGTCCATCCAGGCCGGCGCCAACCCGCGTTCGATCGCAGGCAAGCTGGCCGCCTACCTGCCGCCGGGCGATCGCGCCGAGGGCGACGCGGCCAGTG
>JBCCWI010000076.1:0-19976 GCA_039193795.1 Actinomycetota bacterium | reverse complement strand
GCCCGATGGCAAGATGCCAGGCTCGGGCGACAATCCGATCCCGGACCCGTTGGTGTGGCTTGCGTTCGTGGCCGCCACTACCTCCGAGCTGACCCTCGCCACCGGCATCTCGCTGCTGCCCGAGCGCCACCCGGTCACCTATGCGAAGGAAGTGGCCACCCTCGACAACCTCTCGGGCGGGCGCCTGCAGCTCGGCATCGGTATCGGCTGGCTCAAGGAGGAGTTCGAGGTGCTCGGGGTGCCCTGGGAGCGCCGCGCGGCTCGCACGGAGGAGTACGTCGCCGTCATGCGCGAACTCTGGGCCGGCGACAACGCCAGCTTCGACGGTGAGTTCGTGTCGTTCGAAGGCATGAGCTCCAACCCGAAGCCCACCAACGGCTCGGTGCCGATCACGATCGGCGGCCATAGCCGCGGGGCCGCGGAACGGGCGGGGCGCATCGGCAACGGCTTCTTCCCGGCCAAGGGCGACATGGCCGAGTTGGTCGACATCGTGAGGACGACCGCCGCCGACCACGGTCGCGATCCCGAGGCGATCGAGATGACCGGCATCCACCCGGGCATCTTCGGCGACGACGCCGCCGGTGCGGTCGAAGAGGCCACCGCGTGGGGTCTGAACCGGCTCGTCGTGCCCGCCTTCATGTTCTTCAACGAGCCGGAGGCGACAATCGCGGCGATGGGCGAGCAACTCGCCCCCCTGATGGACTGACCGATCAGCTCCCGGTCGCCCGGCGGAGCGGCCGGGAGTGATCCCAGTCCGCGAGCAAGGACCGCAGTGCGGTGATCAGGATCAGCGGCACGTCGAGCATCGGATGGTGGCCGGCGGTCGGGAGTTCGATCACCGGCGCGACCCGACCGAGCTGGTCGTACATGTAGTCGCCGATGTCGGGGGTGACGAGGCCGTGCTCGCAGCGGAGCAGGGCGACCCTGCACTCGACCTGTGGCAGGAGCTCGGCGGGCTCCGCGCGCTTGGGGATGAAGATCGTCGGATCGAATTTCCACCCCCACCGGCCGTCGTCGAGCCGACGCAGAGAGTTCCGGGCGACGTGTTCCTTCACGTAGGGGAGGTAGACGTCCTGCTCGGGGATCGTGCGGAATCGGGCGATCGGCACCTCGGGGTCGTCGTAGGTCTTCGCCTTCTTGAACTCGTCGGTTCGGCGCGCCCGCTCGACCTCGGGGTCGACGGCGACCACCGGCGAGTCGATGATCACGGCGCCGCCGATCCGGTCGCACTGCCACGCGGCGGTCGCGATCGTGACGAACCCGCCCATCGAGTGCCCCACCACGATGGGCGGGTCGGAGAAACCGGCGTCGTCGATGACCGCAGCGACCTCCTCGGTCCACGCTCGCAGCGTGTAGTCCGTGCGTCGGTCGCTGTCGCCGTGACCGCTCAGATCGATGGCGACGACCCGATGGTCGGGAAGGAAGCTGGGCGCGACATGGCTCCACCAGTGCGCGTGGGCGGCACCGCCGTGGACCAACACCAGGCCGGGTCGATCGCGCTCACCCCAGGCGAGATAGTGGATCGACGCGTCGCCGGCGGTCACGCGCCGGGATTCGGGCGCGGTCTCGATCGCCCGGGTGAACCAGTGCGGAGTGTCGCTCATCGCCTCAGCTTGCCTCAGCGACGACGAAGTCCACCGATTTCGCGAGCGCGAGCTCGAGCAGGCCCGCCCGCTCACGGGCGGTGAACAACTCGAGCTCGACATCGGCGCCGGTCGGCACCGACACAGCGATCGTGAGATCGTCGTCGATGCAGACCGCGATCCGCTCGACGACGCGCCGATACGTGCGATCGAGGCCGATGGCGATGCGCAGGATGCCGGCAAGGACCCGGATCCGCTGCTGGTCGGCCGCATCGAGTGCGGCGAACTCCGCGTGCTTGGGACGAGGGTTGCTCTTGCGGTGATAGCGGGCGACCTGAGCGACGAGCTCGAGCTCCTGCTCGTTGAACCCGGCGAGGTGCTCGCTGTGGCGGATCAGGTAGTACGAGTGCTTGTGGTGGGCGGCGTGGGCCACGAATCGGCCGACGTTGTGCAACATCCCCGCCGCCTCGAGCACGTCGCGCTCGGCCGGGCCGTACCCGTGCGCAGGAGCCAGCCCGTCGAAGATCTGAAGGGCCAGATCGGTGGCGTGCTGGGCGTGGCCGAGATCCTCCTCGTACCGGCGCGCCACCGCTTCCACGCTCGACCGGCGGAGGTCGCCGAGGTGGTGCAGCGCGTCGCCGTCGTCGGACCGGCGCCGGATGCGGTCGAGCACGACGCCTTCGCGGAGCGCGGCGGGCGAGACCACCATCTCCTGGATGCCGAGCCGTTTGAAGATCTGCCGCAGCAGGATCGCGCCACCGACGATGACGTCGGCTCGGTGAGCGTCGAGGCCGGGTGTTCGAGTGCGCCTCGCCGCGTCGTCGGCGTCGAGCAGACGCCGGGTGATGGCGCGGAGCCCGTCGCGGGTCAGCACGAGGTTGTCGACCGTGCGAACCGCGTCGCCGGCCTCGAGGGCGGCCATGCGGGCGAGATTCTCGATCGTCCCCGAGCATCCGATCGCGAGCTCGAAGCCCCCCTCGCTGATCTCGCGGGCGACGGGGGCGAGGAAGGCCCGTACGTACCGTCGGCATTCGTCGACGGCGTTCTTGGTGATCCGCCCGTCCGGGAAGAAGCGATCGGTGAGGCGGATGTGGCCGAGCTTGAGTGACCGCACCAGCTCCGGGGTGGTTCCTCGCCCGACGACGAACTCGGTCGAGCCGCCGCCGATGTCGATCACGAGGTGGCGGCGGTCGGCGGCGGGCACGGCCCCGAGGGCTCCGAGGTGGATCAGTCGGGCCTCCTCGACGCCGGAGATGACGTCCACCGCCACACCGGCCCGCTGCCGGGCGTCGGTGATGAACGCGGCTCGGTTCTCGGCCTCGCGCACCGCGCTGGTGGCCACCGCCACCACCTCGGCCTCGTGGGCCTCGGCGATACGGCGGAAGCGGCCGAGCGCGTCGATCGCACGCGCGGCGGCCTCCGGCGCGAGCCGCTTCATGTCCCGGCCACCGGAGCCGAGCCGGACCGGCACCTTCTCGCGGGTGAGGACCTCCGGGCTGCCCGAGTCGGTCGGACGGGCGATCACCAGGTGGACGGAGTTGGTGCCGATGTCGATCGCCGCGATCGGTGTCTGGGAGGTGCTCACCGGCGACTCCGGGGTCCGATCTCGCGCACCGAGGTCGCCGGCGCCACGTCGCCGAGGATGCGTTTGCAGGTGACGAGCGCGAACGACGCGATGCCGGCGGAGACCGCGAACGCCGTCGACCGGTCGGCGGCATCGGACACGGCACCGATCACCGGACCGCCCAGCCCGAACGCCAGGTCGAAGAACATCGACAGCGTGCTGATCGCGTGGCTGCGTTCGGCGTCGGGGGCCGTGTCGACGACCAGCGCGAAGAGGGCAGGGAACAGGAACGACTGGGCGACCGCGAGCACCGCCGCGCCGACGTACACCCCGGTCGGCTCCTGCCACACGGCGAGGATACCGAGGCCGAGTGCGCCACACGACAGCGAGATCCGGCTCGTCATCACCGGACCGAGCTGGTCGGGGAGTTTCGCGGCGAAGATGCGCAGGAAGATGATGACGAGGGCGAAGACGGTGAACACCGTGCCGGTGTTGTCGATGCCGACCTCCTCGTCGTGGAGGGCGGCGAAGGCGAGGAAGCCCGTGTAGCCGAGCAGCCCGAGGAACAGGACCGCCCCGGGCCGGAGCGCGGCGCGGTGGAGGAGCACCCGCCGTTCCGGTTTCGGTGGAGGCTCTTCGGGCCTCCCCGGCGCCACGATGCCGGTCAGGGCCGCGGCGACCGCGAGGCCGCCGGCGACGACCCAGGCGGTGTCGGTGCTCCAGGTCTCCGAGATCCACTCCCCGAGGGGTGGGCCGGCGAACAGCGATCCGTAGATCGCGAGCGAGAAGTAGCTGGCGGCCTCCCCGCGTCGCTCGTCGGATGCGAGGTCCTGGGCGGCGCTGGCTGCGCCGACGAAGACGGCGGCTTCTCCGAGTCCGGCGACGGCACGGAACGCGATGACGGCGAGCAGCGTCGTGGCGGTCGCGGTGGCGAGGGTGGCGGATCCGGCGACGACCGCTCCCACGACCACGAGGCGGCGACGGCCGAGTCGGTCGCCGAGTGGGCCGATGATCGGGCGGATGCACGCAGCGGCGAGGCCGAACGAGCTCACCGCGATGCCGACCTGGGCGTCGGTGCCGCCCAGATCGCCCTCGACGAACAGCGGGAGGACCGACAGCGTCATGTTCAGCCCGAGGAAGTACAGCGTCACCCCGAGGCAGAGCCCGACGAAGCGGGGCGTGAGGAGGCTCGGGCGATTGGTCGGTGAGGTCACCAGGGCTGGGCGATCTGTTCGGCGCGGAGGGTCCACGGGGACCGGCTGATCTGATCGATCGCGTAGCGGGGAAGCAAATCCTCGGCGTCCACCTCTCGCTCGGGGACGTCGAGCCCCAGGCTGGCGGCGAGCACGGCCAGGACCCGTCGAGGGCTGTCGCCCATCCCGAGCCGATCCTCGAGGCCCACCGCGCCGTCGCGCTTGGCGAGACGATCGCCCTCGGGGCCGAGGACGAGCGGCACGTGCAGCCATCGCGGCTCGGCGAGTCCGAGCAGGTGCTGGAGGTGGGCGTGGCGCGGGGTGGAGGAGAGCAGGTCGTCGGCGCGGACGACCTCCTCGACCCCCTGGGCCGCGTCGTCGACCACGACGACGAGGTTGTAGGCCGGGGTGCCGTCGCCCCGGCGGAGCACGAAGTCGTCGACGACCTCCGTGTGGGGACCGTGGAGGCGATCGACGATCGTGACGTCCGGGTGATCGGTGCGGAGTCGAAGCGCCGGCGGCTTGCCACTCGCCTCCCGCTCCCGGATCTCGGCGATCGAGAGCTCGCGGCAGGTGCCGGGGTAGTGCCCCGGTGGCAGGTGCGGTGCGCTCGCCGCTTCACGGATCTCCCGGCGAGAGCACCAGCAGCGGTAGGTGCGACCGGCGGACTCCAGATCGGCCAGCGCATCCTCGTAGTGCGGAAGCCTCTCGGACTGCCGCACCGGATCACCGTCCCAGTCGAGTCCCAACCGGACGAGGTCGCGACGCTGGGACGCCTCGTGTTCGGCCCGGGCGGTCGCCGCATCGAGATCCTCGAAGCGCAGCAGGAACTCCCCGCCCTGGCTCCGAGCGGCGAGCCAGGCCGCGAGCGCCGTCCGCAGGTTGCCGACGTGAAGGGTGCCGGTGGGGCTGGGGGCGAACCGTCCGCGACGCACCACGCGAGCTTCGCAGAGAACCCGCCGCCCGGGCGTGAGGACCCCTCCAGAGGTTGCCCGGGCGGCGGGCGATCAGGACCGCCTGCTCACCAGAGGGCGGCGGTCCGATCGGTCAGGTCGGCCAGCTCACGGGACTGGTCGGTGTCGAGGTCGTCGTCGAGCCGTTCGGCCTCCTCGGCGATCGCCTCGACGTCGATGTCGTCGGCGAACGGGCTGTTTCGCAGCACCTCGGCCCAGGCCGCCACCGTGGTGGCCAGCTGGAACGCGTCGCTCGTGTCCCGCCAGTCCGTCTCGATCGCATCGAACTCGATGTCGGCGTCGATCTCGACCCAGTCGAAGGTCTCGGGATCCTGCCACCGCAACCGGACCTCGCCCAGGTCGTCGCCGCGCCGGGCGTCTCGGTCGAGTTCGAGCTCGTACAGCGCGGTGACCGTGTGGCCCGACGACAGCTCGCCGGCGTCGACCTCGTCGTTGCGGAAGTCCCGGTCGAGCACGCCGCGGTTCTCGAAGCCGATGAGGCGGTACTCCTCGACCAGATCGGCGTCGAATTCCACCTGGATGCGGCCGTCGATGGCGACGGGTGCGAGGGTGGCGACCAGCTCGTCCTCGAACAGTCGCTCCGCCTCGTCGCGGGTGTCGACGTAGGCATAGAAGCCGTCGCCCTGGTTGGCGAGCTGCTCCATCGTGACGTCGTTGTAGTTGCCCATCCCGAAGCCGATCGTCACGAGCTGGATGCCGTTGATCGCCCGGTCGGAGATGCGGCGGGTGAGTTCGTCGGGGTCGGTCGTGCCGACATTGGCGACACCGTCGCTGGCGAGGATCAGTCGGTTGATCCCGCCCTCGACGAAGGCTCGCTCGGCGAGGTCGTAGGCGGTCTCGAGGCCGGCTTCGAGATTGGTGCTGCCGCCGGGCCGGAGATCGTCGATGGCGTCGACGATCTCCCGCTCGTCGCGTGCAGGGGTCGGGTCGAGAATGACCGCCGAGCGGTCGCCGTAGGTCACGATGGCGACCGTGTCGTCGTCGTCGAGTTCGTCGACCAGTTCGGTCAGCGCCTCCTTGACCAGACCGAGCCGGTCGTCGCGATCCATCGAACCCGAGGTGTCGACGACGAAGGTCAGGGCCGCAGGCGGACGGTCACGATCGTCGACGACCGCGGCCTGGACGCCGACGCGGACGAGCACGTTGTCCTCGTCGAACGGGGAGGGGCCACCGTCGACGTGGAGCGCCAGGCCGTCGCGCGGCGTGTCGTAGTCGTAGTCGAACGCGTTGACGAACTCTTCGACGCGGACCGACTCGGGTTGCGGGATCACGCCCTCGTCGAGCCATCGCCGGGTGACGACGTAGGAGCCGGTGTCGACATCGAGCGCAAACGTCGATCGGTTGTCGATGTCGGTGTCGACGAACGGACGCACGCCGTAGTCCTCGAAGGTGTTGTCCTCGAGCCGTTCCTCGGCGGGCTCGGCCTCGTCGTCGGCGAAGAGGCCGGAGTCGTTGGCGGTCGGCTCCTCGGCGAAGAGACCGTCGGCGTCGTCCGCCTCCACCCCTTCGGCGAAGCTGGCCTCGGCCTCCTCGTCCATCTCCATCTCCTCGTCGTCGTCGTCGGACATGGCGTCGCGGTCGGTGGCCGTCGTGCCGAAGTCGGCCTCGGCGTCGGCGGACTCGGAGGCGGAGGCCGACGCCGATGCGTCGTCGGAGGCGGCCTCGGTCGCATCGTCGTCGTCGTCGCCGGCGCACGATGTGGCCAACACCGCCACGACACCGAGGGCGAGGAGGAAACGGCTCAGCCACGAACGCCCCCGGTGGTTCGTCGGCTGTGGGTTGGTGTCACGGGTGGAACGCATGGCGGATCCGACGGCCCGAATCGGCGTCTGGTTCCGCGGTCATCGGATCGTCATGGTCTCGACATCGATTCGTTCGCGTCGCAACATCGCCGCCCGGCCCCCGCCGAGGCTCCGAATCGTCTAGGGTCGGCGGTGCGTTGGGCGACTCGGTCGGTGTGAGCTGGGTCACGAGATCCTTCAAGCCCATCTCTCCACAGGCCGATAGACCTATCGCGGCCTCACCGGGCCGCAGGATGCGGGCGGAGAGAGGCAACACACATGCCAGCGAGTGATGTGGTGACCAGCGCAGAGGCGGCCCATCTGCTTCGACGCGCCGGATTCGGTGGGTCGGACGCGGAGATCTCGGCATTGACGGGGCAGACCCGGGCCCAGGCGGTCGCGGCCGTGATGGGCTTCTCCGCCGGGCAAGCGGCCCCGAACGGCCCCGACGTGGGGCGCCCGGGCTGGGTGACCAACGACGAACAGTGGCAGGTCCACGGCGAGGTCATCGAGTGGTGGGTCGACCGGATGGCGACCCTGCCGAACCCGACGTCGGCGCCCGGTTCGCCGCCGGCCACTGCCGGCAGCCTGCCGATCTACGAGCGGCTCGCGTTCTTCTGGCACGACCACTTCGCCTGCGCCCAGGACAAGATCTTCGACATCGTCGCCCTGTGGGACCAGGTCGGGATCTTCCGGCGGATGGCGATGGCCAACTTCGCCGACCTGACCCGCGCGGTCTCGATCTCGCCCGCCATGCTCATGGCCCTCGACAACCAACACAACACGGTGTGGGAGCCCCAGGAGAACTTCGGGCGGGAGCTGATGGAGCTCTACACGTGCGGTGTCGGGTACTTCACCGAGGCCGACGTCGTCGCCATGACCCGCGCCTGGACCGGTCACAACACCGTCGGGTGGAACAACGTCGAGCAGTTCTGGGACGGCACCTACGAGTTCAAGTCCGACGCCCACGACTCCGGTCAAAAGACGCTGTTCGGCATCACCGCCAACTGGAACGGCAACGCCGACCAGGGCGGCGGTCGCGACACGATCGACGAACTCGTCTACGGCGTACGCCAGGAGGCGACCGCGACCCGGCTGGCCGAGCTGATGTTCACCTACTTCGCGAACCTCCAACCGTCGCAGGCGACGATCGATTCGATCGCCGACGACTTCATCGCCGGCGGCATGGAGATCTCCGCCCTCGTGCGAGCCGTGCTCGAGCACGACGACTTCTGGGCCGAGTCGTCGCACTGGGCGCAGGTCAAGAACCCGATGGACTGGATCGTCTCGATCGTCCAACAGACCGGCATCTCCGCATCGAACTTCGGACTGCGATGGCGCATGGAGAACATGGGCATGGTGCCCCTCGACCCGCCGAGTGTCGCCGGCTGGGGCAAGGGCACCACGTGGCTCAACACGGCGTCGGCCTGGGCCCGCGGCAGCTTCGCCGAGGGGCTGCGCTGGTCCGATCAGATGAACGGGGTGTTCGACGGGCTCGAAGACCTCGGGCGCTCCGCTGCGGTCGACGAGATCTTCGCCTACTACGGCGTCGAGAACCCATCGGCTGCGACACGCAATCGACTCATGGAGTGGTTCGACGACGCCCACGCCAACCATCGCTGGTCGATCACCCACCAAGCCCGGATGCTCGGCGCCCTGACGCCCGAGTTCCAGGTCTACTGAGCGCGGCGACACGAAGGAGACACTCATGAAGACGCTCACCAACCTCCGTCCCCGTCGCTTCGCCCGGTCCGGCTTCCACGCCCCGACCGACGCGGAGATCGCGCTGGCGCAGCTCTCGACCCACGACACGACCCGCGAGGGGTTCGCCCGTCGCCGGTTCCTGCAGGGCACCCTCGCCGCCGGCGGCGCCACCGGCCTGTCGCTCACCACCAGTGCCTTCGACAGCCTGGCGGCCGCCGCGACGCCGCTGGCGCCCACCGACCGCATCCTCGTCACCGTGTTCCTGAACGGCGGCAACGATCACCTCAACACGCTGGTCCCGGCCGACGACGGCGCCTACCACGACGCCCGCGGGTCGCTCGCGATCAGCGTGAACGGTTCGAACGCCGTCGGCGAGGGGCTGTACCTGCACCCGAACCTCAGCCGGCTCAAGGATCGCTTCGACGCCGGTCAGGTCGCCTTGATCCGCGGCGTCGGCGATGCGAGCGACGACCGCAGCCACTTCACCTCGATGGCCACCTGGATGAGCGGGATCCAGAACATGATCCCGCCGACCGGCTGGCTCGGGCGCTACGCCGAGGGCAAGGGTCTCGGCACGCTCGGATCCGTCGCGATCGGCTGGAACGGCGTACCGCTCACGCTGCGGGGTCCATCGACCTCGGCCGTGGCGCTCCCACCCGGTGGCGGCCTGTTCGGCTCGGATCGCTCCGAGGCCTGGGAACGCGACGCCTTCGACGTCTTCGCCGACCTCGGCGGGCAGCCGGCCGGCACGGGGATCTTCGGTCCGATCATCGCCGACGCCTATGCCAGCGCCGTCGACACCGCCGCCGAGATCGCACCGGCCTTCAGCGGAAGCCTCCCCGAGGACGGGTTGGCCCGCGAGCTCGCGGTCGCCGCCCAGGTGATCAACCTGAACCTCGGCACCCAGCTGCTCAACGTCAACCAGGGTGGCTACGACACCCACGACAGTCAGCGTCCGGGGCACGACGACCTGCTGGCCGAGCTCGACGCCGGGATCGACGCGTTCTTCTCGAACCTGTCACCCACCTACGCCTCGCGCACGTGTGTGCTCGTGTTCTCCGAGTTCGGTCGTCGGGTCGAGCAGAACGCCTCGGGCACCGATCACGGCACCGCCGGTCTGATGATGCTGATCGGGCCCAACGTGCGCGGGGGGCTGCACGGCACGCAGCCGTCGCTGACATCGCTCGACAACCGCGGCGACATGAACCACCACGTCGACTTCCGCAGCGTCTACACCACGATCCTCGACACCTGGTTGAACGCAGACAGCACCCAGATCCTCGGTGCCAACTACGACTCGTTGAACCTCTTCGACTTCAACGGCGGCAGTGTGTTCCTCGACGTCGTGGCCAACAGCTACTACGCCCCGGCGGTGAGCTGGCTGGCCGCGACCGGCATCACGACCGGCACGTCGCCGACCACGTTCTCACCATCAGACCCGGTGACCCGCGGTCAGATGGCGGCCTTCCTGCACCGCTACAGCGGCAGTCCGGGCGGTTCGCCCGCCTCGGGGTTCAGCGATGTGGCCCGGAACCGGTACTACACCATCCCGGTCGACTGGCTGAAGGAGCAGGGCATCACGACGGGCACGTCGCCGACGACGTTCTCGCCCGACGATGTCGTCACCCGGGCCCAGATGGCCACGTTCCTGTGGCGCATGGAGGGTGAACACAGCGCGCCGGCGTCGGGCTTCTCCGATGTTCGACGCGACCGCTACTACGCGACGGCCGTCGACTGGCTGTTCGATCGCGGGATCACCGTCGGCACATCGCCGACGACGTTCTCGCCCGACGATGTCGTCACGCGGGCCCAGATGGCGACCTTCCTCTGGCGTCTGGCGGGCAGTCCGGCGTAGCCATCGATCGGGCCCGCCCGTGCGGGCGCTCCTACACTGGCGGCGCCGACGGATCAGGACGGGGGCCTCGTGTCCGGACCACTCAGCGATCTTCGCATCATCGAACTGGCCGGGCTCGGTGCGCTCCCGTACGGGTCGCTCCGGCTCGCCGACATGGGCGCGGACGTCATCCGAGTCGAACGGCTCGGCGACGTTCCAGCGTCCGACGCCCGCACCCCGAAGGCCTACTCGACCTGGGATCGCGGCCGGCGGTCGATCGCGGTCGATCTGAAGCAGCCGGCCGGTGTCGAGACCGTGCTGGCCCTCGCCGAGGGCGCCGACGTGTTCCTCGAGGCGTTTCGTCCCGGCGTGGTCGAACGACTCGGGGTCGGTCCCGACGAGGTGCTCGAACGCAAGGCGGACATCGTCTACGGGCGACTGACCGGTTGGGGCCAGACCGGGCGTCTCGCGTCGACGGCGGGCCACTCGCTCAACTACGAAGCCATCACCGGCGTGATCGACGCGATCGGCCCCCGCGACGGAGCCCCGGTGCCGTTGTTGCAGGTCCTGGGCGACTTCGCCGGCGGCGGTCTCACCCTCGCCTACGGCGTCATGTGCGCCCTGTGGGAGGCGAAGCGGTCCGGTCAGGGCCAGGTGATCGACGTGGCGATGACCGACGGGGTCGCCTCGATCGCCTCGGTCTTCTACGGGATGCAGGCGGGTGGGTTCCACCGGCCCGAACGAGGCACCAACCTCTTCGACGGTGGGGCGCCGTTCTACAACGTCTACGAGTGCGCGGACGGCAAGCACCTCAGCGTCGCCCCGATCGAGGGCCACTTCTACCAGGCGTTTCTCGAGACGATCGGCCTCGGCGATGCCGACGACCTGCCGGCCCAGTACGACCGCGATCGCTGGCCCGAACTCACCGCCCGCATCGCGTCGGTCATCGCCACCCGCTCCCGGGACGACTGGGCGGCGGTGTTCGAGCCGACCGACTGCTGTGTGGCGCCGGTGCTGACCTTCGACGAGGCGCGAGCGTACGGCCACCACGTCGACCGGGAGACGTTCGTAGACGGGGGACCCGAGATCGTTCCGATCCCGCGGCTCTCGCGGACACCGGGCGTGCTCGACGGACGCTCGCCTCACTGGCCGGGCGCCGACACCGACGAGGTCCTCGCCGAGGCCGGGTGGTCGGCGGAGACGGTCGAGCGGCTCCGGAACGACGGCGTGATCGACGGCTAACTCCGGCGCTTGGCCCGATTCGTGGGCGTGGCGGTGAGGGGATCCTCGGGCCAGTGGTGTTTGGGGTAGCGGCCGCGCATCTCCTTGCGCACCTCCGGATACCCGTCGGCCCAGAACGACGCGAGGTCACGCGTGACCTGAAGCGGCCGGTGGGCAGGGGAGAGCAGGTGCATCGTCAGCGGAACCGCACCGTCGCCGACGGTGGGCGACTCGGTCATCCCGAACACCTCCTGCAGCCGAACGGCGAGGACGGGACCGGCCTCGGGGCCGTAGTCGATCGGGAGGCGGCTGCCGCTCGGCACCGTGGCGTGGGTGGGGGCGACACGGTCGAGTTCACGGCCCTGGCGCCAATCGAGGAGGTTCGCCAGCAGATCTCGGACCGCGAGCCGCTCCAGGTCGGCCCGACGGGTCCGCCGGTCGATCGCAGGGCCGACCCAGTCGGCGAGCCGATCGAGCAGGGCCGTGTCGGTGACGTCGGGCCACTCGTCGGGCCGGAGCTGGTGGGCAAAGCCGAGACGGGCCCGGAACCGCTCGTCGGCCGGGTCCCACGCAAGCAGGTCGACGCCCTCGCGCCGGATGCCTGCGAACAGCCCGTCGCGCACAGCGTCGACCGACGGTGCGTCCTCGGGCCGCCGCGTGACGATGATCGAGCCGAGGCGGGTCTGGCGCTCGAAGACCAGGTCGCGGGCTCGTCGGTCCCAGCCGCCGTGCTCGACCTCGGCGAGGCGGTCCCCATGGACGGCCTCGATCGCCTCGAGGTCGATCGGCGCGGCCGACACGATCCGGGCATCGGCACCGGTTCCACTCGTCTCCGCGACGGCCAGCCAGGCCTCGCGGCCGAGGGCGTCGCCGTCGGGCAGGGTGACCCCGGCGCCCGACGCCAGCAGATACGAACGGCCGTCCGCGCGACGCTGGGCCACCCGGTCCGGAAACGCGATCGAGACGACCACACCGACCAGATCGGCATCGACTCCACCACCGGCCGTGTCGGGATCGAGTCGATTCCGCCAGCGATCGGCCTGGGTGCGGAGTGGCCCGGACAGCCGGTCGACCCGGCTGCGCAGATCCGCCGATCCGCGTCCGGGTCGCGGGCCGGTGTCGCCGAGAACCGCAGCCACCCGGGCCGCGGTCGCGAGCAGGCCGGGATGGGTGGTCTCGAGTTCGGCCGAACGCACGAGCGTGTGGGCGAGTCGGGGATCGGTGCCGAGTTGCTCCGCCGCCTTGCCGTGATCGGTCAGTCGGTTGCGTTCGTCGAGCAGGCCGAGGTCCCGCAGGCCGGCTCGGGCGGTCTCCAAGGTCACCGGTGGCGGCGGATCGAGCCAGGGCAGGTCGTCGGCGTCGGCTGCGCCCCACACGGCGAGATCGAGCGCGAGACCCGAGAGGTCGGCGGTCGTGATCTCCGGGGGCTCGGCCGCAGGGCGGTGCTCGTCGTCGCGCTGGTGCCAGATCCGCACACAGGTTCCCGGGCGCTGACGACCGGCCCGACCCGCCCGCTGATCGACGGCGGCGCGCGAGGCGGTGACGGTCCGCAGCCGGCCCATGCCCCGACCGTGATCGATCTCGGGTCGGCGCCGCTGACCGCCGTCGATCACCGTCGCGACGCCGTCGACGGTGACGCTCGTCTCGGCGATCGGTGTCGCCAGGACGACCTTGCGCCGCCCCTGCGGGTCCCGGCGTAGTGCGGCGTCCTGCTCGTTCGAGCGGAGCGAGCCGTGCAGCGGCGCGATCACCAGGTCGCGTGCGGTCCGGTCGCCGAGCGACGAATCGAGGCGTCGTCGGACCCGCTCGATCGCTGCGACACCGGGAAGGAAGACGAGCAGGTCGCCGGTGTGGTCGGCCGAGCCGAGCGCGTCGATCGTCGCGCGAGCGACGGCATCGGTCAGGTCCTCGCCGGGTTCGGGGGGTCGGTAGGAGATCGTCACCGGGTGTCGTTCGGCCTCGACGTTCACCACCGCGTCGGATCGCAGTCGCGCGGCGAGCAGATCGGCGTCGAGTGTCGCGGACATGATGATCATGCGGAGGTCGTCGCGCAGGACGCCGGCGGTCTCTCGGGCGAAGGCGAGCGACACGTCGGCGTGGATCGAGCGCTCGTGGAACTCGTCGAAGATCACCGCGCCGTAGTCGGCGAGCGACGGATCGCTCAGCAGCATCCGGGTGAGGACACCCTCGGTGACGACCTCGACTCGGGTGCGCTTGGACACCCGGGTGTCGAAGCGGGTGCGGATACCGATCGTGTCACCGACCGATTCTCCCCGCTCGCTCGCCATTCGATCCGCGGCGGCCCGAGCGGCGACGCGGCGGGGCTCCAGGAGCAGAACGCGTCGATCGCCGATCCACGGCCGGTCGATCAGCGACGGCGGGACCCGGGTGGTCTTTCCGGTGCCGGGGGGAGCCTGCAAGACGACGAGCCGCTGACGGCCGAGTGCGTCGTGCAGCTCGGGGATCGCCGAATCGACGGGAAGCGGGACCCGGTCGGTCACCGGCCGGTGTCGTCCTCGAGTTCGGCCACGACGGTCGCGACGGCGCCGGCCACCGACTCGGGGTGGCTGCGCATGACGAAGTGGCGGGCGTCCTCCACCGTGGTGCGCGAGGCGTGCGGCAGCTTGCGCTCGAGGTAATCGTTGGCCCCGAGGAAGGCCTTGTCGCCGTCGCCGATCACGAGCGCGATCGGGAGTTCGAGTTCGGTGAGGCGCTCCATGACCATCGCGTCGTGGTGGAAGGCGATGGTCGCCGCCGTCTCGCTCACCGAGTACGCGGGCGCATTGGCCCGCACACGGTCGTTCCAGGAGGTCATCGCGTCGGGGTCGCGGAAGCCCGGCCCGGTCGAGACGAGGACCAGCGCGTCGACGGCGTCAGCGCCGGTCCGGGTCAGGGCGTGGGCCAAACCGAGATACCCACCGAGGCTGTGACCCACCCAGACGATCCGGGCGCCGGGTGCACCCGCCCGGATGCCGGTGATGACGTCGTCGAGGTCGTCGAGGACTGCGTCCCGGCGGTAGTCGCCCTCGTCGTCGGAGACCGGCGAGGCACCGTGGCCGAGCAGGTCGACCGACACGGAGGTGTGGTCGGCCGCGACGAGCGCGGCAGCGTCGTCCCACACGGACCCGTCGGAGTCGACCCCGTGGACCCAGAGCACGACGACGTCTCCCGCCGTCGCCGGGGGGCCGCTGGTGATCGTGTGCAACGCCGTGGTCATCGGATTCCTCGCTTCTCGGCGCCGCCTCCTCGGCGGCGGTCGTCATCGGCCCCGGAAGCGGGGCGGTCGCTTCTCGGCGAACGACCGCACCCCCTCACGGAAGTCGTCGCTGTCATAACAGGCTGCGACCGCGTCGGCAGCATCTGGCGCGAGGTCGCGCAGCGGCATCGATGCGTCGGTGCCGTGGGCGGCGATCGCGTCGACGACCGCCTTCGACGCTCGATGGGTGAGCGGCGCCTTGCGGGCGATCAGATCGACGGTCGACGCCACGGTCGCGTCGAGGGCGTCGGCCGCGACGACCTCGTCGACCAGGCCGATCGCCGCCGCTCGGTCGGCATCGAACGCCTCGGCGGTGAAGAGCAGTCGCTTCGCCTGGGACGGGCCGACGGCGGCCACCAGACGTCGGGTGGCCTCGGGCGGGTAGGCGAGTCCCAGGTTGGCCGGCGGCACCGAGAAGGTCGCGTCGTCGGCCGCGATCCGGAGGTCGGCGTGGAGTGCGATCGCGACCCCGCCGCCGCGGCACGATCCGCGGATCGACGCGATCACCGGCACGGCGAGGGACTCGATCGCGGCCCACGCCTCGTGCTCGGCTCGGTCGTAACCATCGGCGTTGCGGCCCATCCGGCGCTCACCGAACTCGCTGATGTCGCTGCCGGCGGAGAACGCCCGGTCGCCGGCGCCCCGCAGGACGACCGCTCGCAGGTCCGGTTCGGCCGTCGCGGCTGCGCAGGCTGCCGGCACGGCCTGGTACATCGCCGCGGTCATCGCGTTGCGGCGCTCGGGGTTGTCGATCGTGATCGTCGCGACACAGCCGAGGCGTTCGCCGCCGTCGAGAACGGGCTCGATCGTGGTGTCGACGCTGGGCACCGCCGCAGTCTTGCAGGTCGGTGGCCGCTGGCGGCGGGTTAGAACCCGTGCCCGATCAGGGCCTCGCCGTCGAGTTCCCGGGTGAGGGCCTGGGCGATCGCTTCCGCCGGGGCGGGGCGGGTGAAGTAGTAACCCTGACCGAGGGAACACCCCATCGCCAGGAGGCGGGTGTGTTGATCGGGGACCTCGATGCCTTCGGCGACGGCGTCTGCACCCATCGCCTTGGCGATGTTCAGCACCGTGTCGACGATCGGGGAGTCGTCGTTGTCCTCGAGGCGGGCGACGAAGCTCTGGTCGATCTTCAAGATGTCGGCGGCGAACCGGTCGGCGTAGGTCAGGGTCGCATAGCCGGTGCCGAAGTCGTCGATCGCGACCCGCAGACCGGCTTCTCGAAGCGCGTCGATCCGGCGGATCACCAGGTTGAAGTCGTTGATGAGGGCCGACTCGGTCAGTTCGAGCACGACGGCGTGGCGGTCGATCCCCGCGCCGTCGACCACCTCGAGGATCTCGTGGACGATGCCGTCGTTTTGCAACTGCACCGCCGAGACGTTGACGCTCGCGTAGATGTCGTGGCCCCGGCCGCGCCACTCGGCGACCTGGGCGGTGGCCCGCTCCAGCACCCATCGACCGAGCGGGGCGATGAGCCCGTTGCGCTCGGCGATCGGCACGAACTGGCCGGGGCTGATCATGCCGCGCGCCGGGTGGTTCCAGCGCACGAGGGCCTCGACTCCGACCGTGCGGCCGCTGCCGAGATCGACGATGGGCTGGTAATACACCATCAGCTCGTCGTTCTCGATGGCGTTGCCGAGCGAGTTGTTGATCTCGAACCGCTCCATGGTCTGGTCGGCCATCGAGTCCTCGAACATGGCCCAGCGGCCCTTGCCCTGCGCCTTGGCCTCGTACATCGCGACGTCGGCGGCTCGCAGCAGGTCCTCGGGCGACCGGGTTCCGTCGTCGTCGATCGCAATGCCGACGCTCACGCCGAGCCGGATCTCCTGACCCATCAGCATGACCGGCTGGCTCAGCTCCTCGACGATGCGATCGGCGACCAGGGTCACGTCGGACTCGCCGTAGACCTCGGTCAAGATGACGGCGAACTCATCGCCGCCGAACCGAGCCGCGTTGTCGTGGAGTCGCAGCTTGCTCCGCAGACGGCCCGAGATGTCGACCAGGACCTGATCTCCGGCGGCGTGGCCGAGCGAGTCGTTGATCGTCTTGAAGTCGTCGATGTCGATGAAGAGGGCGGCGACGATGCTCCCGTCCCGGGGGGCCGCCAGGGCGGCCTGGAGCTGGTTGGAGAACTGCACGCGGCTGCCCAGGCCGGTGAGGTCGTCGTGGAGGACCTGGTGCCGGAGATCCTCTTCGAGCAGCTTGCGATCGGTGACGTCGCGGATGTTGAGCACGAGCCCGCTCACCGACGGGTCGTTGCGGAGGTCGGTCACCGTGACCTCCGCGGTGCGGCGGGTCATGTCGGGGCGTTCGATCGCGATCTCGAGGCGGCGCAGGTTCGGCGAGGCCGAGCGCAGCGCCCGGCGCAGCTGGTCGAGGCTGTCGAGGTCGTCGCGGGGCAACAGCTCGAGGAAGTTGCGTCCCCGCAGGGCCCGCGGCTCGAGCCCGGTCAGATCGGTCACCGCGGGACTCGCATAGGTGAAGACGCCGGCCTCGTCGAGGACGGCGATGACATCGGAGCTGTTCTGGACGAGACCACGGAACCACTGCTCCGAGCGGAGCAGCCCGAGCTTGGCGGCCCGTTCCTCGGTGATGTCGCGTGCGGTCACCACGACCCCGCCGACCTCGGGATCGTCGCGGAAGTCACGGGCCGTCGTGTCGAACCAGCGGTACTCGCCGTCGGTCGTCGCCAGACGGATCTCGGTCGCCCGGGGTGTCTCGAAGGGCTTGGTCGGGCTCCGCAGGAGCCCGCGGGCGGCTCGGTCGTCGTCGGCGTGCACCAAGGCGCTGGCGGACGTGCCGATCAGCTGGTGGGGCGGCGAGCCGAGCACCCGGTGGGCGTTGGGGGAGACGAAGATCATCTTGCCGTCGGTGTCGAGGACGGTGACGAGATCCGACGACTGCTCGACGAGGGCGTGGAGGCGCTGCTCGGCTCGCTGGGTGAACCTCGCCTCGGCGAGCGTTAGCGTCGCGAGGGCCTGGGTGATCTGGGCGGCGACGGTCTGGAGACCGAGGCTGTGGGGGTTCTCGATCTCGGCGGACACGGCCAGGATCGACCCGAAGCGCCCGTGTTCGCCGAGCTGTACCTCGACGAGTGTCTCGTCGTCGCGCCAGATGCCGACGAGCTCCCGCAGGTTCGGATCGACGCCTTCGTCGAGGGCGACGAACTCGATCGGCCCATGGTGCTGATCGCGTTGGATCAGCCATCGGTTGGCGGAACCGCCGTCGACGGTGACGGCGAAGCGGGCGTCGTCGACCACCAGTTCGATCGCCTCGACGATCGCGTTGGCGAGGTCGTTGGTATCGTGCCCCTCGAGGAGCTGACGGCCGACGTCGGCCACCGCCGTCTCGAGTTGGGCGGCGCGCTCGTTGGCGCGGAAGAGCAGGGTGATGCGGGCGAGCGACAGGGTCGCCAGGGCGACCGAGCCGCCGACCAGCACCGGGAGGTCGGGGTCGGTGCCGCGCACCAGGGAGAACAACAGCGCGGCGGGCAGGGTGAGGAGGGCGGTGCCGAGCATGGCCAGCCGGCCACGCGAGAGCTGCGGGGGAGAGGTGACCGGCGCGGCGGTGAGCGCCGCCGCCTCCGGATGGAGGAGCGCGCTGCCCGCCATGACGAAGGCGATGGGCGAGGTGATCCCGGCGAGCGTCGCGGCCCAGGTCGAGCCGGTCGAGTCGAGCAGGAGGAAGAGATCGTTGGCGAGGATCGCCGTGGTCGCGACGGCGATCAGTCGCCAGGACGTGTTGCGGACGCCCGGGCCGACCGCGAGGCGGGCGACGTGGCCGAGCAGCACCAGGGTGAGCACCGTGTAGCCCACGTTGCCGAGCCGGTGGGTGACCGAGATCGACTCGTCTCGGAGATAGTCCGAGAGGACGGCGGAGAAGACGACCACCGCGGCCGCCGATGCGACGAGGAACCCGTCGAGTGCGGCGGCGACGTCGCTGCGGGTGGTCCGATGCCGCCAGAACGACCGGGCGGCCGCGATGACGAACATGTAGCCGACATAGCCCGGGAACTCGGCGAAGCTCGGGAACGGGCTGGCCTCGTCGATGACGAGACCGTGGATCAGACGGGTGGCGGCCGACGCGAGCGCGAGGAGCCCGCCGATCGCGAGCAGGACCCACGGCGCAGGGGCGATGTCGGGCCGGCGGCGCAGCTGGATCACGGTGGTCGCGATCAGGAAGATCGCCTCGAGGGCGCGCACCGCCGATTGGGCGCCGTCACCGAGGACTGCCGCAACCGAGACGAGGATCAGGCCGGACGCGGCCGTGATCCTCCAAGCGCTACCCATGTATGGGCAGTCGGCAGTTTTCCCCCGTTCATGAGGGAACGTCAGGCGATGGGGGCCCGCTCGGTGGTCAGGTCGATGACGGGCGAACGGTGCTCGGGGACGTCGCTGCGGATGTCGAGGGCGACGCGGTCGAGTTCGCTGAAACTGATGTCGCCGGAGAAGAAACGCAGGGCGTCGGGATGGTCCGACGAGAGCTCCGTGATCGTGCGGGGGATGTACATCGCCGCCGGTGTGGTCCGGGCGCCCATCCAGTGACGGGTTTCGCCGATCGCCTCGAACGGGAAGTGGAACCAGCGCCGCAGGATGCGGAACAGACGGTCGTCCATGATGGCCAGCATGTACGCCCGCTCGTGCTCGACCGCCTCGCGCCACACGAAGCCGTAGATGGCGGCCGAGATCGCCATGTTCTGGAGTCCGCTGCGCGGGGTGGCGAGGGCGGAGATCTCGCTGCACCGGTTGGGGTCGAGGTCGGCGAAGGTCTTCAGCGCCTCCGCCGTCGGGGTGAAGAACTCGAACGCAGGGAAGCCACGGACCGACGGGCGGATCACCCGGGCGGTGCCCACGATCTCGTCGGCCTCGG